>NZ_MRCD01000219.1 GCF_001904745.1 Calothrix sp. HK-06
TTTTTCGTACAGAAGCCCGGTTTCTTTAAGCTTATTGAGAATGCTGTAAGATGTGGGCTACGCTCCACTTAGAATGACAATTTATACCTTATCTGACTTTTCAAACAACCTCTTACACTTCTATCTACTAAGGATACATATTCTCTGCTATTAATACAGGAGTATTGCCGTATTCAGCTTCAAGTTGTCTTTTTACATCTGAATTCCAATTCATTTTATAATTTCGTTGAATATCAGCAGCAACAAATGGACTCACTTTTCCCATAATTACTACAGTTTGACCTTCATTGACTGCGGCTTTTGGTTTTTGGCTAAATAAAATTGGTAAATCTTTTCCACCAATAAAATTGCCATCATCTAACTTTAATAAAGTTGGACTTTGAATATCTTTAACTTTGCCCATCATAGCAACCCGTTTACCATAAAACTGTTCGGGATTCGTAGCGACTTGACCGGGTTTGGGAGCTAGTGTAATGTAGCGTGCAATAATTGCAGGTTGATTAATGTAATCTTTGTAATATTCATCTTGTATATTCAGTTTAAAATCGCGCTCAATTTTTGAAATATCTAGTTTACGAACCTGACCCGTTACCTGAACTTCTGTATTTCTATCTTTTGGTAAATCAAAAGGTATACCAGAAGCATTAATAACTACAATGGGTTTACCACCTACTAATTGTTTATCTGTAACGGTAAAAGAGCGTGAACCAATAACTTGAATAGGTTTACTCCTAATTGTCACAGTTTTTCCAGCAAAATCATCTGTTTCGCTGGTAATCTCAGCTGTATTAGTAATTTTTGAGGTAATACTGTGATTAGAACCAAAAGCTCCGCTATTTATGGTTAACATCGCTAATACGGCAAGGAAAGCCAAAACTCCTATATCTCTAGTTCCTTGAGATGTGTTATCATCGGAAGCACTATTAGATTTACTGTTATTTTTGAGAATTTGGCTCATGACTCTAGCTCCTGATATTAATTTAGTTAAGTGACTTACCTAGTTTTTAAACTAAACAGCTTCATTATTCTTTCTATCTCAAGAGCGGTTTTATGCTAACGTAAGGTAGATATTAAGGTATTAGTATTGTCTATAATATTTACGAACATAAAAACTAATATACATGAACGATAATATCCTTTAGACAGAGATTAATTGTATTTCTATGTAGTCTAAAAATTGCATGAACGCTATTCGATAATATAGAGATGGTACATTGTGTTGAAATAAAATGATTACTTCAAAAATCACGCCTTTCAAAGAAAAATTAAAATTACCCCTAACAAAACAGCAAATCACTGTTTTGCAAATTAATTTGGGTAAACGCTGTAATTTAGCTTGTTCGCATTGTCATGTTGATGCTGGACCGAAGCGTACAGAGGAGTTATCACCTGAAATTTGCCAGTATTTAATAGAATTAATCGAAAAATTCCCACAAATCAAAATCGTTGACTTGACTGGTGGGGCGCCGGAGATGAATTATGGATTTCAGGAACTTGTTGAGGCAGCTAGAAAAAACGATAAGTCTGTTATAGTCAGGTCAAATTTGACTATTTATTTTGAACCTGGTTTTGACTACCTTCCCCAATACTTTGTTCAAAACAAGGTCAGAGTTGTAGCTTCACTACCCTGTTACATGGCAGACAACGTAGACAAAATGCGGGGGAACGGTGTTTTTGACGCTTCTATTGAAGCTTTGCAATGGTTAAACCGACTTGGTTACGGTACGGTGCCTGATTTAATTTTAGATTTAGTGTACAACCCCTTGCTACCGACTACCGAAAAATTTTCTCTGGCGCCTAACCAACAAAGTCTCGAAAGTGATTATAAACGTTTTTTGAAAAACAATTTTAATATTGACTTCAATAATTTATTCACAATCACAAACTTACCAGTAGGGAGAACAAAGCTACATTTAGAACGTAAAAAACTATACGCTCCCTACTTAGAGTTTTTGGAATCGCACTATAACTCAGACACAGTAGGAAACTTGATGTGTCGTGACGAAATATCTATCGATTATAGAGGTAATATTTACGATTGCGACTTTAATCAAATGATGAACCTGCCAGCAAAAACCAAGGATGGAGAAGCTTTGACGGTTGCTAAGTTACTTGAGAGCGGCAACTTAGACGTAATCAACGAAGTTCAAACTGCTGCTTACTGTTATGGGTGTACTGCTGGAAGTGGTTCGAGTTGTGGTGGCGCCCTACTTTAGTTCATGTAAACTATTGTAAAGGAAAACTTTATACACCTTGGAGGTGTTTTTGAGTCTCTGTTACCAAAACTGTTACCGGCGCCACGGCTCTAATTTATAAGCTTATTATGAATCTCAGTTATGCTTCTCACATTACCCCAAAAGCCGTGGACCCCTCCCAAAAGCCACGGTTTTTACTTTTAGGGTACACACACTCACCATTAAGGTGAATTTCGTTGACCGAATGAACTTAATAGTTCGATTTCTTCTGTGTAATTTGTGCCTTCGTAGTGGAAAAATATTTTCAACCATGAAGATGTGAAGGACAAGAAGAAAAAGTTTTAGAGACGCGGTATGTCGTAGACACGATATGTCGCGTTTCTATTAGAAACCCGGTTTCTTTAAAGAAACCGGGTTTCTCGTTACCAAAACTGTTACCAGGTATGTCGCCCCTCAAAGTAACCTTTATGATAATAGATAGTTAAACTCCTCACACCACACCGAAAGTCGCGAAGCATTGTTTTCGCGGCTTTTTCATATTTATTTCATATTTAGTTCATATTTATATATTGATTACCAAGGTAATATTTCGCCATTACTATGCCAGGAAGTGCCTGTATTATCTAGATTTAATTCATCAATCCGTTTTATAAGTCCTTGAACTGACTCAGATGTAGTAATACCACTGAAATCAGTCATGCGAGTTTGCACCAGTCCAGGATGGAGAATAGCAACGGCAATACCTTTTGGTTTTAAATCATGCGATAAAGACTTTCCTGCCATTGAGACAGCTACTTTCGACATGCGATAACCGTATGAGCCTCCCGAAGTGTTATCTTCAATGGAACCCATACGGCTAGTCATTATAATTATTTTAGAGCCATTTTTTAAATTCGGAAGTAAGGCGCCTGTAACTCTGAGAGTTCCTAAAGCATTTATTTCAAACTGGCGCCGAATGCTTTCAAAGTCTAGATTATCAAGACTAACTCGTTTGATAATACCAGCATTATTAATCAAAACATCGAGATGCAAACCCTGTAACCTATTAACTAAATCATTTACCGATGCATCGTTCGTAATATCTATATTAGGCTCTATTTGTACACCCAGATTTTTTAACTCATCACAAGCAGAACGACAAACGGCAATTACAGTATCTCCTCGTTCTTTTAACTGACGGCAGTACTCTAAACCTATACCTCGATTGGCGCCTGTGACTAAATAAGTTGCCATATTAATTCAAATCGAAACTAATTCTTCAATTTTTGCACATTTTCGTATCCATGCTGCCACATTAGAAACGAAAAACGCATTGATAGAAAAGTGTTTCAATTTAACTACCATTACCACCTGTAATGTTATAGTCTTTCGAGCTAATACCTAACGCTGCGAGACCTCCAGAGGTTACATACTTACATACCTGCACAAAAGGTGTATCGGGACCACCGAAGGTTTGAGGTGAGAAGGAAACAAAACCAGTGAAAGAAATAACTACACCAACAGTTGTAGTCTTCCAGTTTTTAACAATTGCATTTCTAAAGCTAAATTTGGGTGAAGTGTTATCAGGTTTCATTTGTTGTGGTGTTAAAGAATTTGTTAAATCTTGGGATGGAACGTTGTCAGTTTGAATTGGTGTTAAAGGATTAGTTGAGTCAGACATAATAAATTCCTTTAGTTACTCTGGTTGATTTATATATAGGCGCCTACCTTTTATACTTATGCAGGACGCGCTTGTTATCGTTATATAAGTAACCAACTTAGGAGCTATTAATTCCGGAAAGGCGTCAAAAATTTCCTGGTCTCTAAATTCGCACGTTAAAACGGTATACTTTTTTGATAAAGGATTTTGTATAATCATACTTAGGCAAAAAATAGTATAATTTACAACCATAGTATATATGAGCGACACAAAAGTAGGACAAGTAGACTCAAGATGGTGGCGTTGGCCCTTAGAAGCAATATTTCCTGATAAAAAATTTGATGGACAGTTGCAAAACCCTGAGACTGAGCAGATTTTTGACTTTAACACCGTTATTGCATCAGGAAATCCTTTTGGTGTAATTACGAGTCAAATAGTTTACTATCCGGAAAACGATAAGCGTGAGTTGTATGCAGTATTTATTTCTGGGTTAGGGCAACGTGAAAGCGAGTCTTCAAAGCGAAGTCGTAGATATGCTTCGACTCTCGTTACTGGTATTGCAAATTTAAATAACGCCTCTTACCGTAAGATACATCCGATTATTCGATTTATTAATAAATATCTTGATTGGATAAATGCAGGATTAGACCGTTTGAATTTATCTGGCAGCCCTGTAATTGGCAACACGGCAATTTTAACTAATTATGCCATTACCTCCAACACTATTCTTAACTTTTCCAGCGATAGTCATGGCACTATTTTACTAGCGAGAGGTTTGAGAGTAGCAAAAAGGAAGTATATTGATGCGCGTGCTGGTATATTCGATTTTAAAAGGCGCCGAATTTTAGAGGAGAAGTGGGAGAAGCGCGCTAGTCAGTTAATAAACGTTTTTGCTTTTGGGAATGGTTATTTAAACTGGGTGAAAGGACCGAGTTATATAATGGTATACATCGAGGGGGATACCGTACCTAATAAATTTGGAATTACACCGCAAAGAGCAATTAAGCGAAAACGTGATGATATAAAGTTTTTAATATTTGACCAGATATTTCCAGATGGTAGCTTTGAAGCTCATAATATGATGTATACAACACAATTGCTGCGTCAAACCTTTATTAAAAACAATATTCAAATAGGTGATTTTCCTGCTTTGTACAATAAAATTTACCAAAATACTTTACAGGTAGCGAAAGTTAATGAAGTTCCCTGGCCCAGCGACATGAAAGACTATACATGGTATCCTGAAAGCCTTAATTTTATTCTCCCATCGGCGCCTTTAAATAGTTAAGTAATTACACTCAAAAGCAAAATTGCATGGGACTATTAAGCTTCCATGCAAATGTTAAATATAATGGCGATTAAAATTACTATTTAGTTTAAAACTAAATAACAATACTTACTATATTAAACATAAACTAAGCTAATTACTACTGTCTTTAAAACTTATTTTATACATTTATGATAGTAAAATATACGTTGTAAGTTTAAACACATTTATTTGGTTTGGCGCCTACGAAAAGAAACCGGGTTTCTACACAAAATA
>NZ_MRCD01000220.1 GCF_001904745.1 Calothrix sp. HK-06
GCTCAAATTTTATAATCAATCTCTTCCTTTAACAATAGAATTAGGGGACAAAGCAGGACAAGCTGTTATCCTTAATGATATCGGTTTTGTTTACGACTCACTTGGAGACAAGCAACAAGCGCTCAAATTTTATAATCAATCTCTTCCTTTAACAATAGAAGTAGGGGACAAAGCAGGGCAAGCAAAAACCCTTAATAATATGGGTTATGTTTATGACTCACTTGGAGACAAGCAACAAGCGCTCAAATTGTATAATCAATCTCTTCCTTTATTAATAGAAGTAGGGGACAAAGCAGCGCAAGCAAAAACCCTTAGTAATATCGGTGCTGTTTACGATTCACTTGGAGACAAGCAACAAGCGCTCAAATTTTATAATCAATCTCTTTCTTCAACAATAGAAGTAGGGGACAAAGAACAGCAAGCTACTACCCTTGGGAATATAGCTGACTCGGAACGCAACAGAGGCAACTTAGAAGAGTCTCTTAAACAGATTCAAACAGCTATAGAAATCATTGAAAGCCTACGTAAAACATATACGAATAAAGATTTACAAAGTACTTATTTTTCTACAGTACAGAATTATTATAAGTTTTACATAGACTTATTGATGGAACTGAACAAAAAACACCCCAATCAGGGATACGATACAACTGCCTTCAACATTAGCGAACGAGCGCGCGCGCGTTCCTTAGTAGATTTATTAACAGAAGCAAACGCCAATATTCGTAAAGGTGCTGACCCAAAGTTACTAGCATCTGAACAGCAAATATTGGGTAACATTGAATTAGTTCAAAAGCAATTGCAAGAACCATCAACATCTAAGGATAAAGCCAGACTTGAAAAGTTAAAGCAGGAAAACGAAAACCTTCTTAACCAATATCGCGAGCTAGTTGATAAAATTCGTACAACTAGCCCACAATATGCTGCAATTCAATATCCGCAACCTTTAAACTTAAAACAAATTCAACAACAACTTGATAAAGATACCCTACTACTACAATATTCCTTGGGTAAAGATAGAAGTTACATGTGGGCTGTTACACCCAATTCTTTCCAAATATACGAATTGTCAAAAAGCTCAGAAATTGAATCGGCAGCAGAAGGTTTTCTCGGCGCCATCACAGACTCTCTCCCCGTAAATCACCCAGCAAAAGCTGCCAAGTTAACCAAACTTAGCCAAATGATATTGGCGCCTGTAGCAAACCAATTAGGTAAAAAACGGTTAGCGATAGTAGCAGACGGTGCCTTACAAACCATTCCCTTCGCTGCACTTGCTGACCCAACAATAAAAACGCCTTCCTATCAACCCTTAATCGTTAACCATGAAATCGTCAATTTACCTTCTGTTACAGCTATTGCGACTCAACGACAACGACCTAATAATAAAATTAAGGCGCCTAAAACCCTCGCAGTACTAGCAGACCCAGTATTTGAAGCCAACGACATAAGACTTACAGGCAAAGAACCTGCTTATGATGTTCCTGAATTAGTCGATGTAAACCGTTCTAGCTTGCAACGAGCATTAAAAAATCTCAAGCGTAATGGATTGATACGTTTAGATGGTACGCGCGTGGAAGCTGAACAAATTCTCAAACTTGTACCATCTCAAGAAACTATACACGCTTATGATTTTGATGCCAATTACAATTTTGTAACTAACTCAGAACTTAAACAATATAGATTCATACTATTTGCAACTCATGGATTTGTTGATAAAACAAATCCTGAGCTATCAGGTATTGTTCTATCGCAGTTTGATAAACAAGGTAAGCCTGTTGAGAAAGGTTATTTACTCCTCGGTGATATCTTTAACCTAGATTTAGGCGCCGAACTTGTCGTATTAAGCGCATGTGAAACAGGTTTGGGTAAAGACGTTAAAGGTGAAGGATTAGTAGGGTTGACGCGAGGATTAATGTATGCGGGGTCGAAACGCGCGGTAGTTTCCTTATGGTCAATTGATGATAAAGGCACATCTCAATTAATGCCCATATTCTATAAAGCAGTTTTAACTGGAAAGGCGCCCTCCTTTGCTTTACGAGAAGCACAATTACAGTTGTGGAATAGTAAAGATTGGCAAAATCCATACTATTGGGCGCCGTTCACTTTGCAGGGTGACTGGAAATAAACAACATCAATTATTGATAAAAACAGCTTTTCATAGCCAAGCTGTAGACACAAAAGTTAAGGACCGACAACAGGCGCCGTCGATCTGATTTGTACCAATTAAGTACTACTAACTACTGCCCACACCTTTCGACTCTCCGTACAAATTTGGTAGACAACTATAAAATGATACGCTATTTTTCTTGTCTCAGTGGTAGCCAACCCCTGACATCCTCTACAACGCACGATACCCCTAAAATCATAGCTTTCTACACTACTAATACTTTTTAAGCGCATTGCAGCTAATTTTAGCGGCAGTTTTTCAACTGGGTATCGGTAGCCAACATCAGTATTACTCTTAATTGGGGAATTTCTTTTTTATTAGTAGTTTCTTTTTTATATTTATATATTTACTAGGGTTGGCTACCTGCTAACACAGACATCACGTATACGTAATAATTTGCATTTTTGTTTTAATTGTAGGTAGTAAATGCGGCGCCAACACTTCGACCACTGCTAACAGCTTGACCACTGCCAACACTTTGACCGAGTTTGCGAAAGCTTTGAGATGTTGTGTAAGCTTCGAGAAACTATTCCAACTAAAATCCTTAAGCTTGCATCAAGACTATTGAGTTATGAGAAACGCAAACATCTTTTTGTCCAAAGTCCAAAACTTTTGTAATCCACAATTATGCTCTACTGTCAACTAAATATGTGACAGTAAAAAAATTGGACGCTTGAAATATAAGTTTGTTATCAAAAATGAAACGAAAACAGAGCGAATTGGAACTAACAGTAAAATAAAAATGAAAATCAGGTATATAATTCAAAAAAGGCGAAATAATCAATCTAAAAGATATATTTTGTTTCAGCCTTTGAAGCAGTAGTTCCTATGGCTAAAGGTCAGTTATTGCAATCTTAACCCTTGCAAAGTAAGTTATCTTTGTGCTGATTGTAAACTCAGAAGTTTGCATAAGTCAGTATGTCTAAATTTAAATATGAACAAAAATACTTCGTAGAAATGAGCCGATTGTCTACAATTTCCGCATTTCTCATTCATTGGTGCGTTCATTATTACCCAAACCTTTATCTAGCTTTGATTAGGAGCGTTCTAGATACTGCACGAATCATTTGGGTATGGAATCGGGCATTTGATTTAGAACCAAAGTGTCATAAGGGTTTTGGTTAATTGTTTAAATTTTTGTAAGAAACGGGATAATTGCATAAGCCAATAGTGGGAGAAATAGTTTTTAACAGCTTTGTTAGACCAAACGGTGTATCTAGGTGTGAATGATGGATAGTAAAAAGCGCTTGAAACTCAAAGGTTTTATATATCTTGCTATATCTGTTTTTGTTTGTGTTGTTTTACTTTCTCAAGTCGCAGTAGTACAAGCGAATGATAATGTGAAGGCGCCTGCTCAGGAAAGTTCAGATGGCACGCGTGCGGAAGCTCAAAGATTACTTGATGAGGCAGAAAAACTGCGTAAGCAAGGAACAGCAAAATCTTTACGTTCCAGTATTGAGAAATTGTTTGAAACGCTAAAACTGTGTCAAGAAATATGTGATGAGAAGTCGCAAGCTTATATCCTTAACAATATCGGTTATATTTACGACTCACTTGGAGAAAAGCAACAAGCCCTCAAATTTTATAATCAATCTCTTCCTTTATCAATAGAAGTAGCGGATAAAGCACAGCAAGCAAAAACTCTTAATAATATCGGTGGAGTTTATGATTCATTCGGAGACAAGCAACAAGCTCTCAAATTTTATAATCAATCTCTTCCTTTAAAAATAGAAGTAGGGGACAAAGCAGGGCAAGCTATTACCCTTAATAATATCGGTGGAGTTTACTTCTCACTCGGAGACAAGCAACAAGCACTCAAATTTTATAATCAATCTCTTCCTTTAACAATAGAAGTAGGGGACAAAGCAGGGCAAGCTATTACCCTTAATAATATCGGTAGAGTTTACTTAGATTTAGGAGACAAGCAACAAGCACTCAAATTTTATAATCAATCTCTACCTTTAAGAATAGAAGTAGGGGACAAAGCAGGGCAAGCTGTTACCCTTAATAATATCGGTTGTGTTTACTCCTTACTCGGAGACAAGCAACAAGCACTCAAATTTTATAATCAATCTCTACCTTTAAGGATAGAAATAGGGGACAAAGCAGGGCAAGCTGTTATCCTTAATAATATCGGTAGAGTTTACTTAGATTTAGGAGACAAGCAACAAGCACTCAAATTTTATAATCAATCTCTTCCTTTATCGGTACAAGTAGGGGACAAAGCAGGACAAGCTACTATCCTTTGGAATATAGCTTACTTGGAACGCAACAGAGGTAACATTTCAGAGTCTCTTAAACAAATTCAAGCAGCTATAGAAATCATTGAAAGCCTACGTAAAACATATACTAATAAAGACTTACAAAGTACTTATTTTTCTACAGTGCAGGACTATTATCAGTTTGATATTAACTTACTAATGGAATTGCACAAAAAATACCCCAATCAGGGATACGATACAACAGCCTTCAATATTAGTGAAAGAGCGCGCGCTCGTTCCTTAGTAGATTTATTAGCAGAATCAAACGCCAATATTCGTAAAGGTGTTGACCCTAAGTTATTTGAAGAAGAACAACTAATACTAGGTAAAATCGAAGCAGTTCAAAAGCGATTGCAAGAACCATCAACATCCAAGGATAAAACAGGAACTGAAAAACTTAAACAGGAGAATGAAAACCTTCTTAACCAATATCGCGAATTAGTGGACAAAATTCGTACAACTAGTCCACAATATGGTGATATTCAATATCCTGAACCTTTAGAGTTAAAACAAATTCAGCAACAGCTTGATAAAGATACCCTGCTATTACAATATT
>NZ_MRCD01000221.1 GCF_001904745.1 Calothrix sp. HK-06
GCTACATGAGCATACGCACTTTCATGGTGCCTGAAAAAACTTTGTGATTTACTGAATTTACACAACAGAGCGCTCCGGGACAGCAATACTGCATATCCCACGAGAGCAGGTAAAATAAAAAACCCAACCTTTACCTAAGAGACTGGGCGCCTTATAAGCAAAGCTACCAACCTATTACAGTTGGCAGCAACAGTTCAGATATTTGGTTCTGTTATCGGAGTCTATTCTAAGTACTTACTTTTTATTCGTCAATCGGAGAAAAATAAATAGCTGTATTTGTATCAAGGTTTTTGTAAAACGATATTAAAAACTAAAATTGCTGTTTGGTTGCTTTTTCTTTACGTTCGCTATAGCGGTCAGTGAGATAATCAACTTTATCGCGTAAAAGTACAGTAAACTTATATAGTTCTTCCATAACATCAATAACTCGGTCGCGGTAAGGCGAGTCTTTCATTGTGCCATCTTCATTAAATTCTTCGTATGCTTTGGGGACTGAAGACTGGTTGGGAATTGTAAACATTCGCATCCAACGTCCTAATATCCGCAACGTGTTGACTGCGTTAAATGACTGGGAACCACCACTGACTTGCATAACTGCTAATGTTCTACCCTGAGTTGGACGAACTGCACCAACATTAAGGGGAATCCAGTCAATTTGATTTTTCATAATTCCCGAAACATTACCGTGTAATTCAGGCGATGACCACACTTGCCCTTCTGACCACAAACTTAACTCTCGCAATTCCTGCACTTTGGGATGAGTATCAGAAACACTTCCATGAATTGGTAGTTCGCGTGGGTCGAAAAACTTAACTTCGGCACCGTATCCTTCAATAATGCGCGCTGCTTCTTCTGCTAAAAGACGGCTATAGGAACGTTCGCGCAGTGAACCATACAAAAATAAAATTCTTGGTTTGTGATTAAACGTTGTCATTATTAACTACTGCAAAACAAAAAAATCAAATACAGTTTAAAAATCCTAGACCTTTAATCCTTTAATAGTCGAGTTTATTGCCCAGCCAACTCTTGCAAAAAAGCAGTTTGAGCCTCTCGCAATTCCACATTGGGGTTGGCAGTCTGAATTATGTGCATAGCCTGATGATAAGTTGAGCCAGTCAAAATTAGGTAAGCCGCCAGTATGGCTCCCGTCCGGCGCAGTCCGTTAGTGCAGTGGACGGCAACCGCACGACCAAGACGATTTTGACTGTCCACAAATCCTTGCAGTTGCAGAACGTGTTCTCTAGTCGGCGCCGTGCCTCCCTTGATTGGTAGCCAAAGGTGGGCGAAGTTGCTACCGTGGTATAAAAGGGTGTTAGAGGGGTCATCCAGAACCGAGACGATTGCCCCAATACCCATTTCTTCCAACTCTGCGAATTCCTCTGTCACAGGCTTGCGTACACCTGCCAGTTTGCCTTTAATCACCCACCATAAGTTATCTTTAATTGGCTGAATTGGTTCCTTTTCCATTGTTAAACCTTAATTATGAAAAAATAGCGTCTCTCAAGCCAGAATGCAACAAAAATAAGTCCAATTAGTATTTGGACAATAAGATTATGCTATGAATCAAAGTATAACTTAATCATTTCAAAAAAAATTGATTTGTCAAGTAGTCAAAGTCATGAATTTTAAAAAATGATGGCTAATCTGGCAGCAAGTCGTGTGTTCAAGGCACAACAATAATGTAAATATTCAAGAGTTAAGAGTCAAATATGAGCTGGTTAACTCCAGATTGTGATTTGATTGGCTTTTAGCAAATTCAGGCGCCGACTCTTATTAAATGAACCTACAGTGAAGGATATGAAACGCACGCACGTTCTTAAACACAAAGCTTATCAATTTTTTTTGATGTATTTGGAAAAATGCCCTATTATAGTTATACATCAATTTTTTTTGAAATGTTGTAATCTTCTGACTTGTGTCACGGAGTAAAGTTCATGAGTGCCAACAATCAGCAAGCAAGCATTCGGGTACAAGCGGGCAGTAATTTAAGCTTTTTTGAGAAATATCTGACTGTTTGGGTGTTTATTTGTATCATTGCAGGAATAATACTTGGGAGATTATTTCCCCAAGTTGCGGTAGCATTGGATGCGATGAGTGTGTATCAAGTATCTATACCTATCGCGATATGTTTATTCTTCATGATGTATCCCATCATGGTCAAAATTGACTTTACTCAAGCAGCGAATGCTATCCGGGCGCCAAAAGCTGTAATTTTGACTTTAGTAGTGAACTGGTTGATTAAGCCATTTACAATGGTAGTGTTTGCTCAATTCTTTTTAGGATGGTTATTTCGCCCTCTAATAGTAGGAACAGAAGTAATTCGTGGAAGTACTGTACCAATTTTTAATTCTTATATAGCTGGAACGATTTTGCTAGGCATTGCACCTTGTACAGCGATGGTATTGATGTGGGGGTATCTTTGCTATGGCAATCAGGGACATACTTTAGTAATGGTGGCGGTTAATTCGTTAGCCATGCTGTTTTTATATGCTCCTTTAGGAAGATGGTTGTTGGCAGCCAATGATTTAACTGTACCTTGGGAAACGATTGTTTTATCAGTCTTAATTTATGTTGGTTTGCCCTTGATAGCCGGGATGTACAGCCGCTACTGGATTTTAAAGCATAAAGGTAGAGAATGGTTTGAAAGACGTTTCTTAAAATATCTTAGTCCAATTGCTATCACTGCATTGTTAATTACTTTAGTTCTACTGTTTGCTTTCAAAGGAGAGTTAATTGTTAATAATCCTTTACATATCTTATTAATTGCCGTACCGCTATTTATTCAAACAAATTTCATTTTCTTGATTGGATATGTAGCAGCATTAAAGCTGAATATACCATACGAAGATGCGGCGCCAGCAGCATTAATTGGAGCTAGTAATCATTTTGAAGTTGCAATTGCCACTGCTGTGATGTTGTTTGGCTTAAATTCTGGCGCCGCATTAGCAACAGTTGTTGGAGTTTTAATCGAAGTACCTGTAATGTTAATGTTGGTTGAACTATGTAAGCGAACAGCAGCTTGGTTTCCCAGAGAACCGGAAAAAGCCACATTGCTTGACCCCAGGTGCATCAAACCTTTTTAATTGTACATTAATCACAAATTTTATCCCGTTGGTAGTAAAGCATTAAGGCGCCTTTACCAACGGGAATTAAAAATTATTAAATTTAATCACAGCAGGGCGGGGCAGGCGTAATTTTACTAATGCTGCTAAAATCTTTCAAATAGTTTTGTAAAACTTCAAATTGAGAGCTATTTAGGCTGTAATAAATCCAACGCCCATCTTGGCGCGAGTTAACAAAACCAGCTTCTTTCAGAATTTTTAAATGAAATGATAGCTTTGACTGAGTGACACCTAAAACCTCACATAAATCACAAACGCACTGTTCTCGGTTCCGCAGTAGCTCTAAAGTGCTAATTCTTAATGGGTCAGAAAGGGCATGAAAACCAGCAGCGATAATTTTAGGAACTGTGGCAGTAGAAGTTGACATTTTGTTGTACTGATATAGGTGTTTTCTCTAACTGAATAAGTCTGTCTATTTTAATAATTATTCTAACTTATTATCTAAATGTATGGCATCAAAAATACCAACTACTATATACGGTTACTCGCTATTTGCTCCTGATGTCAATGATAACGGTAATCCTGCTAACCTGCTCGATTGGAAAAATGCCGCTTTTTTCCCTCAAAATACGCCAAATGCTCTTGGAGGGCTAGATTTGCTTTCCTCTAGTGGTCGCATTGCCACTGCTGTACCAGAACCATCAGCTCCCCAACAAGAACGCGTGCGGAAGGGGGGGCTAGTTTCTATGAACCCTTTCAGGTAAAGCTGGTCGAGAACTTCCACCAATACCTATTTTACAGCTATTCGAGCCTTAACTGAACCGTATTGGTGTTTAATGTATTAGTATTAGATTGTTGAGTGATGGGTATTTTTATGATAAATTCTGCACCATTGCCTGGAGTCGATAAACATTCTAACTGACCATGATGCTTCTCTTTAATGATTTGGTAACTGATAGATAAACCAATTCCAGTACCTTTACCTACCGGTTTTGTAGTAAAAAAGGGGTCAAAGATTTTGGCAAGTTGTGTTTCTAACATTCCCAATCCATTATCTTTAATATGAATACTGATTGTTTCTGGGTTAATTTGTTGAGTAAGTATGTGAATATGAGGTTGAATGGAACTATTTTCCATTCTTTCTTCTAAAGCATCAATTGCATTACTAAGAATATTCATCAACACTTGGTTTAATTGTCCAGGGTAACATTCTATCAGAGGTAAATCTGCATAATCTTTGCTGACCAAGATTGCACATCGATGAGGTTGAACTTTCAAACGATGGTTCAAAATCATCAATGTACTATCAATTCCTGAGTGAATATCTACTAATTTACACTCGGACTCATCCAAGCGAGAAAAATTGCGAAGGGAAAGAACTATTTCTTTAATGCGCTTGCTACCAGCATGCATCGAATCTATTAATTTCGGTAAATCTGACCGTAAATAATCTATATCAATTTCTGTAATGAACTGACTAATTTCTGCATTTGTTTCAGGATAGTAATGCTCATATAATTGTAATAATTTTAGCAATTCATTTATATATGTATTTAAAGGCACTATATTGCTATAAATAAAAGTAGTAGGGTTATTAATCTCATGGGCTATTCCGGCTATCATTTGACCTAACTGGACTTTAGACTAAAGCACGCGACCGCTTCGCGGTCGCGGCGCCAAAAAAGCT
>NZ_MRCD01000222.1 GCF_001904745.1 Calothrix sp. HK-06
GTTTTATATGTCTTGCTATATCTGTTTTTGTTTGTGTGGTTTTACTTTCTCAAGTTGTGCTAGTACAAGCGAATGATAATATGAAGGCGCCTGTTCAAGAAAGCTCAGATGGCGGGCGCGCGGCTGCTCAAAAATTATATAACGAGGGGTTAAAACTGTATAGCCAAGGAACAGTAAAATCTTTACGCTCCAGTATTGAAAAATTCTTTGAAGCGCTAAAACTGTATCAACAAATAGGTGATAAAAAGTCACAGGCTATTATTCTCAGCTATATCGGTAAAGTTTACAACTCACTTGGAGACAAGCAACAAGCCCTGAAATTTTATAATCAATCTCTTCCTTTATCAATAGATGTAGGGGATAAAGCAGGGCAAGCTACTACCCTTACCAATATCGGATTTGTTTACAACTCACTTGGAGATAAGCAACAAGCTCTCAAGTTTTATAATCAATCTCTTCCTTTAATGATAGAAGTAGGGAACAAAGAAGGGCAAGCCGCTACCCTTAACAATATCGGATTTGTTTACAACCACATTGGAGACAAGCAACAAGCACTAAAATTCTTTAATCAATCTCTTCCTTTAATGATAGAAGTAGGGAACAAAGCAGGGCAAGCTACTACCCTTAATAATATCGGTAATGTTTACTCCTCACTCGGAGACAAGCAACAAGCACTAAAATTTTATTATCAATCTCTTCCTTTAATAATAGAAGTAGGAGACAAAGCAGGGCAAGCTACTACCCTTAATAATATCGGTTTAGTTTACTCCTCACTCGGAGACAAGCAACAAGCACTAAAATTTTATTATCAATCTCTTCCTTTAACAATAGAAGTAGGAGACAAAGCAGGGCAAGCTATTACCCTTAATAATATCGGTTTAGTTTACTCCTCACTCGGAGACAAGCAACAAGCCCTCAAATTTTTGAATCAATCTCTTCCTTTAACAATAGAAATAAGGGACAAAGCACAGCAAGCTACTACCCTTAGTAATATCGGTTTAGTTTACGATGACCTTGGAGACAAGCAACAAGCCCTCAAGTTCTATAATCAATCTCTTCCTTTAAGAATAGAAGTAGGGGACAAAGCAGGGCAAGCTATTACCCTTAATAATATCGGTAATGTTTGCTCCGACCTTGGAGACAAGCAACAAGCACTAAAATTTTATAATCAATCTCTTCCTTTATCAATAGAAGTAGGGGACAAAGCACAGCAAGCTACTACCCTTAGTAATATCGGTTCAGTTTACGATGACCTTGGAGACAAGCAACAAGCCCTCAAGTTCTATAATCAATCTCTTCCTTTAAGAATAGAAGTAGGGGACAAAGCAGGGCAAGCTACTATCCTTGGGAATATGGCTGACTTGGAACGCAATAGAGGCTACTTGGAAGAATCTCTTAAACAAATTCAAGCAGCTATACAAATCATTGAAAGCCTACGTCAAACATATACTAATAAAGACTTACAAAGTACTTATTTTTCTACAGTGCAAGACTATTATCAGTTTTATATCGACTTACTAATAGAACTGGACAAAAAATACCCCAATAAAGGGTACGATACAATTGCCTTCAACATTAGTGAACGTTCGCGCGCGCGTTCCTTAGTAGATTTATTAACAGAAGCAAACGCTTCGATTCGTAAAGGCGTTAACCCAAAGTTATTAGCATCTGAACAACTTATATTAGGTAAAATAGAAGCACTGCAAAAACAAATGCAGCAGCCATCAATACCTAACGATGAAGCAAGACTTGAAAAACTCAAACAGGAAAACGAAAACCTTCTTAACCAATACCGCGAACTAGTTGATAAAATCCGTACAACCAGCCCAAAATATGGTGCAATTAAATATCCTGAACCTTTAGAGTTAAAACAAATTCAACAACAGCTTGATAAAGATACCCTACTATTACAATATTTCTTGGGCAAAAACCACAGTTATCTTTGGGCTGTTACACCTGACTCTTTATATACATACGAACTGCCTAAAAGTTCAGAAATTGAATTCGCAGCACAAGATTTTAGCAATACTATTGCAGATACACTTTCTGTAAACGAACCAGCCAAAGCGCGCAAGTTAATTAAACTAAGTCAAATGATACTGGCGCCTGCTTTAGACAAATTAGGTAAAAAACGGTTAGCTATTGTTGCGGATGGTCCCTTACAAACTATACCTTTTGCAGCACTGGCAGACCCAACGAATAAGATATATCAACCATTAATGGTAAATCACGAAATCGTCAACTTACCCTCTGTTACAGCTATTGCGACTCAACGACAACGATTTAATAATGAATATGTGGCGCCTAAGACCCTTGCAGTACTAGCTGACCCAGTATTTGAAGCGTCCGATAAAAGACTTACAGGCAAAGAACCTACTTATAAGGTTCCTGAATTCAATTTAAACCGTTCTAGCTTGCAACGAGCATTAAAAAATCTCAAGCGTAACGGATGGGAACGTTTAGACGGTACGCGCACAGAAGCTGAACAAATTCTCAAACTTGTACCATCTCAAGATGCTATACACGCTTATGATTTTGATGCCAATTACAATTTTGTAACTAACCCAGAACTTAAACAATATAGATTCCTATTATTTGCAACTCATGGGTTTGTTGATACTACCAATCCTGAGCTATCAGGTATTGTTCTATCGCAGTTTGATAAACAAGGTAAGCCTGTTGAGAAAGGTTATTTACGCCTCGGTGACATATTTAACTTAGATTTAGGCGCCGAATTAGTCGTATTAAGCGCGTGTGAAACTGGTTTGGGTAAAGATATTAAGGGTGAAGGATTAGTAGGATTAACTAGAGGATTAATGTATGCAGGTTCAAAGCGTGCAGTAGTTTCCTTATGGCAAGTTAATGATGAAGGTACGTCAAAACTAATGTTGACATTTTATAAAGCAGTCTTAACTGGAAAGCTTCCTACAGTTGCTTTACGAGAAGCACAATTACAATTTTGGCAGGGTCAAGATAAAGAACGGCAAAGACCTTATTACTGGGCGCCGTTCACTTTACAAGGAGACTGGAAATAGACAATATCAATCATTGAAAAAAAACAGCTTTTCCAAACTTAAATATCTAAACCAATGGAGTATTATTTACTATGAGTAAGCAACTTTTGTTATTAGCTGCAATTTTGAGCCTAGCAACTTTGGGAGTATCAGTAAAAGCACAAACCAAACAAAATATTACTCCCAAGTTTATTAGTTCTGAACAAGCTCGGCAACTTCGGTTCAATTCAAGTGGCAAGCCTTATATACCACCAACTTTAGGGACTTCTGTTAAACCGGATGAAGGTACAAGAGGTATTCCCACTGGTGTTGATAACCGTATTCCAATGACTAGCCGCAAATACCCGTGGTCGGCGATTGGTCGAGTACAGGGAACCACATCCGATGAACAAGGTTATTATTGCACAGGTACTTTAATTGCTGAGAATATAGTTTTAACCAATGCTCACTGTGTTATTGACCCTGAAACTGGAGAATTTAGCAAAAAAATTGAGTTTTTGCCTAATACCATTGATGGCAAGTATGAAGATGCCGCAGAAGTTGAAGAGGTGATTTATGGTACAAATTTTAAGCAAGAGAAAGGTATTCCATCAAGAGACTGGGCAGTGATAAAAATTAACCAGCCTCTTGGTCGTAAATATGGCTATTTGGGATGGAAGTATATACCAACTCCAACACTTATTAAAAATAAAAAAGCTTTGTTTTTTGTTGGCTATTCTAGTGATTTCCCTACCCAAAAATATCAAAGATATTTCGGTGCAGGTAAAGGATTAACTGCGAGTTACGAGTCTGGATGTAGCATAGTTGACGAACAACAAGGTTTGCTTTTACATGATTGTGCAACTGCTGCGGGTTCATCAGGTGGACCAATTATCGCAGCAATTGGTGGTCAACCTTACATCGTGGCATTAAATAATGCAGAAGCCAAAAATTTACTTATATCATGTCCGGTAGCTTACCCATAATTAAACCGTCAAGCAGCAACTGTGACTTGAGGCCACCAATAAAAATTTGTCAAACCTCGAACAAAATCTTTTTGTTCAAGTAATTGTTTGCAGCGATTAAATAAAACTTCCTCTACTTCGTCAAGGTCTTCAAATGTTCGATTAGCAATAGGCTCGTTTGTGAGTGGCCAAAGTCTCTCGGCGGGTTGAAGTTCTGGAGAATGAGATGGCATTTCAATAATATGAATACCTTGCGGCACTTCAAGTTTTCTAGTAGTATGCCACCCAGCTTGGTCTAAAGCCAGCACAACTTGCTTATTTTCCCCAACACTGAAATGTTGAGCAAAATCTGCTAAAACTTGATTAAAAATTTCGGTATTTACAAAGGGTAAAATCCACCAATATGTTTCTCCAGACTGCGGATTAACAAAACCATACAACCATAACCATTTAAATCGCCAATTTACGTTTGCTATGGGTACTGTCCACTCGTCTACCCATATTCTTCTGATTATTGGTTTAAGCCCAACTCTATGTTCATCCATTGTCCACACTTCGATGTCGGTGCCGGGGTGGTTTTTTTGAACTTGGGCCACCTCGGATGTCAACTTTTTTTTCCATTCCTCCTGCTCAAAATAATCTGTTTCCTCGTGTGAGGGTCGAGGCACTCTTAACCCTCTTTTGTTACTACGGGGAGAGTATAATCAAGAAGGAAACCGGAAACAGTAA
>NZ_MRCD01000223.1 GCF_001904745.1 Calothrix sp. HK-06
GACACCAACCAACTACGCGACTTACTCCTTCTCGATAGAGCTCCGTAATTGACGATGAATAACTACACGAATTGTAGGTTGGGTGAAGGCTTTGCGTAACCCAACATAAAATATTTTTGTTTTTATAGAATATGTTCGGCACCACGTTTTGTATCAGCAATATAAATGTCGAATCATTGGTTCACATTTACTATTTTTAGTACTAAAGTATACTCTTGCCATCAAATTTTGGTGACTTGGGATGATCTAATGTATAGAATCTATGTTCGTTGCTCCATAGAGTCAGCACTTGCGGACAGTGGCGCCAATCGAACACTTGATATTAAGGAAGTGCGTGCAAGGTTTGGATTAGAATAATGATTAAGTGTCTATAAACAAGTTTTTGGTTGGGTTACGCAAAGCCTCCACTCAACCTACAAAGCTTTGCGTTTATATATTAGACTCAGAGATTCTAAACTCTTAACTCTAAACTCTAAACTCATAACTTTTTAATGTCTGATTATACTTTACAAGCAAGTCGCGAATGGTGGTCACAACGGTGGCTAGAATTACTTGATTCTTACCGTTTTAAGAAGCGTTTAGAACGTGCGAGAACTTACTCACGGCAAGGTAATGTTTTAAGTATCGAATTTAAAGGTGCCAAAGTTTTGGCAAAAGTACAAGGAAGTGAGGTTGAACCTTACAGTGTATCGCTCTCTATTGACCATTTTAGTGATGAAGAATGGGGTTACGTAGTTGAAACTATGTCACAAAAGGCAATTTTTGCCGCAAAATTGTTAGCTGGAGAAATGCCCCAAAATATCGAGCAAGTTTTTACTGCAAATGGATTATCATTATTTCCATTTACACTGTCAGATGTCAAAAGTAAATGTTCATGCCCAGATAAAGCAAATCCCTGTAAGCACGTTGCTGCTGTTTACTATCAATTAGGTGATAGATTCAGCGAAGACCCATTTGTATTATTCCAGTTACGCGGACGCACCAAGGCAGAAGTTATTAGCAATTTACGCAAGCTGCGCGGTAAAAACCTTGGTATAAATACAACTGATGATACGTCGGAAGAAAATAAAAGTGATGATATTAATCCACTAGAAGTAGCTAATACTCAAGAATCACTACCTATACAAAAATACCCAGTTAATCTTGATATCTACTGGCAATACAATCAACCCCTAGAATCTTCTCTAGTTGTAATCGCACCATCTACGGGTGAAATGATTTTAGATGTTTTAGGCCCAATTCCTTTAGCCAAAGATGAAGAAAGTTTACCAAACTTTTCTACGGCTGATATTGTGATGAGGTATTTAGATAGTCTTTACAAAGACGTTAGTCAGAAAGCTGTTATTGCGGCAATGAACGTTGGGGAAGGTAAAAATTAGTATCAGAAACCGGGTTTCTTTTCGATAACTTCTAATAAAAACAATTATTTTGTGTAGAAACCCGGTTTCTAGTTATATTTTTGACATGTGCTTAAATGCTATAAAAGCATAGAAAGTATGTGTAACGAAGATGGAATTTCAAAGCAAAATAATTTCTGTTGAACTTACTGATGGTACATTGGTTCGTGTTGAGGCGACTTCGATAGGCGACCGTAAAATTGGGTTGCAAACTCGACCGTTTAGTGAAGTTACTGGCGCCATCGAATCTTTGGCTAAAGAAATTTCGGAAACTGTGCAAAAAGTTAAGCCCGATAAAGCGAGTGTTAGGTTCGGTGTAGAAATTGGTGTAGACTCAGGCAAACTAACTGCTGTATTAACCAAAGGTACCAATACAGCTAACCTAGAAATTACCTTAGAGTGGGGAAGTTAACTACTCCCCACACTCAGCACTCATCACTTATCACTTATAAACTTGACATTACTTCTCGTGCAGCAGCAAGAGTCCGTTCAATATCTTCATCAGTGTGGGATATGGAAGTAAACCCAGCTTCAAACTGTGAAGGCGCCAAGTAAATGCCTTGTTCTAACATGCCACGATGGAAACGTCCGAATTTAGCGGTGTCGGACTTTTTCGCATCTTCATAGCTGTGTACAGGCCCAGACGTAAAGAACATACCAAACATACCGCTAATTTGACCGCCACAAGCTTCATGCCCTGTTTCTTTGGCAACTTGTAATAAACCTGAAGCGAGCTTTTTAGTAATTTTATCGAGATATTCGTAAGTACCTGGCTTTTGCAATAACTCAAGTGTTTTAATACCTGCCGTCATCGCCAAAGGATTACCCGATAAAGTTCCTGCTTGATACATTGGCCCTGCTGGCGCCACCATTGACATAATATCCCGGCGCCCACCATAAGCACCTACAGGTAAACCGCCGCCAATAACTTTACCCAAGGTAGTTAAGTCAGGTGTAACGCCGAACTTTTCTTGGGCGCCACCATAAGCAATGCGGAAACCAGTCATAACTTCATCGAACACAAGTAAGGCACCGTGTTCAGTAGTAAGTTCGCGGAGTCCTTCTAAAAAGCCAGCATCAGGAGTAATAAACCCAGCATTTCCGACAACAGGCTCAAGAATGACACCAGCGATTTCGTCTTTGTTTTGTTCAAATAATGCTTTTACTGCTTCCAAATCATTGTATGGTGCATTGAGAGTGTTAGCAGTAGTTGATTTTGGTACTCCTGGTGAGTCAGGAAGACCAAGTGTCGCCACACCCGAACCTGCTTTAACAAGGAACATGTCAGCGTGACCGTGATAACAACCCTCAAACTTAATGACTTTATCGCGTCCAGTAAAAGCGCGCATCAACCGCAGTACTGCCATACAGGCTTCTGTACCAGAGTTAACGAAGCGTACCATTTCAATACTTGGGACAGCATCGATAACCATTTCAGCGAGGACATTTTCTAACAGACAAGGGGCGCCGAAGCTGGTACCCTTATCTAGAGCGGCATGGAGGGCGCCTATAACATCGGGATGTGTATGACCACAAATTGCAGGCCCCCATGTGCCTACGTAGTCGATGTATTGATTGCCATCTACATCCCAAATGTAGGCGCCTTTCACATGGTCGAACACAATAGGTTGTCCACCGACAGATTTAAACGCACGGACAGGAGAGCTAACTCCACCGGGCATTAGGTTTTGAGCTTTCTCAAAAATTTCTTGTGATTTTGTGGTTTTAATCGTGGTATTTACCAAGGGTTATCTCCTGCGATGCTATAAATGAAGCTCTATCCTAGGATAGGCGCAAAAATACCTTAAACTTTATATTCTAGAAGAATAGCGGAACCAAAAAATAACAATATGTTATACAAATGTAATCAAGACTTACCTGTAGAAATTCGCTCTCTGTCACGAGAGTGCCAGGATGTCTATAGAGCAGCTTTTAATTCGGCTGTACACTGGTATGGTGAAGCCTCCAAAGCTCACCAAGTCGCTCGAAGCGCTGTGAGAATGCAATCGGCAGTGCATAGAAGTGTTGGTGTTTAAGTTTTGATTTCAATCAAATGTGAATAAATCATCCTGGATTTAGGAAAAGTAGAACGTACAAAAAAAATAAAAAGTTGCCAGTTGTTTTGCCAAGAATGGTATGTTGATTGAATGAATCATTCTTGCCCGCGAGCAACTGGTATGTTTTCTGAGTCATATTCATTACGCAACGCTATCCCAACTGATAAAATTCGCTACGACGAAAAGGGTCTTGTACCTGCCATTGTCCAAGATTACTTGGATGGTACAGTGTTAATGATGGCTTGGATGAACAGCGAATCGTTACAAAAAACCTTGGAAACTGGAGAAACTTGGTTTTGGAGTCGTTCGCGTCAAGAGTTTTGGCACAAAGGTGCCACATCAGGTCATACGCAAAAGATAAAAGGTATTCGTTACGATTGCGATAGCGACGCGATTTTAGTCAGCGTCGAACAAATTGGTGATATAGCCTGCCACACCGGAGAGCGCAGTTGTTTCCACCAAGTTGATGGTAACATAATTCCCCCTTCAGCAGACACTTTATCTCAAGTATTTCAAGTAATTTGTGACCGTCGCGATAACCCCAACGAAAGCTCTTACACGTGTAAGTTATTTGCAGGTGGCGACAATAAGATTTTGAAGAAAATTGGTGAAGAAGGTGCCGAAGTTGTGATGGCTTTCAAAGATGATAATGCGGATCAAATCGCAGGGGAAGTGGCGGATTTATTTTATCATACTATGGTGGCGTTGGCACATCACAAAGTAGATATTAAAGATGTGTACCGGAAACTTCAAGAAAGGCGCCGATAATCTGGCAACGGATATAACGGATGTAACGGATAGTATTGTAAAAATAACCGTAGGTTGGGTGGAGCGACAGCGTAACCCAACATTTTATCATTGTAAGCAGGTAAAGGACGGGCAAGGATGCCAATCCCACAAGAGTTAAATTTTAAATTAGTTAAAGTTGTTCTGGATTAATTCCTTTTTCTCGAAGTAAAGCCCGTAAAGCTTCTAACTGTGCTTCCGCTTGTTCCGCGCGTTGGCTTTGTTGTGCTTGTGCTTCAGCTTGTTCCGCACGCTGACGTTCCTGTTCTGCACGTTGACGTTCTTGCTCTCTAAGTTGGTCGGGAGCATCCAGTTTTGGCAGAAACACCCAAACACAAGGCGCCGAGAGATAAACA
>NZ_MRCD01000224.1 GCF_001904745.1 Calothrix sp. HK-06
GCGTTGCCCTATCCACTCAAATTGAAGTTCGGCTTTATTAAACTATTTCTCACCACACTATTACGAAGGCAATTGGTATTTATGCATCATAGAGTACTATTTGATGACTTATCTCTTTAATATCTTGTAGTACATTAATCAAAATGTTTAGAAGAGGGCACCTTTACACAGAGAGTGCTTTGTTTCTGTGGTAACTATGCAATGCTCCTGCTTTAGTTATATACTACTTTAAGTTTATCGACTTAAAGTATATTTATATGGTTTCCACAAGTTCTAATAATGTACAGCGCCCAAATGTAGTTTTCATTCTGGCTGATGATTTGGGATGGGGAGATTTGAGTATTGATGGACAGAAGAATTATCAAACGCCACATTTAGATAAGTTGGCAACTGAAGGTGTACGTTTTAGTCAAGCTTATTCATCGTCTCCGGTTTGCACGCCAACGCGCGTTAGTTTTTTTACAGGTCGTTATCCGGGGAGGTTGGCAA
Organism: Calothrix sp. HK-06; assembly: GCF_001904745.1. GTDB lineage: Bacteria > Cyanobacteriota > Cyanobacteriia > Cyanobacteriales > Nostocaceae > Dulcicalothrix. The sequence goes on from NZ_MRCD01000224.1 coordinate 490, forward strand.
TTGGTAATCAAGAACCTTTGCTTGGTGTTAAACAAGCAGGTGATAGTGTTGGATTACCTCCTGAACATCCAACAGTTGCATCTTTACTAAAGGCAAATGGTTATGATACTGCTTTGATTGGTAAATGGCACTGTGGTTATTTACCTAAGTACAGTCCTTTGCAGAGCGGGTTTAATGAATTCTTTGGTAATTTTAGCGGCGCCATTGATTATTTTCGCCACGTAGATACTTCAGGAGAACCAGACCTTTGGGAAGCAGAAGTCCCAGTGCAATATATAGGTTACATTACAGATTTGTTTACTGACCATGCGATTGAGTTTATCAAAAGACAACGCAATCAGCCTTTTTACCTGAGCTTACATCACACGGCGCCGCACTGGCCTTGGGAAGGGCCCGATGATATAGAACTTAGTAATGCTTTGATTGGCAAGGATGGTTTACAAAGTTGGATTAATACGGGAACGGCAGAATCTTATGCTGCTGTTGTTAGGAGTTTAGATAAAGGTGTTGGTAAAGTATTACAAGCGCTTGATGATGCGGGTATTGCTGATAATACTATAGTTATTTTTGCTAGTGATAATGGTGGTGAAAAGTTCTCTAATTTAGGAGAGTTTAAAGGTAAAAAAGGCTACGTATATGAAGGAGGTATTCGAGTTCCTACTTATATACGCTTTCCAGGTGTAATAGCACCGAACCAAGTTAACGAGCAAGTAATTATCACTCACGATATTACTGCAACAATTTTAGCTGCAACAGATACCTTACCTGACCCAAATTATCCTCTTGATGGTGAAGATTTACTTCCTATTATTAAAGGAGAAACGCCAATTCATCCTAGAACCCTATTTTGGCGCTATAAAGGTATTGATACACCTGTTTTACCACCAAAGGTGTTACAAGGCGCCGTTCGTAGTGCAGAATGGAAGTATGTAAAAACCGGAGACAAAGAATTTCTTTTCAATTTAGCAACAGATAGCAAAGAAGAAATCGACTTGCAATTTGAGTATGTAAGCGTATTTGAGCAACTACGTGCGGAATATCAAAAATGGGAATCTGGGTTGGAACCATATTATACTTATTAGCTATAGTGTCCAAATCTCCTTGAGATTTGGACACGGAAGATTACTACTTTGCTTAGGCATTTTTAAGCACACTTAAGACTGTTTGAGTTAAGTCATGAGGTTCTATCGGTTTACAGATGTGGTGTTGAAAACCTGCTTCGAGTGCTTGTTTGTGATCAATTTCTCCAGCGTAGGCAGTTAAGGCTATTGCAGGAATTTGTCCGCCATTTTGAAGCGGCATGTTGCGAATTTGTCGTATTAGCATATAGCCATCCATTGAAGGCATCCCAATATCGCTTACAATTAAATCTGGAAGCATTTTGGAGATAGCTTGTAATGCTTCAATTCCAGAGGCAAAGGTCGTAATAATTGCTCCTGCTTGTTCTAAAACAAAAGCTACTAATTCGAGTGAATCTTGTTCATCGTCTACAACAAAGATACGAATACCGTTTAAATTTTTGGTTGAGTTGTCAGGCGCCTCAACGGTTGGTAATACACACAACTGAGATGCTAACGGTATTTTAACAGTAAACGTGGCACCCTTTTCTTCACCAAAACTGTCGGCTGCGACCGTTCCCCCATGCAGTTCGACAATTTGCCGTACAATTGCTAGTCCTAACCCTAGCCCACCAAATTTACGAGTTGTGGCTCCATCTTCTTGGCGAAAATGTTCAAAAACATAGGGTAGAAAATCAGCACTAATTCCTTTTCCTGTATCGGTGACTTGAATTTGAGCATGGCTCTCATCTGTGGTTAGGGTAATACTAACTTGTCCGTAAGAAGGTGTAAATTTAACTGCATTGGACAAAAGATTCCATATTACCTGCTGCAATAGTTTGAGCCGCTAATTCACGCAACGTTTGCAACCGTCTATCGCTCAAAACGCGCTTTGTTTCCTCAGTACAGGCACAAAATACACCCCCAATTCCACCATCATCATTTGGAACAGGACTATAAGAAAAGGTAAAATAAGTTTCCTCAGTATAGCCATTACGCTCCATAATTAAAAGCACCGCTTCATTCCAAGAAGCTTGTCCAGAGCGTAAAACCGCTTCGGCTTGCGGACCCAGTGTATCCCAAATTTCCGCCCATACAACAGACGCAGGTTGACCCAGAGCAAAAGGATGACGCCGACCTAAAACCGGAATGTAATCGTCGTTATAGAACTTAGTAAGCGTTTCTCCCCACCAAACAAACATCGGATAACGCGACCCAAGCATAATACGAATAGAAGTCTTTAAGCTTTGTGACCACTGCTCTGGTAAACCCAAAGGTGTTTGTGACCAGTCGAACGCGCGCATTAACCCGGCCATTTCGCTGTCACCTTCAAAGAGCTTTTCAGGCATAATCACATTGACTTACACTTTGCTTAAACGTACATTTTAACAATTGGTCAAACTAAACTACTATATGTACATATCAATAAAAGTAGTATCTATCTAGAGACTTATTGACTTTAGTAATTAAAAGTGAATATACGGTAAAAGTTACTAGCCGTGTGGCAGCAAGCAGTAATCATAATGCTTGGTACTGCCATTGGTTATAGTGGCGCCTGTAATGCTCGTAACATTGAACCTAAGTTGATTAAATATTTTGTGATTGTAATTGCTTGAATAATAACGTTTGATTTTTTTATTCATAGATAGATTTAATCAATCATCACATCAAATTTTTTCATTAAATTGTTTTTTTATTTATTCATATATAAATTTTAATTTTGATACGTTATTGTAATGAAAAAGATTTTCTAATAATGTAAGAACATGAAGAACATTTATAAAATACTTGTTGTTATTGCACTTGTACCAGCCGTTTTTGTATACCTTGTCGAGCATCGAAAGTTGTAGCTGAACTTAACTGGCTACCTGATATTATAGAAACACAAACTCAATTTGCAGGCTATTTAGAGGTTGATTATAGTCCAGAATTAAAAAAACAATTAATAAAGAACCTTTCTAAGGTTGAGAAATTCGGGTGATGATTAGTTAAATACGTACATTGTAGAGACGCGATTTATTGAAGACACGATAAATCGTGTCTCTACATTTAATTTTTTTATTATTTATTATGAGAAGTGAAATTCAGAAACTCTCGACGATTTTTTTCTTCTTGGAATACACCCAGCATTGCACTAGTAACAGTCCAAGAACCAGGTTTTTGCACTCCCCGCATCACCATACACATGTGAGTAGCTTCTATAACAACAGCTACACCTTGAGGTTCTAAAATTGTGTGAACAGCTTCAGCGATTTGTGTTGTCAATCTTTCTTGAACTTGTAAACGTCGTGAATACATTTCAACGATACGAGCTAGCTTACTCAACCCTACCACTTTTTGATTTGGCATATAAGCAATATGTGCTTTACCCATAAACGGTAACATATGATGTTCGCACAAGCTAAATACATTAATATCGCGAACTAATACCATTTCGTTATGCCCTTCATCAAAAACGGCGCAGTTAACAAGTGCTTCCAAAGACTGGTTATAACCACTCGTGAGAAACCGCATTGCTTCTGCTACTCGTTTTGGTGTTCTCAGTAATCCTTCGCGTTCCGGTTCTTCTCCAAGATTTAGCAGCAGAGTTTTGACAGCTTCTATTATTGGCTCATTTAGTTCTTTGCAATCACTAAGATCTTCAAATTCTTCTGTAGCTACAACATTATTATTCTCTATTAAATTGAGATTATTTTCTTGTTTTTCTGTAAACATCTGGATTCCATTTCTCCATAAAGCTATGTGGATTTTTGAGTTCAGTGAATCCAACTTTGGTATACAAATCATGAGCA
>NZ_MRCD01000225.1 GCF_001904745.1 Calothrix sp. HK-06
GAACTACAACTATTTCCCACCTTGAAGAAAATATTGCTGCTGGTTCGATTGCATTAACACATGAAGAAATTCAAATGTTAAATCAGATTTAGCTTAATTGCCGCACCCGCCCTGCACCATAGCGCTTGCGCTTGGTGTCGGGATATAAGGCAGTCAAAAATATAACGCCCCTTTCACCTCAAAGAAATTATCTAATATTTTATGCAACATTCTGAAGTGCGGAATGTGGGTTAATATTCCTCGACTACGGGTTTTGAGGCGCTAAAAACCTACGCGTGCTTAACTCCCTCTAAGTATTCTCGCACAATATAAATAATAATTTTGTACTATTTTAAATATCGGATTGATTGTATAACTTTTACGGCTTCTTGGGGAGAAACATTATTACACCTGGATAATTCAAGCGTTACGTCAGTTCCCACAAATCGATAAAATGGACTATTGGGCGCCCCTAACCATTGAGATAATAGTGTTTGTTGTTTTGATTGACCATACAATCCTTGTTCCAAAGAACTTTTACCAAATACTGAAGAATTTATAGGATAACTGCGTGACCCGTCTGGTAAATCACCTATACTACCAGATGTTGACTCAATCGCAAAGCATTTATCAACATTTTCATAAATAATCAAGTAGCGCAAGTTCTGAACATTTTCTCTACCTGCCTTGCTTGTATTCGTAACTACATTTAAGACTTCGGTTGTTACGCAAATCAGTCAAAATATTTTTCGGTAAGTTTATACTATAGTGCTTGTTTCTACCTTCATATCCTTAAGACGTTATCAAACTGATATTTCTGAATTTTTCGAGTTACGGGTCTTTATCTTACATGGCACCACTTCAACATCGCATATACTGACATATAAAATTATTAGCTTTTAACACCACGGATGAGACGCCAGTACCATCTTCAGAACTAACACTAACTACCGTATTAATAACATCCTTAAGACACGAGTTTTCTTATGCAGTGCAAAATGATAGCGGATATTTAGGTAGCGATGGAAAATCTAGTTAGAGAATATTAAACCCCTCTTCCACGTCGGGTTCGAGGGATTAAAATTTATGTCAGTTTTAGATTCTAGTTAAAATCCCTCAAATTTTACATAAATCTCTGTAGGGTGAGATTTTGCCCATTCGATGTTCCACGGCGTAAACCCCAAACTTTGGTACAAAGAAGCAGCTACTTCATTTTCTTTACGATAGCTTGTTGCAATTATCTCAACATCTGGACATAGCTTGAGGCGCCGAATTACTTCTATCATTGTTGCTCGTCCATAACCTTGACGCTGATACTTAAAATCAATCATCAAACGCATGATAAACCCGACACCTGCAACAATCTCATACATGGTAAACCCAAGCATAGGCACCTGTGGTTGTTCGTAACCACATGCGCTTGTATCATAAACCGCAAAAGGGAAAAGATTAGTATCAACGTATGCTTCCGCTAAGGATTGTGCATTTGTCGCAACCAAACTTTTCTGCGATTCATTTACTTGAAGATTGAGACACTCCCGGAAATTACCGCGCGTTATTTTACGGAAATGGACTTTTACCATAAATTTACTGACATTACTACCAAGTAGCTACTAATCTCTGAATTTTAGTCAATTAATAACGCAATTTCGTTCTTTTAGGCAACAACTACGTAGCTTTTTAAAATTAGACAGCTATAGTATGATTGATCTACTTGATGCTTTATCCGCTAACTCTAATGGCAGTAAGTACTCAAGTATTTAAATATTTAGGTATCTAAGTATATATTAATAAAGCGTGGGAGAATAACAAACCCACGCTTTCAAGCTGGGACGGGAATATATATCAGTCCGCATCTTTCTGATGGAAAGCCTCTCTTTTATTCTCTTAGCGAGTGCATATCATAGCCTAAATTTTTTTAGAGACTTGATGGATATTTGTAGCACAACGCGCGCATACTAACGAGGGCGGTTGTAAAGCGATTGTCCTTTCCCATCCAGACCTTTAAACACTAACAACGATTGTCCGTTAGAGTCTTTCTCTATTGACCAATTATAGCTTTCCGGCTTAGTAGCATTCCTATGCTCATAGGAATTTGCTTCATTACAGCTTTGTCCTTTAGTTAGACTCTCGGTCGGTTGAAAAGTGACACGCTCACCTTCGACTTTGACTTTTCCCTTATCTGAAATAAATAAATATGAAGCGCAGTTATAGGTGGTAATTTTAAGTAACCTTACTCGTTGATAATTGCCATTGGGGTCGAGTTTAAAGCGATCGCTAGTGCCGTTAGTACTTTTTATCTCTCTTGTAGTTATATCTTCGTATTGAACAGATGATATTCGACCGTAAAGCCACTCACCTTGGATTTCAGCGGGTAAGAGTGAATCACTGACATTGGCGTTAGCCTTACTCAGAGAAATAACGCTTGTTGCAAGAGCAATTGCAAGAGTTGGTATGGTAAACAGACGAGTAGTTTTTGATTTAAGCTTGCTCTTCATTTAAGTAAAGTCGATTTGTTTTGTTAATAATGACTACATATGGTTAGGGCACTATTACTGAAAATGTGTAAAATAAATTTTGATCTCGTATGAAAAATATCCTCTGTATTGGTTGTTACCGTAGAGGTGCCTCCAAAGCGTTGAGGCCAATTACGCGCCCTTTCTCCAAGGCTTTCGATACTCACCTTTTATACCTCCCTACTTCACCGTGTTCGCTACGCAGTTACGTGGTTTCAGTCAAAAGCCCAATAAGTAGCCAACAAACAAATATATTGGAGACTTTAGGAGTTGATGGTGCCGTAAACCTAACAGGCGTCTTCTTCAATCCCCCACAAACATGTTCATGTCCGCAGGAAATTTTCAAGGCGCCCTTTAAACACTAAACTTACTCTTGGTTATCTATAAAAAGCCCGCTGTCTCGCCACATCAAGACATCAAGCACCTCTTTAAACGACCGTAGCGATTGGACTGTTTTATCTCGACCCCTAACAGTACTGAGTATCAACTTGCTGTACTCCTTGCCTTTGTCCGTTGGTAAATAATCAGGGTTTGCCCAATGCATAATTTATATATAAATTCTTGCTTTAGTAAATAATTATTGCTACACTATTGAACTATTATGTGTAAAATTAAGTAATTAAATGTAACAAATAGACAGGTGCCTCTCAATACGTGAACGACAATGTTCATGTCCGCAGGAAATGTTCATGTGCGTAGCTTTCTTTGAGCGCAGTGAATGGTGCCTTCTAACTTTACAATCGTTTATACAGAATTACTTAAGTATCAAATTAATAAGCACCGCATCAAGTATCGATTCAATTTTAATTTATTCCATCAGGCGTATCTAACTCTCAACTGCAATATTTCAACACAGAAGTTGCGGAATGCTATAAACGTGGCGCCAATACTTACACTAAGTACTTAAATATTCAAATTTTGAACAATCATTTGCTGCATTATGGGCGCCTGCTGAGTTCTTAGATTAGTCTAAAAAATTTATTTATAAGTGTCTAGTATTTTACACTTAAGGAGAGTAAATAAATGTCTATTATCAAAATTTTGTCAATTGATGGCGGCGGTATTCGCGGTATCATTCCAGCAATAATTTTATCAAGAATAGAGGAAAAAACTCTGAAACCGATTGCAGAATTATTTGACTTAATTGCAGGAACTTCTACCGGAGGATTGCTGGCTTTAGCTTTAACAAAACCATTACCTAACGGTACACCTCAATATTCAGCCAAAAAACTCATTGAACTATATGAACTTGAAGGGCAAAATATCTTCTTTAACCCAGAAAAAACACCCTCGCCGTTGAAGCCAAAATATGTATCTACTGGTATTGAAGAAGTATTAGGACGGTATTTTGAGCAAACACGTTTAAGTGAAGCACTTCAAGAGGTTTTAATCACCAGTTACGATGTTGCAAAATCATCTCCTTATTTCTTTAAACGTCATAAAGCACGGACAAACCCAAACATTCACGATTATCTAATGGCGAAGGTAGCTAGAGCGACTTCTGCTGTTCCAGGTTATTTTGAACCATTGAAATTAGAGGTAAACGATCCAGCATTTCCAGACCGCGTACTTATTGATGGCGGTGTTTTTGCTGGTAATCCTGCAATGTGCGCTTATGCTGAAGCAAAAATTCTTTATCCAGATGCTACGGATTTTTTACTTGTCTCTATTGGTACAGGAGAATTAACGCGCAAATTCTACTACGAACAGATTAAAGATTGGGGAATAGCTCAATGGTCGCAACCACTGTTGGATATCGTTTTTGATGGTGTCGCTGATACTATCAGTAAATCGCAAAGTTTTCAAAAACCCGAAAAACTGTAGCAAAGAATACAATTT
>NZ_MRCD01000226.1 GCF_001904745.1 Calothrix sp. HK-06
TCCTCATGGAGAGTAACACCTACGAAGTTCATGGTGTTGACCCTGACCACTGGGCAAACTTCTTAAAACAGTCTCTAACAAATATCAGAAAGTGGGGTTACACCGTTTGTTTAACAGCCCACAGTGATAACCAAACTGCGGTTTCAAGTAAGCTGTCCGGGTTCTCTAAAAACATTGATGCAGCACCCAGAGTTGAATGTGTTTCTGCCACTAACAAGGACGGTGAAGCGGTTTCGAGTGGTAAAGCTTGGCTCAAAATGAAGGGAGTTAATGACAAAGAGCCTGTAGAGGTTAACTTGTACAACTACCCAAAAAGCAAAAAGTTTTAACTAGAATTGCATGAGCTTTTAAATGTTGCGTATAATACTTTTAATTAGAGATTAATTGCGATAAGTTTATGTAGCAAAAATATCTAGATTTAAAAAGCTAGTTTCTTCCATAGTGTATATAAATGCACGGGTAAATATAAACAGTATTCATCCGTGCAGATAATTTTTAGTCACTGAAACAAATTATGGCACAAGATTTAAAAGCAGGATATGTATGTATTTTACATGTTAGAGGAACTAGCATTTATAGATTTAGCTATACTACTGAAGACCCTGAAAAAAAAATTCCGCAAGTAAAAGCGCAACATCCCGACTTATGTTTTGATGATAGTAGTTACGTTTATTTCCCAGATATAGAACATGCGGTAATTGTGATTAGAGAATCATTCGGAGAGTTCAAATGTGAAATATATAGAGAAGGCGGTAATTTTTATGTATTCAAAGATAATATAAATATACAAAATATTGTCAATTTTTTACTCTTAGCAAGTAATCCGGAGTTATAGTAATCTTTCTTTTATTTACTCCAATATTTACAAATGGATGTACTAACGACTTACTTCGTAAAATTTGAAACTCACCACTGGCTTTGTATCCCAAAGCGTGTAGTAATGGTGTTATAAGTTCTTCGCGCACAGAGTCTTCTTTGAAAATTGGTGAATCAATTAGTATCAACAATACAACCAACCAGTAGTTATTATTATCTTTACTTATTTTCATAAAATACAAAAAAAGATTACCATTTTACTACAACGCTAAAAGAGTATTCTGTACAGTTTAAAAATACAAGTTAATTTTATACATATATGAATTTGCGAGAAATGGCGCCGCAAAGTTCGTATACATTATTTACGAGATGCATTTCAGGTTGCAAAGTTAAGTAACGTGGTTGTGAGAATGCCTCTTTAAATTATCTTTTGTGTCGAGCCAAGATGCTTAGAAACTCATCGACTACTGTACTTGATTGGTTATAACACTTTTCGGCTGTGTAATGCTGTATGCATAGAATACCTGATTTTTTTAACCAAACATCTTTTTCTTGGTCTTGTTCATATCTATCTGGATGATAAGCTACTTCTAATATTCCAAAAGCGCCATCAACACAAACTAGAAAATCAACTTCTCTATGGTCTTTATAACATTGTCCGGTTTCATTCCTTACAGCTAAAGGCAGAGGAAAAAATAATACTTTTTTTCGCTCTAATTCCTGTGCAATCCTAATTTCGGATTGAGAGCCAAATTTCATTTCATTATAAGTTAATATATCTTGACCTTTACGAGCAAATACTTTTTCAGTAACAAGACCTTGATTTAGTTCCTTTGACTGATTTATTAAATTTTTAATAATATTTTTCCAATCTTCTTCTATTTCTAAAAGTTTTAATCTAAAATTTACTTGAAAGTTTTGCGAAAACCAGTATGAGTTATCCCAATCTGGTATATGTCCATCTGCAATAGCTAAAAAATAGTTAGTAAGGCTTTTTTTTATGTCGTCATATTCATCTTCATTCAGTTTATTGTAGCTAAAGAAAGGCAAAAAAACTAAAATAGCATCAATTTGTGTCCCCCAATCATAGTGTCCGTAACCAAACTTTAATTCTGCGTCTACAATAATCGCAGCGCAATCATTTCTTGAATCATGAATTAAAGCTTGTACCCAAGTACGATGCAACCTTTGTAGTAGCTCTTCATTTGACATTAAATTTCCTCCTTCAACACTCTAATACCTTTTGCACCATCGTTATACCCTTAGTATTCCCAGTGGTGTGGAAGAAACATCAAGATACAGTAAGGGGTGGGAATATCATTGGAACAGAGAATCGGCTTTAGCTCAAAAGTCCTATTTTATAAGGATTTTCTTGAGGGGTATGGTAGCTCTCAGACATGAAACAGCATCTAATTACTTCTGTAACATTTATGTAGCATAGCTTAACCCAGTTTTCTGTTCCGATGCTACTAACGCGCCTAGCATAGCGTTAAAACAAGATAACCTCGGTTTTATAACCGGGGTTTTTTAATGGAGCGAGGTAAAGTTGGACTAATAGTATCAAAATGTAAGCATCTGCCAAAAACGTTTCAAAAGCTTTCACCAAAACTTGACAAGAACCTTAATGTGGTTTCAATTTTGACTTGTTTGCAGTATTTATTTCAAACTTGCCTCTTGTTGCAGGTATAAGTATTTTTTTGATTAGAGGAAGTTACGCGCAACTATACTACTATCTGAAGTTATATAATTTTTTTAAAATTATATAAATAATTATATATTAATGGGTAGATGACAAGTTTTTCTGTTAAGAAAAAATTAAGCTGACAAAATTTAATAAGTTTTGAACTATCCTTTTAAGTAACTCATTAAGTTCTAAAACAAAATAATAATATGAATGAAGAAAATTTTCTCTGTTCTAAGCGTTCTTACTACAGTCAAATAAAACCAGGTGGGTTAATTTTTTATTCTAATTTAAAAAAAATCACTCATAAGGTGACTGTAATTAATAATTTAGAAGCTTTAGGAGAAATAACTTCTCAAGAAGCATCTGAAAAAATTAAAAGATTATGGAGAAGCTTGAATCGCACAAAGAAATTAAGGCTTAGTAAAAAAGGTAGCAAAATTTACACGTTAAAAATGAGTCATCTAGTCAGCCAAATAAAGAATAAAAATTCTCATGTTTATATGTATAATAATTTTCTTCAAACAATAACTTTTATTCTTCTGGAAGCTGTAGAATACTTGAACTAATACAATTTAGAATACTTCCTTTCAGATTGAGTGAAGATTGAGTAATACCTGCTAACTACTCGATATTGTTTTTGGTTGTATACTGGCTATAATCTGCCGTAAATTTCTGTGGCGATTGTAATTTATAAACCATTCTTGGCAAGCTTCTGTAACAAGTTTATTCTCTTCTTCTGTTAAAATTTCTTCCGGTTTACCAGAGCCTAATATCTTGGCTACTTTTGCTGCTTTGTCATAGCTCACACCATACTTAACTAGATGTGTGTGAAATATCTGTTCAATATCCTTGCTCGATGAAGAGTCATACAACAACATGATTAGCCTAGCCAAGTAAATTTGGTATTTACATTTAAAATTTACAAAACTTAAAATTCTCTGACATCCTACCTAGGCGATAATCTATGCCTTCCATAAGTTATGTACTGGTATTTAACTAGGGAAGGGTATTAGTCAATTCAGTCTTCTTACCAAGAAATAACTTAGGCATCCATCCTGCCCTGGTTAAGGTGTGGGTATCTAGAAACTCATCAATCTTAGCCATACCCCACTCAACAGCTTGCTCTTTACTATTAGTCCAGTTGTGCCCCAAGCAGGTATAGTCTAATACGTCTGTAGCGTCACGGTAGATAGCTGTAAACCACT
>NZ_MRCD01000227.1 GCF_001904745.1 Calothrix sp. HK-06
ATAGTATTAATATACATCCAAATGTAAAGTTTTGTATCAGCATTCAACATTTCTGCCTCTGAGGGAAGGAATACTGATTACAAGTGATTGCCATTACAACCCTCAAGTTGGGATATTTCTATAAAGCAAACTCAGACATTGCAATGGGTATTGCTCTCAAGTTTGCATATATTTAATTTATGGTATTAATTCTGGTTTGCCGTCCATTTTGAGTTGAATTTTTTGCACAATAAAGTGATTGATAAATCAGTCTATATAAAAGTTGAAGGTAAGCTCCAACTTTAGTTGGAATCCATATTTAAACCTCAGTAAACTGATTAGTGCCAGAAGGCAGAAAAACATTCCTTACTTGATAAGCTTTGAACCCTATTTTCTCAGACTTTGTGAGAAATCCGGGTTCACTACGGTTCATGACAAAATTTTTGCTCCCGTCCTGTTCAATAGTTTGTCAATTACTTTTTACTTACAGGAATGCGTTTCCACAGATCGGTAAGCTCAATGGTATCGAAGAATGCTACTACCTTGACAATACGCCCGTTTTTCATGGTCATATACCAGGAATAGGTGTTGGTATAGGGTTTGCCGTCTTTGGCTGTAGCTGTTCCATCCCATAAGGCAATTACCATGTCGCCCTCGGCATAAATGCCTCGTACACTGGGTACTATTCTGGCGCTCAATCGCTCGTTAATTGGCGCGATTGCTTCCTCCAAAAATTGCTTGCGACTGGTGTAGGTTTTAGAAATTGGACTTCTGCCTGTAATCGTCCATTCCACATCATCAGCTAGCAGATCAAAGAAACTACCAATGTTATTTGCCCATTTGGCAAAGCCTTCGCGTACTATTTCTTTATTCTGGCTCTCATTAGATTGCACAATCTTGCGAATCTCTGCTTGCTTTGGCTCGGCTTTAGCACTGGTAGCAGGTGAATAGGCGCCTATCATCAAACCAAAGCCAATTAATCCAAAGCTAATTAGTAATTTACGGTGGGGGGCAGTGGTGTATTTTTTCATAAATTCTCTTTCTGGATTAACCTGTCAAGAAAACGCTATTTTGTCTTTGTTATCAAATTTACACGTCAGGCAGCCCGATCTATCAGTATTTCCCATGCAATCAAAAACACTCTTCGATAAGGCTGCTTTTCATGGCTGAGTTTTCCACTCCTTATCTGTAATCAGTGGATTCAGCCAGAGTTCGCCATTGTGCCGTTTCTTGCTCGACGTAAGCGTTTTTCTGAGCAATTACCTTAAGGGTGTCTGTCCCTAAAGGCAACCGCAGAGGAGGGGTATCTGCGTTGACGAGTTCAAGGATCGCTTGGGCGAGTTTGGTGGGATCTCCCGGTTGTTGATAGCTCAATTCAGATGCGCGGTTACGGATTTTACCGACAGTCTCAGCATAATCAGGAATTTGGATTGCGGTTTTTTGAAGCGAACTGCCATCGAGGAAATCGGTACGGAAGTATCCCGGCTCGACAACGGTAGCATGGATTCCCAGAGGAGCTAATTCATCGTGCAGAGCTTCGGTAATCCCTTCAACTGCAAACTTGGTTGAGGAGTAGATGCCCCACCCTGGAGTGGAGCGGTAGCCACCGATCGATGATAGGTTAATAATGTGTCCTCTTCGGCGCTGACGCATACTGGGCAACACGGCACGGGTCACATTTAAAAGCCCAAAGACATTCGTGCGGTATACCTGCTCAACCTCAGTAGCACTGGCTTCTTCGATGCCTCCCAGCAAACCGAATCCTGCATTGTTGACTAACACATCGATCTGCCCAAATTTTTCCAGCCCTGCTGCAACTGCTGCCTGCACCTGAGCCTCATCAGTAATATCCAGACTGAGCGCTAACACATTTGGGTTCGACTCGAACTGATGCAAACTGGTATGATTACGGGCGGTTGCAATTAATTGGTCACCTGCTGCCAATACTGCTTTCGCGATCTCAGCCCCAATTCCACGGGAAGCGCCTGTAATGAACCATGTTTTCTGAGTCATTTGTAGATCTCCTGACATTGAGTTTAGTAAAACAGTTAAATTATTGAACCGATATCAATTCCTTTCTAGGCAGTTGCAAAAGCCGCATTTTTGCTTTGTCCTCACCTAGATTTTATAATAAAAGCGATCTAAATATATTTTTTGTGCCCCATTGCTTTGCCTTATCCTTTCATTGCTTTTTTCTATAGGTTCATCATAGGCTTAAGCAGAGGGGCTATAAATACATAAATCTTGCAGATTATTGCCCAATCCTCTCAAGTACAACGATGGCGCCCAAAAGAATCCTCTATAATTAGGTGTGACAAAATGATGAGAGTGATCGAGAAACTGCTATGGCAATTGAACCCTTGAAACGCGAGACGGCGATTCATGCTTGTCAAGAACTGGTTGAACTGGTAACTCGCCATACGGATGACAAGGGGAACGGTATCCATTCAACCGCGATCCCTCAGTTGGAATTTATGCGGGAATCTGCTGCTCCTACAGCACTGTGCGCTGTGTATGAACCGACTCTGTGCATTATTCTTCAGGGCAAAAAAGAAACCTTACTAGGAAAGGAAACCTATCAGTATGGTGCGGCTCAATATATTGTTGTCACAGTGGATTTGCCGCTCAGTGGATATATTGTAGAAGCGACACCAGACAAGCCGTATCTAACATTTAAGTTGAGCTTGGATGCGACGAGGCTTTGGGATATTATTGACCAAATCCAGCACAACCTAGATAAAAAAGAAACTTCGGTTAGAGGCTTGTTCGTTAGTGATGCTAATGTACCGTTAATTGATTGTGCCACTAGACTAACACGGCTGCTGGATACGCCCCAGGATATTCCATTCCTGGCGCCGATGATTAAGAGCGAAATTTATTACCGCCTTTTAATTGGCGAACAAGACGAAGCGGTTCGGCAGATTGCGACATCAGGCAGCAATATGCAGCGCGTTGCAGAGGTGATTAAACAAATCAAAGCTAATTTGACAAAATCATTGCGCGTTGATGATTTGGCTCAACAAGCAAGTATGTCTCCTGCATCATTCCATCGCCATTTCAAGGCAGTCACCTCAATGAGTCCATTGCAATATCAAAAACAGTTGAGATTATTGGAAGCACGTCGTTTGATGCTGGCTGAAAACGCTGATGCAACCCACGCGGCTTATCAGGTTGGTTATGAGAGTCCTTCACAGTTCAGTCGTGAATATTCCCGCTTATTCGGCGCCCCACCCATAAAGGATATTGAACGTTTACGAATTGCCTGAACATTGCAGTTCGCTTTAAAAATGAGACCTCGCCGTGGTTGGGCGGGGTTTAAAATAATCTCTTGATACCACCGATTACTGCTCGGTTGGAACATCACAAAAAGAACTTTGGGTAGTGCGGAAGCCGCTCGTTTTTAAACAGTGGAGGAAGCACTACCCAAGTGGTTTTAAGCGGACACCCTATATATGAGAGTAGGCGCTTAGTTTTGCGCGCATTTACGAATCGGGCATCGCTACTCCAACTTTAGTATTAGGCGCCTTCCCCATAAAAAGTATTGCTACAATTCAAGCTTTATTCCGATGTGTTTAAGCTGGGGAAATTTCTATTACCCCTCTTCTGTCACTCTCCGAAAAGTTTTATCATTTCTGAATTCTAGAGTTATTATACAGTAAGCGATTGCAGGCTTTTTTATTCATACTAATTCATGA
>NZ_MRCD01000228.1 GCF_001904745.1 Calothrix sp. HK-06
TAGCTTGCCCTGCTTTGTCCCCTACTTCTATTCTTAAAGGAAGAGATTGATTATAGAACTTGAGGGCTTGTTGCTTGTCTCCGAGTGAGTCGTAAACTGCACCGATATTATTAAGGGTAGTAGCTCGCGTTGCTTTGTCCCCTACTTCTATTGATAAAGGAAGAGATTGATTATAAAATTTGAGTGCTTGTTGCTTGTCTCCGAGTGAGTTGTAAACATTACCGATATTATTAAGGGTAATAGCTTGTCCTGCTTTGTCCCCCACTTCTATTCTTAAAGGAAGAGATTGATTATAAAATTTGAGAGCTTGTTGCTTGTCTCCGAGTGAGTTGTAAACATTACCGATATTATTAAGGGTAATAGCTTGCCAATTCTTATCACCTATTTGTTGATATAGTTTTAGCGCTTCAAAGAATTTCTCAATACTGGAGCGTAAAGATTCTGCTGTTCCTTGCTCACGCAGTTTTACCCCTTCATTTAATAATCTTTCAGCTTCCGCGTGCGCTTTTTCTAAACTTTCTTGAGCAGGCGCCTTCACATTATCATTCGCTTGTACTACCGCGACTTGAGAAAGTAAAACTACACAAATAAAAACAGATATAGCAAGACATATAAAACCTTTGAATTTCAAGCGCTTTTTACTATCCATCATTCACACCTAGATACACCGTTTGGTCTAACAAAGCTGTTGAAAACTATTTCTCCCACTATTGGCTTATGCAATTCCTCCATTTCTCACAAAGATTTAAACAACTAACCAAAACCCTTATGACACTTTGGCTTTAAATCAAATACCCGATTTTATACCTAAATGATTCGTGCAGTATCTAGAACGCTCCTAATAAAAGCTAGATAAAAGTTTGGGTAATAATGAACGCACCGATGAATGAGAAATGCGGAAATTGTAGACAATCGGCTCATTTCTATGAAGTATTTTTGTTCATATTCAAATTTAGGCATAACAATTTATGCAAACTTCTGAGTTTACAATCAGCACAAAGATAACTTGCTTTGCAAGGGTTAAGATTGCGATAACTGACCTTTAGCCATAGGAACTACTGCTTTAGAGGCTGAAGCAAAATATATCTTTTAGATTGATTATTTCGCCTTTTTTGAATTATATACCTGATTTTCATTTTTATTTTACTGTTAATTCCAATTTACTCCGTTTTCGTTTCATTTTTGATAACAAACTTGTATTTCAAGTTTCCTATTTTTTTCTGTCACATACTTAGTTGACAGTAAAGCATAATTGTGAATTACAAAAGTTTTGGACTTTGGATAAAAAGATATGTTTGTACTTCTTATGACTCAATAGCCTTGATGCAAGCTTAAGGATTCTAGTTGGAATAGTTTCTCGAAGCTTACACTACATCTCAAAGCTTTCGTAAACTCGGTCAAAGTGTTGGCAGTGGTCAAGCTGTTAGCAGTGGTCGAAGTCTTGGCGCCGCATCGAATCATCTAATAAAAATGCCAAATTGCCAAGTATACGTAATGTACGTGTTAGTAGGTAGTCACCACCTGTATATATAAATATATATAAAAGAAATCATATTAAATAAAAGAAATTCCCCAATTAAGAACAATGCCAACAGTGGCTACCAACAGCCTGTTAAAGATACCTCTAAAATTACGCTGTAACGCGGTCAAAAATCATCGGATGGGTAAACTTCATTTATGGGGTATCGTGCGTTGTAGAGGCAAACAAGTGCTGAATACCACTGAGATACCCAAAAAAAGCGTATCATTTTATAGTGACTACCATTTTTTTGTACGGATGTCGCTGGGTGGTGGGAGTGGCGCCAATAATACCCATGTCGAGGGAAGCTAAAAAGTGCTGATTTAACCCATGTGAATTTGTAGCGCCTGTTTTGGGTGGGGGAGTGGCGCCAGTCGTTAGTTCAATATCGGTACCAAGTTGCAGTATTAGCAGTGGCGCCACTTCGGTAGAGCGGACAGTGTTAGTGTCGGTGTTACTATTGGCACCAATTGTCTTTTCAATATCGGTGTTGACATTAGCTATTGGGTCCAGATGCCTAAATATCGCAGTGTAGAAGATTAGTACTAACTTCGGTATCAACATCGGTACCAACATCAGTACCAAGTTGCAGTATTGGTGGTGGCGCCTGTGCTAGTACATGATTGGTACAGGTAATATTGATGTTGTTTATTTCCAATCACCCTGCAAAGTGAACGGCGCCCAGTAATAAGGACTTTGCCAATCTTTACTATTCCACAACTGTAATTGTGCTTCTCGTAAAGCAACTGTGGGAAGCTTTCCAGCTAAAACTGCTTTATAAAATATCGGCATTAGTTTTGACGTACCTTCATCACTAACTTGCCATAAGGTAACAACCACGCGCTTTGAACCTGCATACATTAATCCTCTAGTTAATCCTACTAATCCTTCACCCTTAACATCTTTACCCAAAGCTGTTTCACACGCGCTTAATACGACTAAATCGGCACCTAAATCTAAATTAAAGATGTCACCAAGGAGTAAATAACCTTTCTCAACAGGCTTACCTTGTTTATCAAACTGTGATAGAACAATACCTGATGACTCAGGATTTGTAGTATCAACAAATCCATGAGTCGCAAATAGTAGAAATTTATATTGTTTAAGTTCAGGGTTAGTTACAAAATTGTAATTGGCATCAAAATCATAAGCATGGATAGCTTCTTGGGATGGTACAAGTTTGAGAATTTCTTCAGCTTCTGTGCGCGTACCGTTTAAACGCGCCAAACCGTTACGCTTCTGATTTTTTAATGTTCTTTGTAAGCTTAAACGGTTTAAATTTAATTCAGGAACATTATAAGCAGGTTCTTTGCCTGTAAGTCTTTTGTCGTTGGCTTCAAATACTGGGTCAGCGAATACTGCAAAGGTCTTAGGCGCCTTGTAACCATCATTAAATCGTTGTCGTTGAGTCGCGATAGCTGTAACAGAGGGTAAATTGACGATTTCATGGTTAACGATTAAGGGCTGATAGGAAGGCGCCTTTATTGTAGGGTCAGCGAGTGCGGCGAAGGCAATGGTTTGTAAGGTGCCGTCTGCTACTATCGCTAACCGTTTTTTACCTAATTGGTTTGCTACAGGTGCCAGTATCATTTGACTAAGTTTGGTTAACTTGGCAGCTTTTGCTGAGTGATTCACGGGGAGTAAATCTGTTATGGTGTTGCTAAAATCTTCTGCGGCTGAGTTAATTTCTGAGCTTTTAGGCAGTTCGTATGTATGTAAAGAGTCAGGTGCAACAGCCCAAAGATAACTGTGGTCTTCGCCCAAGGAGTATTGTAGTAGTAGGGTATCTTTATCAAGCTGTTGTTGAATTTGTTTTAATTCCAAAGGTTGCGGATATTGAATTGCAGCATACTGTGGGTTAGCAGTACGAATTTTATCAACTAGCTCACGATATTGGTTAAGAAGGCTTTCGTTTTCCTGCTTTAACTTTTCAAGTCTTGCTTTATCGTTCGATACTGATGGCAACTGCATTTGTTTTTGTAGTGCCTCAATTTTAACTAATACAAGTTCAGTAAATCGCAAAGTTTTTTCAAGCGTCATGAACGTGCGTATAGTGATGTAGC
>NZ_MRCD01000023.1 GCF_001904745.1 Calothrix sp. HK-06
AGAAAGTATTTTTTAATAGTATAGCTCAACCAGCCAAAATTAATGACATGGAGTAGTAGTCATTAGTGTTATAAGTTTTGGTTAGTTGGCACGAGTAGTAGGTAGGGCTATGCCTGACTTACTATTAAACTGAACTTCCCCCGGTGCCTATGTACTAAACAGCCCCTTAGCCCTTGCTGCATAAGAAATCTAGCTTTCAATGCAGATAAATCTGTACCTATGTAAGCTAAATAAATACGCTTGACATCTGTGGTAAGCTAAAAAACGGCGGTTCAACGCCTCAAATTCGCTGAGTCGCAAAGCTATATGCCTCGCGAACGCAAGACCCTTTGGCAATTTGTACCCAGTAAGAGCGAATCAAAAAAGCTGGAAAGTCGCTCTGGTTAACAGTTAGCTCTTTTTGCTTGGGGGGAAGTTCCGATTAAAATAATAATATTTACCTTGCATAACATAATTTTTACAATGGAAAGGGCAAGAGACAGCCCATTCCACTCTTATAATTCCACAAGATAATTCAACAAGCTAGTTCCACAGGATAAAGTGTTAGATTATCAGACTGTGACTTTTTCTAGCACTAGTTTTGTGCGTTTGACTTGTTCGGGTATAGCTATAGGGTAGTCACCTGTGAAACATGCTGAACAAAAGCTGTTTGTGTCTTCTTGGGTTTCTTCTAACATTCCTTCCCAACTAAGGTAAGCAAGACTATCTACTTCTAGTTGTTTGCGAATTTCTTCTACAGATAAGCGTGCGGCAATTAGCTGGTCTTGAGTGTCTGTATCTATACCGTAGAAACAAGGGTGAGTGACTGGGGGTGAGGATATTCGCATATGCACTTCGATGGCGCCTGCGTCACGCAAAGCTTTTACTAGTTTACGGCTAGTTGTACCTCTCACAATCGAGTCATCAATAATTATCACTCTTTTGCCAACCAGAACATCTTTGAGTGGGTTAAGTTTCATTTTGATTCCCGACTCACGCATTGCTTGTGTCGGTTGGATAAATGTACGTCCAACGTAGCGGTTTTTAATCAATCCCTCAGCATATTTAACTCCTGATTCTTGGGAGTAACCAATTGCAGCAGGTATTCCTGAGTCTGGTACACCAAATACTATATCCGCTTCTACAGGAGATTCAATAGCAAGTCGGCGCCCTAAGCGCATTCGATAGCTATATAATGTTTCGTTGTGCATTAAGCTATCAGGACGTGCAAAGTAAATCATTTCAAACACGCATAGCTTTCTTTGTGGCTTTTTGCTCCAATGGTATGATGCTAATCCAGCTTCGGTAATCCATACAACCTCACCTGGCTCAACATCACGCAAATAATCGGCACCAATTATATCTAAACCACAAGTTTCTGATGATAATACATAGCGAACCGGATTAGAGCCAATTGTACCTATTACAAGTGGACGAATACCATTGGGGTCACGTACACCCATTATTCCTACTGGTGTACCCACTACTAAACTAAATGCACCTTCACAACGATGAAATGCTTTAATGGCGCCATCTAACCAGTCTAATCCGGCGCCTACCTCCTGCGCGATTGCATACGCTATCATTTCGGAGTCAGTTGTTGTCACCAAGTTAATACTGTCTTTTACAAGTTCGTCACGCAATTTTACAGTGTTGACTAAATTGCCATTATGTGCTAAAGCTAATTTACCTAAACGTGTATCTACAACAGCAGGTTGAGCATTAACTTTACGACTAGAACCTGTAGTGGAATAGCGCGTGTGACCGACACCAATTGTACCAGGCAGTTCGCTTAAAACCGATTCGTTGAAGACTTGAGAGACTAGACCCATGTCTTTGTGTAAGTACACTGTGTCACCCAGAAACGTAGCAATACCTGCTGATTCTTGACCTCGGTGTTGCAGTGCATACAATCCGAAATAAGTTAGCTTGGCAACATCCTCATCGGGTGCGTAAATGCCAAAAACTCCACAAGCTTCTTCCGGCTTGTCGGGTCGTTCATGATAGTTGCTATCCTCGTTGGTAGATTGAGAATCGCAATCCGAAGTGACGGGATGATTGGGAACCATGCGCTTATATGCTCCTGATGATAAGATGTCGGTCAGTCACAGGGATGAGTAATTGTCCAGTTCGGGAAAACTGGCAAAACTTAAGAAATGTGGAAAAATGCAAAAATATTCCGTTGGGTAGTGGTGGAAGAATAATTAAATATTTCTTAACCATCCATTAAAACAGTACCGCAAAATCAGTTAAAAGTGATGAATTTTTAGTCATGAGTGCTGAGTGCTGAGTGCTGAGTTGGAACTCTTAACTCCTAACTCTTAACTTATAAATATACTCAGGACTCAGCACTTTCTACTCAGCACTCTATTGAAAGTCTTCGTTCAATAGCGTTAAAAAAGTTTAAGCTGATTTCTTCAATCGTAACTCTGATTAAAGTTTGGTTATCAGATGTTGTTACCTGTAAACCTGTATCGCAATTACCGACCTTGCCAAGTTTTTGCCAATGATTAGCCAAGTTTTTATTTATGTATGATTCCCATTCTATTTGTACTTCTGGTGATACAGAGACTACTATTCTGGCGCCACTTTCTCCAAACAGCAATTCATCAGGGCGTATATTAGCTATGTCGTTAGATGGTAATTCTATAGTGGCACCGCAAATGGATGCAATACAACATTCTGCAAGTGCTACAGTTAAACCACCTTCCGCACAGTCATGCGCTGAACGTATCCAATTAAGATGAATTCCTTCACGACAAACTTTTTGGACTCGACGTTCTAAATCAAAATCGATACGTGGCGGTTTACCAGCAATAGTATTATGAATTGTCGCTAAATATTCTGATGCTCCCAGTTCGGTTTTAGATTGTACGGTTACACCTAATAAATAAATTACATCACCTGCTTTTTGCCAAGCTTGACCACAAATATTGTTTAAATTGCTAATTGCACCGACCATTCCCACTACAGGTGTTGGATAAATTGCTTGTGGATTTCCCTGTGAATCGAGCGTTTCATTATACAAAGAAACGTTTCCACCCGTGACGGGAGTGTCTAATTCGCGGCAACCTTCTGCTAAACCTCGACAAGCTTCTGATAATTGCCAGTAACCTATGGGTTTTTCTGGACTACCAAAATTTAAGTTATCTGTAACAGCTATTGGTTCGGCACCTACACAGCTAAGATTACGTGCAGCTTCAGCAACAACTGCTTTGGCGCCTTCATATGGGTCAAGATAAACGTAACGCGGATTGCAGTCAACAGTCGCAGCAACACCCTTATAGAAAGTAGAATTTTTTACTCCTTCCTTGGGACGTAATCTTAATATTGCAGCATCGGCGCCACCTGGAAGCATAACCGTATTATTCTGGACTTGATGGTCATATTGACGGTAAACCCAACGTTTCGACGCAATATTTGGTGTATCGAGCAAAGTTAATAAAACATCGTTCCAAGTTAGTTTTTTACCTTGCACCTCAATAC
Source organism: Calothrix sp. HK-06 (assembly GCF_001904745.1). Lineage (GTDB taxonomy): Bacteria > Cyanobacteriota > Cyanobacteriia > Cyanobacteriales > Nostocaceae > Dulcicalothrix. The sequence continues at coordinate 3,466 of NZ_MRCD01000023.1, forward strand.
CAGATGCTGTACAGCTAGGTAATTTTTCAGGTGTCCATTTCCAAGCTTCTTGGGCATATTCTGGTGGTTCTTTAAGTGATGCGCGCTCATATAAAGGGGTATTTTCTGCCAATGCCGAAGCAGGAATTTCGGCGGCAATTTCTCCCTTGAATAAAATTCTGACTATAGGTTCTTCAATTACGGTACCTGCAACAACTGCATGAAGTCCCCAACGATGGAAAATATCGATTAACTCTTGTTCGCGTCCTTTGTGTGCCACAAACAACATCCGTTCTTGTGACTCGGAAAGTAGATATTCATATGGCACCATCCCAGTTTCCCGCACTGGTACTTTGTCTAAATCAAACTCAATGCCCACTCCACCTTTTGCTGCCATTTCGGCAGTGGAACAAGTAATACCTGCTGCTCCCATATCTTGGGCAGCAACTACGGCGCCTGTTTTGAATGCTTCTAAACAAGCTTCTATTAAAGATTTTTCTAAAAATGGGTCGCCTACCTGTACAGCCGGACGGTCATCCATTGATTGATCGCTAAGTTCGGCACTAGCAAAACTGGCGCCTCCCATTCCATCGCGTCCTGTTGTCGAGCCAACATATAATACAGGGTTGCCAAATCCGGAGGCGCCGGATTTTACTATTTCTGGCGTTTCCATTAACCCTAGTGCCATCACATTAACTAAAGGGTTGCCTGAATAAGCAGGGTCAAAATAAACTTCTCCACCAACAGTGGGGACTCCAACCGCATTACCGTAGTGAGAAATACCAGCAACTACACCTTGAAATAATCTTTGAGTTCTAGAATCTTCTAATGAACCGAATCGCAGCGAATTTAGTACAGCAATGGGACGCGCACCCATTGTAAAAATATCTCTAAGTATACCACCAACACCTGTAGCGGCGCCTTGAAATGGTTCGACGGCAGAAGGGTGATTATGCGATTCGATTTTAAACGCTAGTTGTAAACCGTCACCAATGTCCACAACACCAGCATTTTCACCAGGACCAACGAGAACGTGCTTACCTGTGGTAGGGAACTGCTTTAATAAAGGTCGAGAATTTTTATAGCAGCAGTGTTCTGACCACATTACACCAAACATTCCCAACTCAGCTTTATTAGGATGGCGCCCTAATCTATTAAATATTTCTTGGTATTCTTCGGGCTTAATGCCTTCTTCGGCGATTTCTTGGGGAGAAAACGGAGGTTGTGAGGAGACGGTCATATTGAAGTATGCACCATAGCGACAGAGGAATATTCTACCCATTTCTGTCACCACTGTGTTAATTACCTGGGTCTAGAAACCGGGTTTCTACACATTCATTGTCGCAGACAAATCGTCATTTTTATAACAAACTTCAAATAAGAAACGCGGTTTCTAACTTATTAGCCGTTATTATATAAACTATTGGCATAGCTTATTGATATTGTAACAGTGCTTACGGTTCTAAATGACATTATATGCATTGGTACCATAAAAATCGGTATCAAACATAGTGCTAGGTTTTTTAAGGTTAAAACTGAATTTACCTATTCAGGCGTCCTTGGAGAAGAGGGATACTACGAAATAGCAGGCGCCTGTATTGTGATGACAATCACATAGATACATGATTAAGATCGTCTTCTTTAGGTTGTGACACTGGAATAATAAAGATACTGAACTCTAGCCGAGTCATTAATAGGGAACACACTAAGCGCCGACAGCCTTTTACCAGACTGTCGGTTTTTTGTTTTACACGTAAATCCGTTTAATTGCTTACAGTGTGACGCTAATCACAAACTTATATGATGTTGGTCGTATCGCTCACAGTATAAGGGGTGCATAATAAAAGACAACTGAACTCTAGCCGAGTCATTAATAGGGAACACACTAAGCACCGACAGCCTTTGAACAAGACTGTCGGTTTTTTGTTTTTATAGTTAGGTACATAAAATTTCCCCACAGCTCGTTGGTAATTCGACACTAATGCCAAGCTTTCCAACAAGCTGTGGGGAGTTACAATCTTAATAGATGATTTATATCGAGGCTGCAAGCTAGTACGCTACTGAAGAAGACGTTTGATTATGACATTCCTTGAATGATGTAATCAAAGTAAGGTGCTGCTTGAGAAGCATCGTCAGCAGTAAGCAAGTCGAGAGACGCAGCTTTAAGACAGCCTATCGCTTCTACCATTCCGGGTAGGGGTACACCCAAGGAATTGTACATTTCGCGGGCGCCGACGATACCAATTTTTTCGATTGGCTCTATGTCACCAGCAAGAACACCGTATGTAACGAGACGTAAGTACCAGCCAAAATCGCGGATACATTGAGCGCGCTCACGTTGTCCGTAAGCATTACCTCCAGGAGAGATAAAGTCAGGACGCTTACGCCATAATTGTTTAGTTGCTTCTTGAACAATTTTCTTTTCGTTTTCAGAGAGGGTAGAAACAATGCGTACCCGCTGTGTACCTGTTGTCAAAAAGTCTTTGATACTTTTGAGTTCGCCACTGCTAGGGTAACGCAGTTCGTCGTCGGCTTTGAGAATAACTTGGCTTACTACAGTCATGATTAATGCAGCATGAAATATTATTAGCTAGTTTAACGAGTCTTGAGTACACAAGTGAAGTCAAAGCAAAAAGTGCTTATTGAAATTATACGTTTAGTGATGGGTAAAAGTAATACGCAGTAGGTATTTATGACTAATTGGCAGCAGGGTGAATTAATTGAACTTGAAATTACTGACCTTAATGATGATGGGGATGGAGTTGGACGGGCATTTAATAGAGTAGTGTTTGTGCCTGACACAGTACCAGGTGATGTTGTAGAAGCGCGTTTAGTTTTCGTTAAACCTAAATATGGGCACGCAATTCTAAAGAAAATATTAAAATCTTCAATTCATCGGGTTCGACCAAGTTGTATTGTGGCTGATAAGTGTGGGGGGTGTACTTGGCAGCATATTGATTATGAATATCAACTCGAAGCGAAGCGTAATCAAGTTGTTCAAGCTTTAGAGCGAATTGGGGGTTTTGTGGCGCCACGTGTTGATGAGGTACTGCATTCGACAGCGCTTGGGTATCGCAATAAGGCAACTTATCCGGTTGGGACATCAGCGACAGGTAACTTTGTGGCTGGTTATTACCAAAAAAATAGTCATCAAATTGTCAATATAAATCAGTGTCCTGTGCAAGATGAGCGTTTAAACCCGCTGTTACATAAAGTCAAGCTAGATATACAGTCTAATGGTTGGCAAGGTTATAATGAAAAGCTGCATACTGGGTTAATTCGCCATATCGGCTTGCGTATTGGGCGCCGGACAGGAGAAATATTATTAACGCTGGTGGTAAATCAATGGAATATACCAGGTATTGAGACAGTAGCGCAAGAGTGGTTAGACAGCACACCCCCACTTGTAGGAGTGATGTTAAACCTGAATGGCGAGCGTACTAATGCCATTTTTGGGCGAGAAAGTCGTCTAGTTGCTGGCAGAAATTTCTTGCGAGAAGAATTTACCGAGCTGGAATTTCAGGTACGTCCCGACACGTTTTTTCAGGTTTACACAGAAACAGCAGAAGCGTTGGTACAGCAAATAAAAATGGAATTGGGACTTAAGGGTAAAGAAACTTTACTTGATGCTTATTGTGGAATTGGGACTTTAACTCTTCCACTAGCAAAGCATGTTGGTCAAGCAATTGGTATAGAGGTACAACCAGAAGCTATAGAACAAGCACGTACAAATGCTCAACATAATGGCATTGATAACGTCAAGTTTTATGCTGGAACCGTTGAAAAACTCATTCTTTCAATAGATGTTAAACCAGATATCGTTGTTCTCGACCCACCCCGCAAAGGTTGTGACAAGAGCGTTATACAAGCTTTTCTTGAGTTGAAACCAAAACGTATTGTTTACGTTAGCTGTAAAGTTGCCACATTGGCACGTGACTTAAAAATACTCTGTCAAGATGGAGTATATACCTTAACGCACGTTACTCCCGCCGATTTCTTCCCTCAAACCGCACATGTGGAAGCTGCTGCATATCTTGTGTTATCACAGTTAGATATAGGCAGTTAGGGATTAAACAACAATCGCCCGAATTTCAAATTTGTAGTCTAGCGCATAGTAAAAATGCTAAAATTGAATTAAGCTAAAAATATAATTCCTTTTAATTAAAGAAATTGAAGTGGCATTGTCACTTATTACATATGAATGAAGTTGTCAACAACTATAAATCGGTTTTCCTATTGGCGCCTGTGACAGTTGCTTGGTTCAGTATTGGTTCCATTCAAACGTACTTTTGCTAATGGTCAACTTCAAAAGCATATAAAATTGCTTATAGACTAGTTGAATACGAGTATTTAGTAGCGCTAAAAATTTAGTGATTAAATATGGGTACTCAGTTGGTGATATAGTTAAATGTTGCAACCCATTAATATTAAGGAGAGACTTTGCTCCCTAGCTATTTTCAAAATTTAGTTTTAAAGACGCAAGTTTGACAGTGCGACCGTCTCAATATAATCAGGGTGCCTGTGTAACGCAAACTGATGTCTAGAAGACCGAACGAAAGCTACGGGGTTTACTTGTGATTACTATCTCGCTCCGTCCTGTTGGACGCAATTGGGGAACGATTAGTTTCGCCTCCACTCTATATCTCTGTCCTATATTAGATTTACTCCTGGCAGAGATTCCCGCGAAAATGCAAGCAGAATTACGATTAGGGCTTCAAGAAGCTCTAGTCAACGCCGCTAAACATGGTAATAATTTAGACCCTAGTAAGAAAGTTATAGTTCGTTTTTCGCTTATTGATAATCAATACTGGTGGGTCATATCAGACCAAGGTGGAGGTTTTGACGTTAAGTCAGCTCCTGGTAATATACACGCAGACCCGTTTGAAACATCCTTAAATTGTGATGATGATCCCACTGAATATCTGCCTCCTGACGAAGCAGAAAGTGGTCGGGGTTTATGTATTCTACATCAAATTTTTGACCAAGTTGAATGGAATCGCAAGGGCACAGAGCTACGGCTTTGTAAACAAGTTGAAACACGACCACGACTATTGAGAAAATAGTAAAAAGTGGTGAATGCTGAGTAGTAAGTAGTAACTCAGCACTCACCACTCATTACTCAGCACTTATTTGGTTCCATGTGTTGGACAGGGTGGCGCCGATATCGAGCGGTCGAGCCAGCCCACAGCTTGTTGTAGCCTTTGTTGTGCTTCTTCCTTTTCGTCTTTCAGTAAAAATACGAGTGCGGCGGCAACTTGTTCGCTAGCACGCGCTTTTCGATTAGACTTGAGTCGGTGCCAGTCGTTTGGCGAAATACCAAGTCTTTCTAAAAGTGCTTGCGCTAGTTCTAAATCGCTAAATTCTTGTAGTTGCTTTGTTTTAGGCTGTTGTGTAGATTGAAACATAGTAATGTAGAGACGTCATATATCACGTCTTTCTTTATGGGTGGGTAATGACTAATCAGTGGTTGTTGTACTATAACCGGATTTATATTTAATTTTAGTTTACAGCCTATCCATGAAGCCGCCGAAAAAACAGAATGAGCCATCGGGTGATGATTCATCGCAGTCACAAGAATTCCAGCAAGGACTCTCTGATGTAGAGCAAGCGTTAATTGCGCTTAAAGAACGTTACGAGCAGGTTGAGAATGATTATAGCTTACAAAATGAACTGAAACGGCGCCGCTCGGAACTTCGCAAAAGTAATTTACCAGAAATGAAAGCGGAGTTAAAGCATATAGAGCAACAGTTAGAAGTATTGGAAATTAACCTAGAAAGTCGGTTATTGAACTGGCGCTCGTTTAAAGACCCGTTTTGGCAGATTGTCCGCTTCAGTGGATTGGGCGTTATTATAGGCTGGTTATTAAAGTCTTACACACTGTGATAAAAATATGATTATTAGACGGATTGCGGAAATATTGCGTAGCGGACAACCAGACGAAACTGTAAAAGTACAAGGTTGGGTACGCACGAAGCGCGAACTTAAGGGTTTTGCTTTTATCGAAGTAAATGATGGTTCATCAATGGCTTCTTTACAAGTTGTCATTAATGAAACCTTACCCAACTACAGTGAGATTATAAAAAAAGTAAATACAGGCGCCTCAGTAGAAGTAGATGGTGTAGTAGTAGCATCACAAGGTAAAGGGCAACGTATCGAAGTTAAAGCCGAATCAGTTCAGGTGTACGGTGATGCTGACCCAGAAACATACCCATTGCAAAAAAAGCGTCACTCGTTTGAGTTTTTGCGAACGATTGGACATTTACGCGCTCGTACCAACTCGTTTGGCGCCATGTTCCGTGTGCGTAACGCTTGTGCAACAGCTATTCATCAATTTTTCCAAGAACGTGGTTTTTTGTGGGTACATACTCCAATTATCACAGCTAGTGACTGCGAAGGCGCCGGGGAAATGTTTAGCGTTACGAGTTTTGATTTAAATAAAATACCTCGTAATAAAGAAGGCGCCATCGATTACAGTAAAGATTTTTTTGCTAGACCAACATATCTAACTGTAAGCGGACAACTCGAAGCTGAAGTGATGGCGATGGCATTTAGTAATGTCTATACATTTGGACCAACATTCCGCGCGGAAAACTCCAATACATCGCGTCACCTAGCAGAATTTTGGATGGTAGAGCCAGAAATGGCATTTTGTGACCTCTTTGAAGACATGAACTTAGCAGAGGCATTTTTAAAACATATCTTTAAATATGTGATGGAAACCTGCCCAGAAGACATGCAATTTTTTAACGAGCGTATAGATAATACAGTATTGGCAACGGCTGACAATATAATTAATAATCAGTTTGAACGCATTACATATACTGAAGCAGTCAAGCTTTTAGAAAAAGCCGTCGAAAAAGCAGATGTTCAATTTGAGTATCCAGTCAGTTGGGGCACAGACTTACAATCAGAACACGAACGTTACTTGTGCGAACAGCTATTCAAAAAGCCGACAATTATTACTAATTATCCCGCCCAAATCAAAGCGTTTTACATGCGCTTAGACGAAGATGAAAAAACTGTATCGGCAATGGATATAGTGGCGCCGAAAATAGGGGAAATTATTGGAGGTTCACAGCGCGAAGAAAGATTAGACGTGCTGCAAAGAAGAATTGCAGCGCAAGGAATGAAAGAAGAAGATTTATGGTGGTACCTTGACTTACGGAAATTTGGCACAGTTCCCCATGCTGGTTTTGGTTTAGGGTTTGAAAGAGTCGTGCAATTTATGACGGGAATGGCTAATATTCGCGATGTAATACCCTTCCCAAGAACACCAGAAAATGCCGAATTTTAATACCCACTCTTAATGTGTGTGGCACAGGCATCCTGCCTGTGCTTACTATGCTTACGTGCCTACAATTTGACTGAAAAGGCGCCAACTTATCAGGAATCCTTAATATATAAAATGTAGTATAAATCTACTTGTATAGAATCAAATATATGAAGACTAAAAAAATAATAGCAGGCGCCACAGCAATACTGGTAGCATCTTCGGTTGCAGCTGGTGCTGCAATGGCACAGTTAACAGTAACGCAGTCAAAAATATTTGCCGATGGATTTGGGCGTGCTAGGGTTGGTATGACTCCTCAAGAAGTTTCTAAAGTTGCTGGTACACGTTTAGTATCATTATCTGGGGCACCGATTCAAAATAAAGGCTGTTTTTATGTTAAACCCGCTCATACGCCTACTGGTGTAGAGTTCATGCTTACCGATGGACGTATTTCGAGAATTGATGTAACTAGAAATACCCAAATTACAACAGTCAGCGGCGCCAGAATTGGTGATACAGAAAGTCGTATCAAATCACTTTATCCAGGACAAATCAAAGTCACACCCCATAAATACGTTAAAGGTGGACACTACCTTACTTTCACATCAAAAGAGCCACTATATAAAAATTATCGTGTTGTCTTTGAAACTGATGGTAAGCGAGTTACCCAGTATCGTGCGGGTAAATTACCAGAAGTGGAATTTGTAGAACGTTGCGGTTAATTATTAGACATCTCCGAAAAAGATTTAGGGAACCATTATTTTCGCACAGACCTAACCCCCCTGCCCCCCTTCCCTACGAGGGAATGGGGGTTTTAAGCCCCTGGTTTGGAGAGGGGTCTTTTTCCTTTTCCGGAGATGTCTATTAACAAACGCTCAGATTCCCGACTTCCTCAAGAAGTCGGGAATCTTTTTATTCATAAATTCGCAATCAGGAGTAACAGTTAAAGATTTTTCTTTCAACACTTTCATTTAACTCCGGTTTGTTTTCCTTATTTTAGTCTTTCTTTAATTGGCGCCGTTACCTACTCGGAAAACATTATTTATTAAATTACCATTTTCCACCGTCACCCGAACTGTCAATCTGCTTCCATTTATCCTGATAAACAGGAATCAAATCTTCTTGCTCGCGCGTTAGTTTAATTATTTCCGGATTTGACATACTCAATTTTCTCAAATATATAGTCTTGTTTACTCTTGTGGAGCAGGCATCCTTGCCCGTTCATGCTCATAAGCTAAAACCATATAATCAGTAGAAAAGTACAAATAAGAAAATACCTATATAATACTGCACTGTAATGAGTATGCCTAACTAAATAGTTAGTTATCAGGACTTACGCATTTTTACGAAAAACTGTCATTCTGAACGCAGTGAAGAATCTCAGAGATGCTTCACTACGTTCAGCATGACAAAATTTTTGCGTAAGTCATGGTTATAATAGAATATTTAAATTTTGGGCTAAAATTATGAAAGATAGACAAATTAAGTTTATGAGTCGTATAGCATTAATTCGACTTGGTTTTTTAGCAACGATTTTAATTATATCTATTCTTTGGCTTTGGTGGACACTGTTTCAAATGCCCGAAAAAACTTATGAAGGGGAATTATTGTCACTGTCTACAAGCGAAACAATTCTTCGAGATTCTTTACAAAAAGAGATTAAAATTATAGGTAGTGATATTGGAAAGCGCAATTATAGTTATTATGAGAATCTCCAAGCAACAGCAAGCTTTTTGAAATCAGGGTTTCAGAATGCTAGATATACAGTTAATGAACAGAAATATAATATTGGTAATCAAACTTATTCTAACTTAGAAGTCGAAATACGCGGTTCAAAACGTCCTAACGAAATAGTTATTATCGGCGCCCATTATGACTCAGCTTTTACAAGTAATGGCGCCAATGATAATGGTTCGGGTGCTGCTGCTGTATTGGAACTTGGGCGCCGCTTTGTAGATAAAAAACCTAGTCGTACACTACGGTTTGTTGAGTTTGTTAATGAAGAACCACCTTTTTTCTGGACAGATAATATGGGTAGCTTGGTTTATGCAAAGCGTTGTAAAGAACGTAAGGAAAATATTGTTGCTATGCTGAGTTTGGAAACAATGGGATATTTCTCAGATACAGCTAATTCTCAAAAGTACCCTTTCCCGCTTAACTATATATATCCTTCTACAGGAAACTTTATTGCTTTTATTGGTAATGTTAAATCAAGTGGGTTTGTGAAAAATGTTATAAAAATGTTTCGTAACTCTACGAAGTTTCCTTCTCAAGGCGCCGCTTTACCTGCACAAGTACCTGGTGCGGGATGGTCTGACCAGTGGTCATTTTGGCAGCAAGGATATTCTGGTGTTATGGTTACTGATACTGCTCCTTTCCGCTATCCTTATTATCATACTCAAGAAGATACTCCTAATAAAATTGATTATGCAAGGTTAAGCAGAGTTGTTTATGGTTTGGAGCAGGTTATTGATAAGCTTGTTGAATAATTTAAGCATCTTCATGAAAATTTGCCGCCTCGTTTCCACGGCTATCAAAATATAATTCTACCTCGTTACCGTTATCTACAACTTCCACTTCGTAAAAAATACCTTGCGGTGTAATTTCAATTTCTCGTTTTTTAATTGTACCGCTTGGGTATTGCGCTCTAACTTTATCAAGCACTACAGATGAAAACGCGCCAGCTAGATAATGAAGTTAACACCCTAAGCAAATGCTTACTACTCTCCAAAGTTAAATACTGCATTATATGTATATATACTGAGATAATAAATTTGATAAAAGCTTGGATTAAAGCATTATATACTCTTTTTATTTTAAATCTATTAACCCAGTAAGAGCAGTTAAGAATACATTGAACAACTGTTCCATACTTAGGAAAATTATGGAATGAAGTCCGGCACCTCCTAGAACAAATTTATTCATGTGGCTTTAAAGCTGTAGCGAAACAAAATTGTAAAATATATATCATGATTGCAAATACCATTGAGCGAAAAATAACAGTACCTGGCCCGCGCGTGTCTCCACTGTTCGGACACATTACTCAGGTTTTAAATTTTGTTGGCGACTCTATTAAGTTGTCGAGTCGGTTGTTTGAAAAATATGGCTCGGTTGTTGCTTTGGCGGAAGGGGGTGGTACTAATGTATATTCGCCATATCCTAATTGTCCTGGTACGGTTTTAGGTTATGGCGCCGAAGTTGTTCGGGAAGTAACTAGCCAACATGATATTTATCATAAGTGCCCTCTGACTGCACGTATTTACAGCAAGCGGAATAACTCAACTCGTACTCAACCTCTTAGACATTTTCTTGTTGGGTTATTTGGTGTTAACGGCGCCGACCATCGTCAACACCGACAATTATTAATGCCTGCTTTTCATAAATCACGTATCGAAGCTTACCGCGACGAAATGGCGGTCATTACAGAATCTGAGCTTGAAAGCTTACAAGTAGGTGAGGTTGTAAATACTCTTGAACTGATGCGGCGCCTGACGATGCGTATTGCCACTAAAACCTTATTTGGAATGGATTTTAGTGAAAATGGTGGTAGGTTTACAACGCTGTTAAAAGAAGTTTTTGGTAAATTTGGTAGTCCAGCAGTTCTTGCTCTTCCGTTTGATGTTCCTGGTTTTCCTTTTCATAAACTGCTCAACGACATGGTTGAGCTTGATGCTACTATGCGGGATACCATTCAGCAAAAGCGCTCTGCTGGTATTGATAGCGGTGATGTTCTCGATATGCTTATTCAAGCTAGAGATGCCGAAACTGGGATGACGCTAACTGATGATGAGTTACTGGGACATCTTGGTGTCATATATTTTGCTGGGCATGATACAAGTGCAAATGCATTAACTTGGACTTTATTTCTACTTTCCCAACATCCCCAAGTTGCCGCTGACTTACTTGATGAACTTGATGGTGTGTTGCATGGTGAGGCGCCAAGTATTGAGCAATTACAACAGTTACCTTTATTAGAGCGTATTATTAAAGAAAGTATGCGCGTACTATCTCCTGTTCCTTGGAATGGTCGTGTGATTTCGCAGGACACCACATTAAGTGGTTATGATTTGCCAAAGGGTACAGAAGTTTTTGTAAGTATTTATCATACTAATCGGGCGCCTGAAATATATTCCGAACCGGAGCGTTTTATCCCTCAGCGTTGGGAGCAAATTCAGCCAAGTATATACGAATATAATCCTTTTAGTTCAGGGTCGCGCGTTTGTATCGGCGCCGGTTTTGCCATGATGGAAATCAAAATTATCTTGGCAATGCTATTAATGCGTTACCGTTTAGAGTTACTACCACAAAAAATTGAGGCAAAAGGATTAATTGTGTTAAGTGCTGAAAATGGTCTATCGATGCGAGTATGCGAACAAGACCGTGAATTTAATCAAGGTGTAGGTGGTGTAAGTGGGAATGTCCGTGAAATGGTCGATTTAGTGAAATAATTTAAGATAATGATTACAATTAGCAAGCCAAAATTAACAGTACCTGGGCCGCGCTTTGCTCCGGTGTTTGGACGCATTGCTCAAACTATAAACTTTGTTAGTGACTCTGTTGGTGTATCGAGTCAATTATTTAAAGCTTATGGTTCAGTAGTTTCTTTAGTTCAGGGTGGAGGTACTAATGTTTACTCACCTCACGCGAATTGTCCAGGAACTGTGGTAGCTTATGGACCAGATATTGTCCGTGAAGTTACGACCCAACACAATGTTTATCATAAATGTCCTCTTATTGGTAGCTTATACAGTAGACGTAATGATTCAGAGCGTACAGAACCTTTCGGTCATTTTCTAGTTGGTTTATTTGGTGTTAATAATGACTTACATCGCCAGCATCGGCAGCTTTTAATGCCCGCATTTCATAAGCAGCGTATAGAATCTTACCGTGATGATATGGTAAAAATCGTTCTTTCTGAGTTAGAACAGTTGAAAGTTGGCGAAGTTGTAAATATAGCTGAATTTATGCAGCGCTTAACGATGCGTGTTGCCACTAAAACCTTGTTTGGAAAAGATGTTAACGAAGATAATGGTAATTTAATTAGGCTATTAAAACGATTTGGGAAACAACTAACAAACCCTTTATCTACAGTATTACCAATAGATTTTCCTGGCTTTCCTTACCATAATTTGCTCAATGCAATGCAGTTACTCGATGAGGAAATGCGTTCTATTATTCGTGAAAGATATGCAAGCAGCGTTGACGGTGGTGATATTATCTCAATGCTCGTTCAAGCCAAAGATGCAGAGAGTGGTTTAACTTTAAGCGAAGATGAGTTGCTTGGACATGTGACTGCTATTTTTGTTGCTGGACATGACACTAGTGCTAATGAACTAACTTGGATTTTATTTTTACTTTCACAACATCCTGATATTGCTGCTGACTTACTTGATGAACTTGAAAATGTTTTGGGTGGTGAGGCGCCAACTGTTGAAAAATTACAGAAGCTACCATTATTAGACCGTGTTGTAAAAGAAAGTTTGCGGGTACTTACATCAATACCTTGGAACGGTCGTGTTACTTCACAACCAACAACATTAGGTGGTTATGAATTACCAGCAGGCACTGAAGTATGGGTGAGTATTTATCATACACACCAAATGCCGGAAATTTATCCTGAACCAGAAAGATTTTTACCTCAACGTTGGGAAACAATTCAACCGACGATGTATGAGTATAACCCTTTTAGTACAGGGTCGCGCGTTTGTATCGGCGCCGGATTTGCGATGATGGAAATCAAAATTGTTTTGGCAATGCTACTAATGCGTTATCGCTTGCAATTAATTACAGAAAAACCAGTAAATGCTAAAGGTTTTATTGTGATGGCGCCTGAAAATGGAATGTTTATGAAAGTTCATAAACAAGACCGTCAATTTAATCAAGGTGTAGGTGGTGTAAGCGGAAATATTCGTAAAATGGTGAATTTGATCGATTAATTGTTTAATCCCCCAACAGAGCGCCCATTGAGTAATAATCAAATTAAAGGTTAGGTTTAATAGCGAATTTAATCAAGGTGTAGGTACAAGTAATCAATGAATATTGTAGTGATAGGCGCCGGGTTTGGTGGAATAGCCACAGCGATACGTTTACAAGCACATGGGCATCAAGTCACGTTGATTGATAAGCGTGATAAGTTAGGGGGACGTGCTTATGTATATGAGCAAGAAGGATTTAAGTTTGATGCTGGCCCTACTATTATTACGGCGCCGTGGTTAATTGAGGAGCTGTTTGATGTGTCGGGTAAACCGATGCAGGATTACGTCAAGCTTGTACAACTCAATCCGTTTTATAATATTCGCTTTGAAGATGGCTCTGTTTTTCACTATAATAACGACGCTGATTATCTAATTGAACAAATCCGTGCGTTTAACCCGAATGATGTTGCTGGCTACGAACGTTTTTACCAAGCGAGTCAAGCTGTTTTTAATAAGGGTTTGCCTTTAATGACTAAACCATTCGGTAGTATTGCTGATATGGTACTCGTGGCGCCTGATATGGTGGAGTTACAGTCTTTTAAATCTGTAGCTGGATTTGTTAATCAGTATATTCAAGATGAACGACTACGACAGGTGTTTAGCTTTCATCCGTTGTTAATTGGTGGCAACCCGTTTCAGAGTACTTCGATTTATGCAATGATTCATAAGCTGGAGCAGGCTTTTGGTATTTGGTTTGCTATGGGTGGTACGGGGGCCTTGGTTGAGGGTTTAGGAAAGTTGTTTGTTGATATTGGTGGTAAGGTTTTACTGAATACAGAAGTTACAGAAATCGTTATTGACGCAAAAACAAAGCGTGCAACTGGTGTTAATACAAATAATAATGGGTATATTAGCGCCGAAGCTGTTGTTAGTAATGCGGATGTGGCGTTTACATATTTAAATTTGATTCCAGCAAAGTACCGTAGAAAATGGAGTGATAAGAGAATTAAAAGCTTGCGCTACTCAATGTCTTTGTTTGTACTTTACTTTGGGACTAATCGTCAATATGAACATATGGCGCATCATGAAATTCTAATGGGTAAGCGCTATCGAGATTGGATTGAAGATATATTTACGCGCAAATATTTACCTGATGATTTTTCTCTATACTTGCATCGACCAACTGCTACTGATGCTTCGCTGGCGCCATCTGGTTGTGATTGTTTTTATGTTTTAGCGCCTGTACCTCATTTGGGTGGTGATGTAGATTGGAAGATAATGGCAAAACCCTTCCGCGATAGGATAGTTAAATATTTGGAAGAAAAATATTTACCTGATTTGTCGCAGCATATTGTTACAGAGCATTATATAGACCCTTTACATTTTCGTGATACCCTAAATAGCTATTTGGGAAGCGCGTTTTCTATTGAACCTACTTTGTTTCAATCTGCTTATTTTCGTCCCCATAACCAAAGTGAGGATATATCTAATTTATATTTTGTTGGCGCCGGTACACATCCTGGTGCGGGAATTCCTGGGGTGTTGAGTTCGAGTAAGATTGTGGCAGATATTTGCAACGGATAGAACGGATGTAACGGATAGAGAAATAAACCATCCGTTACATCTGTTAATAATCCGTTGCACTTAGTATCAATTCACTAAAGCGTTTTAATACGCTTAACACCTGTTGTAGTTCATGTTCTTTTTCTATTGATAAAGCATAAGAACCTGCGTATTTTGGTTGTTGTTTAATCAATTTTATAAAGACAAACTCTCTAACGTTAAGCAGTAAACCAAAAGTTGGCTTTTCAATATTGGGAGTGTCAAGCATATAAGCTAATGCCTGGGGTAATGCGGTTATTACGTCAAATTTAATACTTTTTGATTCTATGACTAAAACCCAGAGACGCTTTTGTATAACTAATACATCAATATTACCTTTGACTATAATGCCTTCATCTTCAGCAGATATTTGAGTGGAGGTTTCTGTTTCAATTTCGTAAGGCGCCTGATATAATCCTGCTAAATCTAATAGTCTTGATAATACTACCATTTTAACGGCTTCTTGTGACATTGAGCGCCGTTTTGTTAAATTTAAGTAGTTGCTTTTAATTCGTTCTAATGCTAGTTTTTCTTCGTTTGTTAGTATTGGTAAATTCTCTACCCATTCTGGGAAAAAGTCAGGGTTTGTAATTAATTCTAAGTCAAATTTTTCTTCTAATTCGTAAAGACTTATATCGCGCGCTTGGATTGTTTGTATCATAATTACTGGAAAATAATCAATACATTAGTATTGTATTTTATCTGCCATAGCTTATGTTAATCAATGTCAGCTTAAAACTTGACGCGCAGTTGTCCTGTTATGGAGTTACTATTGTAGGCACTTGTGCCAGTATCTTGATTACGGACGTTAGAAAAATTATAACCTAGGTCTGTTTCTATATTGGGTGAGAGTTTTACTGTACAGCGCGCTTGATAAGTATTGGCGTTGTCAAATTCCCCTTTAAGTCTCTGTCTTCCTAGGTTAGCAGCAAGCCGACATCTTAGGAATTTAGTAACATCTCCCTCCCAACCTGCTTCAGCATTGTAGACTAGAAAGTCTTGCGGTGAAAAATAGCCGCTTTTGCGCTCGAAGTTATCTGCATAGTTCCAAGTAAACAAGTTTGTTGCTACGAAAAATTGTCCAATTTTGCGCTCTAGTCTGCTGAAAGATTGAACTTCGGAATTACCATCGTTGTAATTACCCAAGCGTAATGATGAAAATAAGCTGGTGTTACGGTCTATTTGCCAGTATAAGTCGGGTCCATAACGCCAAGCTGTAATTTGATTTTCTAAAGTTCGGGCATTGAATTTGTACGGCGCCTGTTCTAAGTTAGCTGATAGTATAACAGCCGATAGTAGTTTGCCTGATGGTGAAACTTTTGTCCGTGTAATAGGAGTTTCTGCCTTAGCATTAAAATTAATAGCTGGAGTTAGACGGTCAAATATATCTATCCCTGCTGCTGTTTGCAATGTCACTTCGCCTATTTTTCCTTGCCATCCGAGTTGAAAGGGTATGTTGGTTATGGGTTTTACACTGCGTTGGTCAAAGTAATTTACACCTGTTTTGAATTTGATTTTATTGCCGTTATTTAATCTAAATTGAGCGGTTGGTTCGATGAATAAATTACGTTGACCAAAGTTATCTGTTTCGTTACGGAAGTCTGTTTGGATGTTTTCTAAGACTCCCAACGGTTTTAGTGCTTCGCTCGATGTTGACGGTGTTGTGTTTTCTGGTGGTTTTAGTTTAGGCTTCGGTGGTGGGGGTTGTAAACCAGGATTGAAATTTTCGGGCGCCGCCATTAGCTTAGTTTCAGATAAAGTTAAAATACTTATGCTGCCTACTACTGCTAATAGTAGGCGTAGATGTATACAAATAAAATTGTTATGAAAATTACAATGCGCGATAGAAAGATCAGGTCTAAAATAGCTTGCCATTAGTTATTAATACTTAATATAAATGTATCATTAAATCCTCTACCAAAAGAAAATATTTATTGTTGCTTTAAGGTTTGGACTTGATTTTATAATTCCCAAATAATTCTCAAAATCTAGATTCCCGATAACTTTTACGAAGTTTGGAATCTGAATGAACTGCTATTTTCAGTAGAATTACCGTAACGGTTTGAAGTCAAATATTGTTATTAC
This sequence comes from Calothrix sp. HK-06, assembly GCF_001904745.1. Lineage (GTDB taxonomy): Bacteria > Cyanobacteriota > Cyanobacteriia > Cyanobacteriales > Nostocaceae > Dulcicalothrix. The sequence continues at coordinate 20,317 of NZ_MRCD01000023.1, forward strand.
TTAAAATGATTCTGTTGACTTCAAATCAAGATACACAAGGATGAAAGCACCACTACCTGATGACGAGGCACAGAGAATCGAAGCTCTTAATGAGTATAAAATCCTTGATACTCCATCTGAAGCGGCTTTTGATGACATTACCCGTATAGCTTCGTATATTTGTGGAACTCCGATTGCCCTAATCAGTTTAGTGGATAGCGATCGCCAGTGGTTTAAATCCAAAATTGGTATAGAAGTCTCAGAAACACACCGCGATGTTGCCTTTTGCGCTCACGCTATTTTACAAACTGACGTTTTTATTGTGCCTGATGCTACATCTGACGAACGATTTGCCGCAAATCCACTGGTAACATCTAACCCTAATATCCGATTTTATGCTGGTGTCCCTATAATAAATCCAGAGGGTCACGCTATCGGAACACTTTGCACTATAGATTATGTACCGCGCGAATTGACTTCTGAACAAATCGAAGCATTACGAGCATTAGGGCGCCAAGTTATTAAGCAACTGGAAATGCGCCGTAATTTAGCTTCCTTAGAACTGGCAAATAATAAAGGTAAGCAAGCTTCTAAGTTACGCAAACGATTTTTTAAAAGGATTGCTTCTGGGTTTGGGGTAGGGTCGGCAATTTTAGTTTTCATTGGAATGATTTCGTACCATAATACCCAGGTTTTGATTAATACTTATAATCAGGTGAGAAAAAGCCAAGATAAAATTAATTCGCTACAACAACTATTTTTGGTCATAAATGACGCTGAAACCGGACAACGCGGTTATATTCTGACTGGGCAAAATATTTATTTAGAACCGTATCGAACAGCACAGGTAAAGATTGAGCAAGAAATCAAAGAACTTAAGAGCTTAGTAATAGATAGTCGCTACCAAAAAAAGCAGATTGAAACCTTAGAATCTCTAATTACTAAAAAACTAGCAGAACTCAAGCAGACTATCGAATTACGCCAAAATAAAGGATTTGGTGCATCGTTGCAAGTGGTTCAAACAAATCAGGGAAAAAACCTGATGGATGATATTCGTGAGCTACTATTGAAGATGGAGAATGAACAAAGGCAAGAGCTTAATAAAGAGTCTCAAGCTGCACAAACGAGCGCGCGTAAATCATTTTTAACACTAGCGATTGCGATTATTTTAAGTTTTATTATCATTGTAACACTTTACTACTTCGTATACCGTGAAATTACTGAGCGAAAGTTAGCAGAGGAATCACTAAATAAAGAACGCAATTTTATCTCAGCAGTTCTAGATACAGCTAGTGCCTTAGTTGTAGTTCTTAATTCTCAAGGGCAAATTGTCCGTTTTAATCAAGCTTGTGAGCTAACAACGGGTTACTCGTTCGATGAAGTTAGAGGTAGATATTTCTGGAATATTTTCCTCGTTCCTGAAGAGATAGAACCAGTTAAAGCTGTTTTTACACAGATACAAAGTGGACAAATTGTTAAAGAATATGAAAACTACTGGGTAACAAAAGATGGTAGTAAACGGCTAATTGCATGGTCAAATACCATATTGAAAGATTATGAAGGAGCGATAGAATACATTATTGGTACTGGGGTTGACATTACTGCTCGCAGACGAGATGAACAGCATCTAGCGGCACAACATTCTACCACGCGCGTGTTAGCAGATTCCTCTACCATTGCCGAAGCGACTCCAAGAATTCTGTCTTCAATTTGTGAAAGTTTAGAATGGGATTTGGCGGAAATTTGGATGGTAGACACAACCGCAAATGTTCTACGTTGCCTTGATATATGGCATAAAGAATGTATTGAGGTACAAGAATTTAAAGCCATAACTAAAGAAATGACATTTGCACCCCAGGTTGGGTTGCCAGGTCGTGTCTGGGCTGATAATGAACCTGTTTGGTTTACTAATGTTGTTGATAATCCGAAGTTTTTGAGAGGAAAAATTGCTGCTGAAGTTGGATTACATGGAGCTTTTGGTTTTCCGATTCGTAGTGGAAACAATGTTCTGGGTGTGATTACCTGCTTTAATCGTCAAACTCAGCAACCTGATTCAAATTTGGTAAAGATGCTGATTTCTTTAGGTGAACAAATAGGACAATTTATTGAGCGCAACCAAGCCAAGGAAGAACTTAAACAATTGCTAAAAGCGGAAAGGGAGCAGCGACAAGAGTTAGAAGTAGCTCGTCGTCAAGCGGAGTTAGCTTCTCAAACCAAAAGTGCTTTTTTAGCCAACATGAGTCATGAAATCCGCACCCCAATGAACGCTGTATTGGGGATGACTGGACTTTTATTAGAAACTAACTTGACATCAGAGCAACGAGATTTTGTTGAAACAGTCCGCGTTAGTGGAGACGCGCTGTTAACCCTAATCAATGAGATTTTGGATTTATCTAAACTTGAAGCTGGGGAAATGACTTTAGAGATTTTAGACTTTAATTTGTCTACCTGTGTAGAAGAAGTATTAGATTTACTGGCGCCTACTGCTCACCAAAAAGGGTTAGAGATTGCCGCTTTAATTTATCGTAACGTTCCGATTTACCTCAAAGGGGATGTTAGCCGCTTACGGCAAATTCTCATGAATTTGATTGGAAACGCAATCAAGTTTACTAGTAATGGAGAAGTGATAGTACGGGCAGATGTAAAAGAGCTTTCTTCCAATACAGTTACAATTCATTTTAGCGTTACAGATACTGGTCTTGGCATTACCTTAGAAGACCAAAGTAAACTGTTTACGCCATTTACCCAAGTAGATGCTTCCACTACCCGTAAGTATGGTGGTACTGGTTTAGGATTAGCTATTTGCAAACAACTTATTAGCTTAATGTCAGGAGAAATTGGAGTAGAAAGTCAATTGGGGAAAGGTTCAACGTTTTGGTTTGATGTGAGTTTCGCACTGGCAAAAGAACCAGTTTCGACCACATGCCCTCAAAAACTTCCTAGTAATCTACGTTTATTAGTGGTAGATGACAACGCTACAAATCGCAAAATTGTTTACCATCAAGCAACCCGTTGGGGAATGTTTGTAGATCAAGCTTCAAGTGCAGTAGAAGCACTCGAAGCAATGTTGAATGCACGCGCGCAAAACAAACCCTATGATATCGCTTTAATTGACATGCAAATGCCAGAAACAGACGGTATTACTTTGGGAAAACAAATTAAAGCAAATTCTGCCATTGCTAAAATACCCTTGATTATGCTCACCTCTACAAATCAGCGTGATGAAGTGCAAAAAGCGCTCAAAATTGGATTTGCAGCTTATTTAGTTAAACCCATTAAACCATCTCGACTGCTCGACACTATGATGAATATTTTAGAAACTATGTCAGGAGGCAGAATTCAGGTGTCAGGAGAAGTAAGTCAAAATTTTGAAATGAAAAATACAGAAAATAACCCCTGCCTCCTAACTCCTGACCCCCATCCTTCCCCTACCAAACCCAAATTAAGAATTCTACTGACCGAAGATAACTTAGTTAATCAAAAAGTCGCCTTAAAAATACTTCAAAGTCTTGGATACCAAGCTGATGTAGCTGCTAATGGCCAAGAAGCGCTGGATTTATTAGAGAAAATTCCTTATGATTTGATATTAATGGACTGCCAAATGCCAATTCTTGATGGTTTCGATACCACAAAAGAAATTCATCGTTGGCAAGAGAGCAAATTTCTTAACCATCGGCGCCCTGTAATCATTGCCATGACTGCTAATGCAATGAAAGAAGACAAACAAATGTGTTTGGATGCTGGAATGAATGACTATATAAGCAAGCCAGTATCAAAAGACAAATTAGCAGCAGCACTAGAACATTGGGAGAATTTTATATTTACCAAACAAACAGATACTATTAATGATTCACTGGAGTTACCTATTGATTGGGAACACTTACATCAGCTTTCAGAAAATAACCCTGAATTTGAATTAGAACTATTGCAAATCTTTGTTGAAGATACTCAACCTCGTTTAGAAGCAGTGAAACTAGCAATTGAACTTTCAGACTTTGAGCAAGTTTTGAGCCAAGCTCATCACCTTAAAGGCGCCAGTGGTAATGTTGGCGCCACAGTTATGCAAAAAGCCGCAGAAAAACTTGAACAATTAGCTCAAAAAAGCGAGCGTCGAGGTACTGCCGATTTAATTGTAGATTTGGAAGCATTTGTTAATCGCATTCAAACGTTTTTAATTCAAACACCTTTTAAATCCTAATTACGGGCGGGTTTATCTATATCCTAGTAAATAATGGAAAATTTAGGTGAACCCGCCCCTACTTATATTTTTACGAATAAATAAACAATAACGATTATCTGTTGTGCGCTCATAGCTTAACTTATCTGCTATTGCTGACATAATCCTTAAACCCCTTCCGCGCTCTTGTTCGTTCTCCTCAAATTCGCATATCTCTTGTAATTTATTTTCTAAGTCAAAGAATTGACCTTGTGACCAAATACGAATTTCTATTTCTTGACTTGACCTGATAGCTTCAAGCTCAACTAAAGTTGATGGTGGCAAACTTTTATGGGCATGTTCTATGATATTTGTAAATCCTTCTATCAGAAGAGTTTGACATTTCCACCAAATTTCTGGTTCTGAAATAGGAGGTTCGTTTATCTGCTCAAACCATGACAAAACCTGAGATGAAGCAGTAAGGTCTGTGTTAACTTGTAAATTAATTTTTTTAGTCACTTTTCTAAATATAAAATAATTGTTATCATAGTATAAAAGACAATTTAATTGTCTTTTATACTATTTCCTAAAGCTGTAATTCATGTTTAAAATCCTGATTATTGATGATGACCCAATTGTGCGCGCGGCGTTAAAAAGAACACTTCAAAACCAAGGTTATGATGTTAGTGTTGCTAGTGATGGGGAAGAAGGAATTGTACTAGCAAAGCAGTTACATCCAGCTTTAATTATCTGCGATTGGATGATGTCAAATTTAGATGGGCTAGAAGTCTGTCGCCAAATTAAAGCAGATTCAGGTATGACATCTACTTTTTTCATTCTCCTAACTGCTAAAGGAGCAGCTAAGGGTGAGGAAGAAGATAGAATTCGGGGACTTGACGCTGGTGCAGATGAATTTATCTCTAAACCCATCGAGATGAACGAATTAAAAGCACGGGTTCGAGCAGGGTTAAGGTTACACCAGCTAAATCAGGATTTACACAACCAAAAACAAGCTTTAGAAGTATTAAATCAGGATTTGCAAACCCAAAAGCAAATTTTAGAAGCAGAATTAGCCGAAGCTGCTGATTATGTGCGATCGCTTTTACCCTCACCAGTTGTTGGAACAGTAACTACAGAAGCTTTATTTATTCCCTCAACACAGTTAGGGGGTGATTGTTTCGACTATTACTGGCTCAATGATGAAAATTTAGTCATCTATTTATTAGACGTATCGGGACATGGAGTAGGTTCAGCTCTACTATCTGTATCCGTACTTAACGTCTTGCGTTCCCAGTCTCTCCCCAATACTAACTTTCTGGTGCCTAGCGAAGTTTTGAAAGCACTTAATAATGCTTTTCAGATGAGCAATCACGGTGATAAATACTTCACAATTTGGTATGGAGTTTATAACCGTCGAAAACGTCAACTAACTTATGCTAGTGCTGGACACCCACAAGCTATACTTCTATCTCATACATCTACAAATAAAATCCAAGTTCAACAGCTAGGTTCTTTAGATTTACCAATTGGCTTTGTACCTAATATTGAATTTGAGAATGCAGCCTTTGATGTTGAAGAAAATAGCACTTTATACATCTTTAGTGATGGCGCCTACGAAATTAACCAGCCAGACGGTACAATTTGGGGTATTAACGCTTTTATTGATTATCTCATCAACCATAGTCACAAAGAAACGCGCGATTTCAATCAAATCTTAGCGCATATCATGAAATTAAATCAGAAACCCAATTTGGATGATGATTTGTCTTTACTTCAAATTAACTTTGGCTAACGCAGTTTAAGTGGAATGTACTTTGTATGAAATTGCGCTCAAATTATGCTCAAAATCAAGTAAATTATTGTACTGCCAGTACTTGGCGATGAAATTCATCTTGGTCATCAAAAACTTGAAAAATTCTATCCATTTTAGTTAGTTCAAAGAGCATTCTAACTTGGTCGCTAACGGAGCATAAAAATAGTTTACCGTTGGCATTTCGCACCATTTGCATTGATGATACTAAAGCTCCTAAACCTGAACTGTCAATAAACTTAACCTCTTTTAAGTCAATCAATACAATTTCTGCTTCATTAGCTACAATATCACTGATTTCACGGCGAAGTTGATTACCTCTAATTCCATCTAAAATTCCTGAAGGTTCAAGTATTTTAACGTTAATATTCATAGTTTTTGTATACTCCAATTTGGGTTATTACCTACACATCGCTATTCTGGCACTGACTTAATAAAAATGGCAAGGCTTACATGTATAAATTTTGCAAGAAAGAGGGTTGGGGAGAGGTATTTTTAACTCACATTAATTCAACACTAATTTTTTACTATTAGACAAAGCAGTAAAATAAATAGCATCAACACATTGACGAGAAGTTTCAAAAGCTTCAAAATAGCCATCTTGCTGACCCAACTCTCGCGCTCAAAAACGAGAGAGAACGAGTATAGCGTCGAGTTGCATAAATGCTTTTGATTGTTCAGATTCATAACAGCCAATAGCGGCAATTTTTTCTTCGATAACTGAGATAATATCTACAAAAAAGTTTGGCTCAAACCCGCGTAGAAAAACGGGTGGCGCCGAATACCACAAAGGAATGTTTTTGCGAGTCGCAACATTAGAAACAGCAACAGCACAGACTTCATGGTCTCTATGACCATATTTTTCTGGCTGTGGTGCATGAGTAATAATCAAATCTGGCTAGTAAACTTTAATTGCTTCTTCAGTAACTTTGATTACTGCTTGTGTAGAAAAATTACATTCTTCAAAAGCATAAAAATCGTAAGTTGCACCTATTATTTTACCAGCGGCTTCTGCTTCTTGATGACGTGTACCTTTAACTGACGAACTAGAAAGACTACCATCAGTCAAAATTAAGCAGTGAACGCTCCATCCAGCTTTAGACATTAGGGTAAGAGTACCCGCAGCAGGTAACACTTCATCATCTGCATGAGAATAAATTGTCAAAACGGTTCGTTGAGCAAAATTAGCATCCAAATAAGTGTTCATAGAAGTTAGGAGGGGCGGAGGGGCGGGTTTATCTATATGCTGCGTTCATAACGAAAATTTAGGTGAACCCGCCCGTACAGTCGGGGCGAAGTTAGAAATTTTGTAATTCTGTCTCCTGAATTCTGTTTAAGCGTTTTTTGGTGGTTGCCACACGGCTGCGCGGATAATAGCAGACAGAAGGAATAAGTTGTAAATTGCCCAAGCACTGTTAAGCAAGTGAACCCAAGGTTCGTTTAAATGACCAGTTGCAAAACGAATTAGAGTCCATAATATTCCAAGAATGGTGAGGGTAAAGACAATTAATTGGGGTACAATTAAGCGCAGGTAAATCCCAGATTGTCGCTGTTTGGGCGTTACTTGGAATTTGAGCGCTTGCCCTGAAAATACGCTCCATACAGCTTGGATTAGCAAAGGAAATAATGCGATTGCATACTGTTCGGAACGCCAAACCTCACTAGCAGGAATACCCCAAGTAGCTGCAAGGAATGTTAGTCTGTTAATAACAAAAGCTGGGAAAAAGTGGATGGCAAAATCTGGCCCGTAGCTTTTCACTGGCACTATTTCCGTGAAAAAGTAGATGATTGGGCAAGAAATGAATATAAGAGTAGAAAAACCAGAAAAATAGCTGTACATCGTCTTGAAATAGTGCAAACGCTGCCAAAAAGATAGTCCTGGTTTAGTAAGTGGATTTTCTCGTACTAACACTTGGATAGTTCCTTGCGCCCATCGTAACCGCTGTTTCAAAGTAGAACTTAAATCATCAGGCGCCAAACCTTCTGCCAAAGATTCATTATGGTAAACAGACTTCCAGCCAGCACTATGTAGACGCATAGCTGTATTCATATCTTCTGTAATACTGTTACTGGATACACCTCCAACTAAATCAAACTCATCTAAACGTTTTGCATCTTTAGCATACTCATCAGAAAAATTTTGCAGTCCGACACTAACTAAAGCTTCACGCCTTAGCATCGCATTTGTACCTGTATAAAAAGCGGCATTCATGCCATCTTTACCTTGTTGCAGCGGCCCATAAAATAAATTAGCTCTATGTGCAAATGGGTCGCCTGTAGGAATGTTATAAAAATCTTGACGAGTCTGAACAAAAGCAATGCGATTTGACTCATATTTTCCGGCGAGTACATTATAGGTATAGAAATATGGCAAGACTCGCTTGAGAAATTGGGGCTTAGGAATATGATCAGCATCTAGAGTAACAATAAACTCTCCCGATGTTTCTCCAGAGAAAATTGCATAATTGATATTACCTGCTTTTGCATGATGGGGTACACCAGGGACTTTAGGACGGGCAATATAGCGAAAACGCGCGATTTCTAGTAATGAGTGTTCTTTTTGACGAATTGCTTCTTCTAATTTATGCCGTTCATCTGTTAAAAGACGTGAAATTGTATTTGAATCCAAATTGCTACTATCTTGATTTTTATTTAGCCAAACAAACAACTGTTGCATACTCTGCAATAATTCAGCGGCTTTTTTGTCTGTTGTCTCAACATGACCCTCGGATAAGTCTAAGAGCCATTGTTCAGATGCTATCGAATTGAGCGTTAGACTTTCTAGTTGCTTTAGTCGTTCCAACAAACCCGAAAGTTCTGCGTCAATGCGATTACTTTCTTGTTGTAATTTTGGTGACTGTAAATCCTCTATACAGAGTTTTTCCGTCATCGCGCGCATTTCAGGCGAATTACCATCATCCAGCACATAAACCCGTAGCTTTGTTGGTGGATAATCCATTGCTAGAGCGGCTTTAGCTGTTTGCTCGACAATAGACGGCGCCTCGTTGTAACAGGTAACAAAAACATCGACAGTAGGATAATCTGAACTAGGAATAGCTGGTGTTAGCTGGTCGAGCGACTTAACTTGTCGAACTAGTGGGCGCCACAACCCAATTACAAACATCATGCCGCCAAAATAGCTGTAAATCTCAGCTAGCATCAAGGGAATAGACAGCCATAACGCATCCATATTAATCGAATGAGTTAGACGCCATTGTAAATACCAGGCGCCGAAAATTAAATTTATTTCTGCCAGGTAGCGAAACAGCAGCGTTCTTTCTTTCAGCCTTGAGCGACTGTTACCTGAAAAACTTGATGTATTAGCCAAATTATTAGAAATGGGAATAGAAGTCATGCTGAAACCAAAAATAAAATTATCAATTCAAAACTAAGAACTATAGAATTCAGAAGACGGAATTCCCTAAGGGAAATGCTACGCATTACAGGAGGGAGGATTTTTTGTCTTGAATTCTCCCTCCTGAATTAACGGGTGCCTACCTCTAACTTGGTAAAGTAAACTCTCTAGAATAATTGCATTGGTATTGACGTCAACTGATTTATTTACTCCTATTTTTCGATTTTCATATAGTCCTGAGAAATAACCGCGTTTTTCATCGGTTAAATTTTGCACAGAGTCTCGGAGTTTTTTTGTGTAAGAGTTATCTGGCATGAGGGCAAACCAAGAAAATGCAGCTTTCGTGCTGAGAAACCGAAATTGAGGATAGGCTTTTCCTCTAGTATTCACAGCTTGCCAAGGTTCGTCATTAGCATAAATACTGTAATATAGAAAATAAGGTACACGGTCTAGAGAATCTTCGTTCACAGCAGTTAAAATGCCTGTACGCTGAAATCTTTGTGCTTGAACTTTTAAAATATTTTTAACTTGAGGTTTTATAGCGTTTGTCCAACCTAATTCTAAACCCCAAAGGAGATAAGGGTCATTTGTCAAGTAGTTGGTAGCCCCCGAATTTTTGAAATTACGTTCATCTATTTGTAATGTGATACCATCGACTATCCTAGGTTTGACTGGTGGATTTTTTAATGCGTTTGGCGCCTGAATATTCCATAGTTTAAGGCTAAGGGCAGCGTATTGTTCATAGCCGAAACGTCCTTCTTGTACTTCAATAATTTGCCCGTTTGCTCCTGTAATTCCACCGTTTAACCAACCATCTTTCACGAGTTTGGATAAATTCCAGCGAGCCACAATACGGTTAACATCAGCGCTATATTCGGGATAATGCGAACGTATAACATGCAGCGCTACCAATAATCTTGCCATATCCAAAGCCGACCAACCACTTATACCTTTAGGGTCAGGGGTATTATTGAGTTGGCGCATTTGGGCTGTATGAGTACTATAAGCTTTGTTTGGTAGACCTGTTGCAGCGCGCGGCAGTTTTTCTAACGTGTGCAGCAAAGTGCTTATTCGTTTGTGAAACACATCGTTAGGCACTAATCCCAACTCGTAAGCCGCGTGAGTTCCTAATATTGCACTACCCTGATCCCACCAAGTTGTCCACGGTATATTATCTGATGAATTCACCAACCCTGTTTGAGGATTCCAGTTGCGCTCAAAATACTTCCAAGCACGTTTAGCTGCAATCAAATCCGCTTCTTGCGTTAATCGTGGTGGGGAATTCGGAAAAGAAGGAACGTTTATTTCTTGAGTCGCCGGTAATTGAGGCGCCGTTGGTTGTATTACAGGCTTTTGTATCGGCTTGGGTGGAATTACAGGGCTAGGTTTAGGACTAGGTAATGGTTTTGGTGAGTCTAAGTCAGGATTAAAGTTATTAGGCGAAGCAATTATCACATTAGAACATTGCCATACCTGTGTACTTTGACAAACCAGTGGTTGCTGTATCGTTGTGTAATACAAAATAGATGGCAGAATCACAATTTTTATACCTCTGCTCGTTATCTATATCTTTTTTGCCAAATCAACAGGAGATACATAGCCAAAAGCTGGATTAGCTACTGCGTCTTTATACCCAGTAGATTTGGCGCCACTACTATACAGTCCCCAATCACACTCCTTATTAATGTTGAAATAGTAGCTCATGTGATTAATTTCTCATAATTAAGTAAAACACTGGTGTCTATTTCATTAGTTTTGAAGATAATTACCACAGAGACACAGAGTAGACTCCAGAAGGATTATCAGAGGTTTAAATTAGTGCCACACTTCAGATTTAATGACGCAGAAGATTCGTATTTTATGTGATTAATTCTGAAGGGTAGGCATTCGTTGGCAACTAGTAGTCCATGTCATAAGTTTTGGTTGGTAGGGAAAATTGGCAACGGATGATGAACGGATGTAGCGGATAGGTAATTTTACATAGCCAAGACTTGTTTGACTTGTTTATAACAAAAAAATCATCCGTTACATCCGTTGTATCCGTTGCAAACGAACCCCACAAAATTAATGGCACAGACCACTAGATTGTTCTATAGATTAGTATTCCCAATTAAAATTGATTACTAACAAATGTGGCTTGCTCTGGAACACTATGTGTCATCTTGATTTGAAATCCAGTAACTTCCGAAGCTGTCGGACACTAGCTTGGCTTTTTGCTCGGTAGTATAGGGTAAGCCTCGGCCTGAATCTTTCTTTTGTGCTGCTTGCCACCAAGGAGAGTTCATCGCAGTAATAGGACGAATTAGCGGTTGTCGATTTATGGCACTGTACAGCAAGGATTGTAAAATCATGCTGTTGGTGCTGCTAGTAAAACCAATTGCTGTTTTACCAGTTTTTTCATAAAAGCCTTCGTAAAAACCTAGTGCAGGGTTATACACGTCTGTTGCTGCCCGTATTAGCTCTTGAGCGTATTTATCTTCTGGAAGTAGAGCATGATAAGCAAATGCCACTGCGGTACTTACTAATCGTTCATTTGATAAAGTACCATCATCGCTTAAAGCTACCCAAGGTGTACCTTGTCCAGTAATTGTGCTGTGGACAGTGTATGGTTTGCGGTCAATTAAAGTAGTTGCTGAAGCAGTGAGAATACCAGTGCGTTTGTAACGTTTACCTTGAACTGAGAGAATTGGTAGCACTAGCGCGCGCATCTGCGGATCGAGACCAAATTCCAACCCATAAAGTAAAAACGGATTACTGACAATATACTTATTTACTTTGGAGTTAGTATCCAAACGACGGCGCCCAATTGGCACTTTCAAGCCTTCTACTACAGCAGTTTGATATTCACCTCCTACAGCAGAGCGTTCAACATCAAAACCCCACAATTGAAAAGCGCGCGCTGCATATTCCTCGTAACCCAGGCGAGTTTCTGGGTTTATACGGCTAAGTAGGCGCCCTTCTTTATCTTTTGTGACAACGGCACTTGCAAGAATTCCATCCCGTACAACTCGCAGGTAAGACCAATCTAAGACGACTTTATCGACTGCCTCGGTGTACTCTGGATAATTGCTCTTTAAGTTATAAAGCGCTGCTAACATCCGTCCGACATCTAAAGATGACCAACCGTTACCTTCGGGAACTGTATTACCTGCATAATCGATTGGTTGGAGTGTTCGCGTATCATAACCCCGACTTGGTAATTCATTAGCATATAGAGGTAGTTTCTTGATGGCACCTAAAAGATGGCGGGTACGTTGGTCAAATTCTTTTGCAGAAATAATATCAAGCGAACGTGCGGCATTGAGTGCTGCCAGATAATCTCCTAATCCCCATAAGGTGGCACCCTTAAAATCACTGCGGTCGTCAATTAATCCACTTTTTGAATGATAATTTGCTTTAAAATAACCCCATGCTGCCTCTGCATAACGCCGTTCAATTACTGATAAGGGTCGAGTTAGCTTAATTGTAGATGTTGGTTCTTGATTACTAACTGGTGGTATGGGCGCCACACTTACCTCTGTAATTTTAGGAGTCGTCACACTACTGGCAGGAGGATTTGCGGTTGTTGTTGTTGGTGGTGTATTTGATGTTGTATTTAATGTTGGAGTAGGAGACTGAGAACCAGAAGCAATTAAAGGACGATTTCCCCTAGCTTTGTAATACAAAATCTCTAAAATTAATCCGTTTGTATTACCAGTCAAGGATTTATTCGCTTGCTTTGTTTCCTCATAAATACCAGCATAGTAACCACTGTCATCTGGACTTTTAAGGTCTTTTACAGCATCAAAGAGTTTTTGAGCATAGGCATTATCTGGGAAAAGATAACGCCAACCAAAAGCTGCTTTTGTACTAACGCTGCGTAACTGTGGGTAAGGCTGGTTGTTGTCAGTGATAGTTGCCCATTTCTCACCGTTAGCGTAAATCGTGTTATAGAGAAAATAAGGTTCCCTATCAATATTGTCTTCTGTCACCGCAGTTAACTGACCCGTGCTATCGTGGCGCCGCTTTTGCACATCTAATACCCTCGCAGCATAATCAGCCAACTCGCCTTTTAATCCAAACTCAATTCCATCTAAAATATAAGACTCGCTAACAACATAATTATTAGCGTTAGTACTTTTGAAGTCACGAGTATCAACCGGAATTTGTACACCATTAATTTCAACAAACTTAAACGGCTGCAAATCAAGTGCCTTGGGTGCTTTATAACCCCAAAGTTCATAACCCCTAGCAGCATATTCCTCATAACCAAGTCTTCCTTCTTGCACCAGTAAAGTTTTGTTATCTGCTAGAACAGTGGCGCCGTATAGTTGTTCATCTTTAACTGAGCGAGCGACTTGCCACTTTTTCACAATTCCTTCTAACCAATCTTTATATTGGGGATGACAAGTGCGAATCACATCAAATGCAGCTAGCATCCGACCAATATCTAAAGCCGACCAACCAATACCGCGCTCAATTGGTTTATTTCCATAATCTACCATTTCTCCGGTAGCTGCGTTGTAGACTTTATTTGGTAAAGCACCATCAAATAGCTTCAGGTTACTAAGGCTAGTCAAAAACTTATTGAGTCGAGCATCAAAGTCAGCTTGGTCAGTTAAATTTAGCGCACGCGCTGCATGTAGCGCCATCAGGTAATTACCCATATCCCAGAGTGTACCCGAAGGATAACCACCAGTCGAATTAGTAAATCCAGTTGCAGGTTGATAATTCTTGAGAAAATATTGCCAAGCAGTACGCGCGTAGTTTTGTTCTTCTGGCGTCAGTGGAACTGTAATACTATTACAAGCAGCACTAGGAGTTTGGGATAACACTGAGGTTGGGATGTAGAACCAAAATTGTATAACTGTCCCTACAAGAAACAATGCAAACCATCTCAACAGTTTTTTCTTTATGCGTTTGTGAATCATGATTATAGAACAATGAAAGATTGGCAACGGATTATGAACGGATGTAACGGATAAGTTATTTGTTATAAACAGCAACAAATAACAAACAACAAACAACTTTTTTAAGGCGCCATTAAAACAAATTAACCATCCGTTGCATCCGTTTTATCCGTTGCCAATCTTTTCACCCCAGCCCAAACAACAAGCGGTTTTCCAACTTTCTTATACAGCAAACTTTGCAGAATTACACCATTATTGTTAGCAGTCAAAGCTTTATTTGGCTCGCGCAAAGACTCGTAATAGCCGTTATACCAGCCTTTTTCAGACTTTAGATTGGTGTAAACAAAATCAGATAAAGCGCGCGTGTAATCGGTGTCATAAAGCACATGCCAGCCAATTGCTGCTTTGGCACTGAGGAAGCGTAAATTATTGTGTTTTTCTCCGGTGTCGGTGATGGTTGCCCAAGGTTGTCCGTTGACAAATAAGCTGCTGTAAACGAAATATGGAGCGCGGTCAAGATTATCTTCGGTGACAGCGGTTAATACTTTTGTCGCTTGATAACGAGCTTCTTGAGCAGCTAATATTCTGTCTGCATAAGCTTTTGGTAATGCTTGAAACCCTGTTTCTATACCATCGAGAATATACGGTTCACTTAGAACGTAATTATTTGCACCAGAGTTTTTAGAGTCGCGCTTGTCATAAGGAACTCCTTGTCCGTAAAGATTGACAAATGCTGTGTTAGATTCATAATCCAAAGCTTGTTTAACATCTAAACCCCATAGCTTTAGACCATATGCAGCGTAATTCTCGTAGCCCAGGCGCCCTTCTTGGTTGTACTGTTCTTTGCCGTTAACAACAGCAGTACCGTACATTTGCCCTTTTTTAGTTAAACGGTCTACTTGCCAGTGTCTCCATACGGCTTTGGTGCGCGCTCGCATTTGTGGATATTTTGTCTCAACAATCTTTAACCAGATTGCCATACGCCCCAAATCTAGAGCTGACCAACCAATTTCTTCTCGTTTGTCTAATTGACCATAATTAACAGGGGTAAGAGTTTTACTGTTGTAGACTTTATTAGGCAATTCATCTTTATATAAAGGCATTGAAGCTAAAGTCTTCAACATTCTGGTCATTTTTTTATCAAATTCTGTCGCTGTGATGATGTCCAGTTCTTTTGCACTGACTAAAGCGGCAATAGCAGCAGCTTGATCCCACATTGTTACAGAAGTAAAGCCATCAACCGAATTTACCAAGCCTGTTTCTTCATTCCAGTTGCGCTCAAAATATGACCATGCTTGACGTGCAATCAATGCTTCATCGTTTGTGAGTGTTCCAACTCCAGGGGCAATATAAGCAGTTGTGGTTGTAACATTAGTAGTAATTGGTGTCCCTTGCAAGCTCACAGATTGAGCATCCAGTTTTGCAACTACTTCCGCTCTTATTTCGGTCTTTTTCTCAAGGGAAGTAGTTGTGGTTGATTGTGACGGTTTTTGTGCAGAAGTTAAAGAAAGTTGCTTAGACCAAGAGTTGAGAAGCACAATTGTAACAACTGCGGTAACAACTCCTCCTACAGAAGCCAGTATAGACCAGCTTTTTGGTGGCGGCTCAAAATCAGAATTCATAGTTAGTTATTTAAAGGTTCTTGTACAAACTTTATTCTTCCCAGCTAGTTGAGCTAACTAACAAATGTTGTAAAAAAGTATCGCGGATTAGGTAGTTTTGCTAGCCAAAGTTGTACAACTCAGCCTTTTTATCATATTTTCCTTGAAGATGGGTTGGTTTTTCATGACAATAATAATGATTATTTGAGCAAATAAATTTGTGCCTATAATTTACTTGCTCTTGCTTTCCGTAAATGCCGTAAGGTTACAAGAGTTCAATTCAAGCTAAAGTGGAGTAAAAATTTTGCAAAGTTTTTGATATTTAAAGGGAATTATTTTTCATGCACAATCCTGTTGGTATTCGCTCGCTTTCAGTTAACTTTCCCAGCGTAGTCCGCACGAATGATTACTACAAAGAAAAGTATCCTAATTTAGTTGCTCAAGCTGAAAAAAAAGCTTGGCAAGACTCTTTTCGCTAGTTGAATCTGCTCCTAGCAATGAGTTTGAATTAGAGATGATGCCATATCTTCAAGACCCATTTCGTGGCACAGTTGAGCGGCGAGTACTGGGTCTGGGAGAGTCATCGCTGACGCTAGAATATAAAGCAGCTAAAGATGCACTATTATCGGCAAAGTTTTCCCCAAATGATGTAGATTTGTTAATTGTTTCTTCGTTTTTGCCCGAACAAATTGGATTTGGTAATGCTGCTTTTCTTGCTCGTTTGGCAGAATGAATTTATCCAAGAAGATTAAACCTAAAATTAATAGTAGATTCTCATGATGTTGAGACGCTTCGGTTCCTCGCCTCTCTATTTGTACGATAATATACATGCGCCTTGAACGCGAGTAACGGCGCCGTATAATTTCATATTCGTTTGGTTAAAAATTATTACATGCACTTGACTAGATAGGTTGATTTCGGCGTTGATTTGTTCTATTAGTTCTGCGTCTGGTTGGTAGTTGGCGCCTGTTCCTCGAACAAAACGACGAATAATTCCAAGTACATATAAAGGTTTATCTGGAAAAATTTTTGTTCGCTTTCTAACTAAATACGCTTTACCCACAGATAAATAATTCGATAACTGTTCAGTAATTTGCTGCACTTCAACTGGTAATAAGTCATGGGCAATAAATTTATCGGTGTGGTTGACGTGCTGACGTTCTAGTTGAAATAGTTTGAATGATGGTTGATACTGTTGACGAAGTAATAAATATTTGTTCGCTTGGTCGGGTTGTGAACAGCGCATATAGAAACCGTAAAGTATTTCGCAGCTTGGTATTACTAACTCTGGGTCGAGGTCTATAGCTTTGTTCAGGTAGTCAATACCTTTACCATCATAGTTTTGCAGCAATATTCTCCCTAACTCGTAATTCGCTTTAGCATGGTTAGGGTCAGATGCTAGCAACGAGGAAAATATTTTTATAGCAGCTTCTTGAGATTGAAACTTTTCTGTTAAAACACCCTGTTTCCATGCTTGTTCGGGAGTTAAAGTATATTTATATGCTTTTGCTTCTAATGCCGTTAAGTTTTGCCGTTGATACAGTAGTCTAACGTGCATTTTTTGCCAATATGAAGCAATTTCTCGCTTCCACTGCTCATCTAGATATGCAGCAAAGCTAAATAATGTCTCGTCAAAGAAGTATTCTGCTGCTGTTTCTTCAATATATGCAGGTAGTTTATTAGTATTATCTGCATTGATGAGATATGCCATTGCTTCAAGACGTTCTGATAAGCAAGGGTGAGTATCATCGTTATTGGTAATGTCTGAACAAGCTAACCCTAACCATTTAACTGCGTCATGAGTTTTAATATCTGTTCTCAAAGCTTGCAGCAGTTTAGTTATTGTACCATTCGGCGCCTCGGAGCTATGAATTGCTTTTTCATAAATATTTTTCCAGAATACTTCATGTAAAAACGAGTTATGTATATATATATTAATTAATTCTTCTGCTGAAGTTTCAATGCCACATATTTCAACCGAACGTCTATCTGCTTCGTACTCTTGTGCGCGTGCGAGTGCGAAAGAATAAGCGTTAAAATATGGTTCGTACCATTGAAAAAAATACTTAAATAGAAAAAAGTCCCCAGTAGAAGCTAATTGATACCAAGTTCGTCGCACTCGGTAAACCCATCCAGAAAAGCGACTGTGGTTTCCAGATAAATGTCCTAACTCATGAGCTATTGTCGAACGAAACTGTTCAACACTCAATGATTGTAGTAACGGCAACCCTAATAATAAGTAGTTTTTCTGCCAACCCAGAAAACCTAAACGCGGTATTTGTAAAACACCCGCATTATGCTCATAAGTTAATAATATATGGTGAATTCGAGGCGCCTTTAATATTTCTCTAATTTCATCAATAATCGCAAACAGGTCTGGTAGCTGTTGACGGTATAATTCTAAACCCTTTGGACGCTGGAATTTCACCCAAAATAATCGAATAATGCCAATTATTAATATAATAATTATATAGTCAATACGTTTAACTAAATAATCTAATTGCGTTGATACAATAAAATTTCTTAAAGTCCATATCCCACCGCAC
This sequence comes from Calothrix sp. HK-06, assembly GCF_001904745.1. Classification (GTDB taxonomy): domain Bacteria; phylum Cyanobacteriota; class Cyanobacteriia; order Cyanobacteriales; family Nostocaceae; genus Dulcicalothrix. The sequence continues at coordinate 38,653 of NZ_MRCD01000023.1, forward strand.
ATTAATAAAAATACAGATGTAATATAAGCATACCCTAGTATTGCTAGCAAAAAAACGCGCAGCTTATAGTAAGAAGGGTTTTGCCGAGCATATTTCTCTATTTTCTGAACTATTACGTTAAATTGCTCTCGCTGTTGAATATTCATCTATCTTCTTCTTTGTAAGTCATACAGGACTTTTTCTTTGCATACCAACGTTTAGGTTTACCAGGATTTTTTCTTTTAGCTAGCACAATTAATCTTTCTGCTGTATCTTGTGATACCAGTTTTAATAATTTTTGCTGTAGTGGCACACATTCAATATCAATACGTGTTTCTTTATACTAAGCATTAATTTAATAACGATATGTATATATAAAGATGAATAAGCCAATAAAGATAATAAATCCAATCGACGTAAGCATTTCTAGCACCCGGTAATACGTTCATAAGATAAAAAGAATATTCATTTGTTGAGCAATTAACTATGCCCGTAAATATAATGATTCACTATTATTGAGTCAAATTTATTAAGTAGATGTATGTAATTGCAGTTTCAATATGAAGAGTATAAAAAGAATCCCGGTTTCTTGAAAAAACCGGGATTCTAAATGTAAATGATAATAATTATGAGGGTATTAATGCGGCACCATTAGACCCTTTAGTTAGTCCATTCAGGCTAAATGCTTCAACAGGAACTGGATATTCAGCTTGAGTGAATGTTTCGCGAATTGTCTTATTAGTATCGAAGTACACTTGCCAGTAATGGTCATTATTGCAATAAGGACGTACTACCAAGACTGGGCCAGCAGCCTCAAATTTCAGAATTTCGATGTCGGGTGCAGGAGAGCTAAGAACGTTTGGAATAGTGCTAACTCGTTCTCTCAAGCGCCGAATTGCGTCGTTATGGTCTACGCTATGGTTTAGTTGAGCTACTAAATCAACACGTCGATAGGCATTGGTAGAGAAGTTTTGGATGTTATCGGAGAAAATTTTGTTATTACCGACAATTGTCATCACGTTGTCAGGGGTATTAATAGAAGTGGCAAACAATCCAATTTCGTGGACAGTTCCCGTTACACCACCTGCACAAATAAAATCACCAACTTTGAATGGACGGAAGAGTACTAGGAATGCACCAGCAGCAAAGTTTGCTAGTAGTCCACCCCATGCGGCGCCAATTGCTACACCTGCTGCTGCGAGTAATGCAGCAAATGATGTGGTTTCAATTCCGAAGAAACCTAGTAAAGCGACAATTAATATCACCCGTAATGTTACGGAGATAATGTTAGTTAGGTAACTAATGAGTGTCGCATCTACATGTTGATTACGGAATACACGCCGTAATAGTCTTGTCGCAAAGTCTATAAGCTTTTGACCGACTATCCACAGTGCGATAGCGCCTAAAATTTTCAGTCCAAACGTGGTCAATAGTGAAACAGCCACTGTACCAATTTGATTGATATCCATAAATACAAAAGATACGAATCTCATGATGTCTTTATTAAGACAATACATAAAATTTGTCACATCAGCGCAAAATTACTTATTTTTTTTATTAAATAAATGTTAAATCAATTTGGCTAAATATTAAAAAAATATTAAAAAATTTAATATTTTTTTGTAAAGTTTCTGCACTTTCTACTGAGTTTGTGCAGTCAAGTACTAGTACCTAGATGATAAAGGTGCGATACTTCAAAAAAGTAATTTCAAAGCATTATGGAAATCAAACTTTTTGGTCTGCCCGCTGAAAAAGGTAGATGGTTATTTATACCTCTTGGTTTAACGGTACTATTGTGTTTGGGTACGGTGTATTCGTGGAGTATTTTCAGAAAACCTCTTGAAAAATTACTTAACATTGGCGCCACAGAAAGTTTGTTACCTTTTACTGTACTATTGGTAGTTTTTGCAGTATTAATGCCAATTACAGGATTTTACATCAATCGCTTTGGCGCCCGTTTAATTACAGCAGTTGGAGGGGTAATAACCGGGTTGGGTTATATTCTTTCGAGTTTTGAAGGTAATATAACTACATTAACTTTTACTTACGGTGTGATTGCTGGTGTAGGAGTTGGAATTGTATATGGTGTACCGTTAGCGGTAGTAGCTAAATGGTTTCCTGATAAAAAGGGTTTGGCTGTTGGGTTAACTGTAATTGGGTTTGGTTTGTCTCCGTTAATTACAGCACCTTTAGCAAAATCACTTATTGACACAAATGGTGTTAGGCAAACCTTTGTAATTCTAGGTGTTGCTTTTACTGTAATAATTCTGGCAATTTCAACAGTTTTACAAACACCACCGACAGGTTGGAAACCTCAAGGTTTTCATGCTTCTGCTAAAACAACCAGTACAGTTAACGAAAGAGTACCAATGCTCTCTAGTGGCTCATTTTATGGGTTATGGTTGTGCTACGCTATCGGTTCCTTTGCTGGACTTGCTGCAATTGGTATTGCTAGTCCCCTCGCACAAGAAATTGTCAAGCTCGATGCGGCAACTGCTGCTTCGTTAGTATCTTTGTTTGCTATATTTAACGGCGTCGGCAGACCTTTCTTTGGTTGGTTCACTGACCGCTTCAGTCCTAAATATGGAGCAATATTAGCATTTGTACTAATATTAATCGCTTCGATTATGATGTTGAAGGTTGGGCCAGGTGATGCTTTGACTTATAAGCTCGCTTTTGCACTGTTTTATTTTTCGTTAGGAGGGTGGTTGGCAATTGCACCAACTTCTACGTTAACTTTGTTTAATCCTGAAAATTATGCCAAGAATTATGGGATTGTTTTTACCGCGTATGGAGTGGGCGCCTTGGGTGGGACTTTACTCGCTGGTAGAATTAGAGATATTTTTGGTAGTTATACTAGTTTCTTTTACCCTACTGCCGGTTTGGCGGTTTTGGGGATTGTGTTGGCTTTGTTTACTTTGAAGCGTAGTTCGGTTGTTGTAGGAAAAGACGTTGAGCGGATTGGTTTGTAAAGGGTAAGGACTGAAGTCCTCATTACAAAAAGGGGGAAAAGCAAAAAGCGCTTGGACGTGTGACCGTGTTTCCACTCCAAGCGCTTTCTGTTTTCAACTTACTCCTCACACACTCCTAAAGAATATCCCTTGTTGTCGAATATGGCAAGTGTTTCTGACAACTTTTTGTAAAATCTTTCAAACCACTGTATAATCATGTAACGATAGGCACCGTTTATCGTTTCTGGATAACTATATCGGGGTAACCTTGGTGTACTACAACATACTGCTCAATCCCAATATCCAGATTTGCGATGGCATCTGCATCCTTAGAAATAGTCGTCCTCTTGGCCGGAGTCTGACAATAAAAATATAAAGTTTTTTGCTTAGGGTCAAATTGTAGCTGACAAATACCCCAAAAAGGAAACCGATGCGCCCAAAATTGACAAATTAAATGAATGTAACTCATGCCTTACAGCTACTCCAGGAAAGGTGTAGATTTGTGAATCGCAATAATTAGTAAAAATTTTGTTTGATAGGCGCCATAAGAAAGCGCTAGGCTTTTGATTAAGGCTAACGCTAGAAAATATGGTGCATTCATTGAGAAAATTCCAAACTCCGAGTCTTTATCTAAAGCGACCCGTTTGAGTGCAGAGTTTTTAACTAGCTTTTAGATTCGCATCAAATACGCCTGTCTAATCGAACTTTAAGACTTTTTTCAGAATTGGGAACTTTATGTAGAGATATTACGTCCTCAATTTGCTGGAAATATTTTATACAAGTAAGTTGCTAAATATCAGATTTTTATATTTGTAGAAAGCAAAAAGCGCCTGGACGTGTGACCGTGTTTCCACTCCAAGCGCTTTCTGTTCTCAACTTACTCCTCACACACTCCTATATAATAGAGTGTTTTTAAAATAAAACAAGTAATGCTGGTGACACTTTGCTAACTGTACACCCAGAAACCGGGTTTATTATTACAACCTATACTAAAAAACCAAGTCTCTCAACAGAAACCCGGTTTCTCATTTCTCACATTTAAATAAAATACAAAAAGCGCCTGGACGTGTGACCGTGTTTCCACTCCAGACGCTTTATGTATTTTTCAACTTACTCCTCACACACTCCTATAGAATACTCTGGTTTTTTTCAAACCGCAAGTGTTATGCGTGACAGTTTTAAAATTGGCTAATGCATGAAATGCCTAATTCCTGTGAACACCATTATTAAACCTAGTTCGTTTGCGGCTTTGATAGAGTCTTCATCGCGGACACTGCCACCAGGTTGAACGATGGCTTTAATTCCAGCAGAAGCAGCAGTACGCACCGAGTCATCAAACGGAAAGAACGCATCACTGGCAAGGAATGCATTTTCGGCGCCACCGAGAGCTTGTTCGAGAGCAATTTTCACAGAACCAACACGGTTCATTTGTCCGGCGCCAATACCAAGGGTAGTATAGTCGCGTGCGATAACGATGGCGTTTGATTTAACGTGTTTACAAACTTTCCAGGCAAATAGTAATTCTTCGAGTTCTGTGTCAGATGGTTTTTTATCGGTGACGACATTCCATTTACTTGTGTCCGCAATAATATCATCGGCGCCTTGAACAAGAAAACCACCTGCAACAGCTTTGATGGTTTGCTTCGGACCTGTGAGCAAGTCAGGTAAAATTAATACCCTCACATTTGCCTTTTTTGCCAATATCTCTTGTGCTTCGTTATCACACCCTGGTGCAACTACACATTCTAAGAATATCTTTGTTAACTCAGTAGCGGTTGCCGCATCAATTGGTTGGTTGAGTGCGACAATTCCACCAAACGCGGATACTGCATCAGCGTTATAAGCTTTTGTATATGCTTCGTGGATTGTATTTCCAATAGCGGTACCACAAGGATTTGTATGTTTAATGATTGTCGCAGCAGGTTTATCGGTAAATTCAGCGATAATTTGGCGTGCAGCTTCTAAATCAACCAAATTATTGTAGCTAAGTTCCTTTCCTTGAAGTTTACTCGCTGCTGCCCATCCAGTTGCTGTGCTAGCAGTTTGATACCATCCAGCTTGTTGATGGGGGTTTTCTCCGTAGCGTAAAGCTTGAATTTGCTTGCCGGAAATACTGTATTGTTGTGGTAATGTTTCGGTTGAAGTTAGATTACCAAGATATTCTGATATGGCTTGGTCGTAACTCGAAGTATGTAAAAATCCTTTGAGCGCACATTTTTGACGAAACTCTAACGATGAGGCGCCATTTTGTCGTAATTCTTGTAGATACTCATTATATTGAGCGGGGTCACATAAAACAGTTAAATGAGCAAAATTTTTCGATGCTGCTCGTAACATCGCAGGGCCACCAATATCAATTTGTTCTACAGCATCAGCTAAAGTTACACCCGGTTTTGCAATGGTTTCTTCAAAAGGGTAAAGATTTACTACAACTAAATCAATAGGACGAATTTGATTTTCTTCTAAATCTGTTACATCCTGGGGAATGTCACGACGTGCTAATATTCCACCGTGAATACGTGGATGCAGTGTTTTAACTCTTCCACCTAATATTTCTGGTGAACCAGTATAATCAGCAACTTTAGTTACTGGTAAACCTGCATCCTTTAAAGCTTTAGCGGTACCTCCACTGCTAACTATATCAAAGCCAAATTCTTCTACTAAACTTTTTGCTAGGTCGATTAAACCTGTTTTATTCGATACACTCAGCAGTGCTAGAGGCGCCATAATTCTCAAGCTTCCTTTGTCAAATTTAAATTAGGAGCAAAGAATATTTTACAGAGTAACGGTTACTGTGGCTTTTTTTGCTGATTTTTGGCGCCGTTGTTATCATTATCTTTTGCTTTTGCGTCTTGGCAACAGCCACCATCATCCCAATCATCACCATGATTATGATTACGGTTGCAAATCTTAACGTTCCCTTTAGCTGTTTTGTCGATATCAGACATGGCTAAATTTTACCTACTGTTGAGATGCACAATGCCAAGTATAAACGATAAACGGCAATTAGCGGCAATTAGCGGCAACGGATGATGAACGGATGTAACGGATAAGTTACTCGTCAAATCAACTATCCGTTACATCCGTTGTATCCGTTGCAAGAATACCTTGCGGTCTAGTAGAAAATTAGTACTAAAGTAAAACAGTGCAATTAAGATAATTGCGGGTAATGTCACCGCTAATAAATCTTCAGTCCTATCAAACCCTGATAGTTCTATTGCTACAGTTAGCAAAATAGCTGTCATACCGTTTTGATGACCGAACATGACTTTGAGCTTATCTGCCATTGAGTCTTTTATAAATAGTACAGTAACCAGTACTTGAGCCATAAAAAACATGGAAAACGCTAATATTCCACCCGATAGCCAATCTAAGCTGATATTAGTGCATAACAGACCTATAACTACGACGCTAAAGTAAAAGATTACTGAAATTACTGGTTCTAATTTTTCTGGAGAAAATGGTCTAAGGAAAAACCCTACGAATGCAGGTAAAAGGAAAGACCCAGTGATGAGACTGTAAATCATTATGGCTACTAGACAAGTAACTTCGATTGTGGTTTTTGCACTGTCACTCAATAAACTTACTCGTCTGTTATCTATATATAGTCTGTGCAAGTAATAAGCTAATGCAGAACTTAATATATCGGTAGCTATTTTGACTACGTATTCACTGATGTTGGAATTTTGAAAAACGATTAGAGGTAGAAATATATAGAAGGCAAATAGTACGGTAACTGGGTCATCGAAGCTTGACCATGCTCGTAAGATTGTTTCAGATTTTGGGCTAACTTTGGTTGTTTGAAGCGATTTTGATGCGGCAATTGGGTCAATTTGAGCTATTACTGTAGCACATAAATACGCGATAGGCGCCAGTTTTGGAGAAAATGAAGCGAGAAGAAAACCTGGTAAAAGAATTTTGACGGGTACTCCTACACATATAACTGTAATAACGGAACCCAAACACGTTTTTAATAAAGTTGTGTCAATACTTAATACGTTGATGTATAGCCCAATTATGATGGCAATATTCATCAATGTTTGTAGATAAGGAATGTGAGCAGCATCGATATTGAATAAGGCGCCAAACCAGTAGGATGTTAATCCTAAAATAGCCGAAATAATGCTGAGTCTTATTAGCATTATTAATACACCAGCTTTAACAATTTCGATTTTACCATTATTTGCTGTATATAGAATCCCCCCAACCCCCCTTATTAAGGGGGACTTAAAAATTCTCTTTTCCCCCCGAATTAGCGGGGAGGTAGGGGGGATTACAATTTATCCGCAGGCAATAGCATATTATCAACAATTTGTTCGCGTAATTCTTTTGAAGAATAGTTTTCGCCGGATATACACTCTAATAATAGATGATTGGCGTAGATGTAATCATACAAAAGTTTGATATCTTGTTCATCAAGCTCTACTTGATAACCTACGTCAAGATAATTTAACATCGCTTGTCGTAAATCTTCTGACCATTTTTGCCAGTCGTCAGCAGATGCTGTGCTTAATGGACAGCTTTTTTGAAATTCGATTAAAGCTTCAGTTAATAAAGTATCATTTATTTCTTGTGCTTTTTCTATTGCGTCGTTTAGTTTCTCGGTGATGTCAACTTCTATGTCTTCGCTAATTTTGAGCATTTGACTGCTAAAGCTTCTTGCACTAAGACTTATATATGAGTTACGAGTCGCTTCGTTTGACATATCTTCAGCTAATGCATGAGTTGCTGCTAGTCGAGAAATAAGTAAACTTCTTGGTTGTGGAGAAGTTAATTGGCGCCGTTTAATATTAAAATTTCTTATGTCAGTTGCAAATTTCGCAAAAAGCGCACGTTCAATTTTGATATTGCGACTAATATATAAGTCTACATCTAAGTCAATTGCTAAATAATAAGCTCTCCAACCACTCGTTCCAATACCCGATGCGGTTGTCATTCTATCTAACCAAGTTAGCATACTCTGCAAACCCGCACTGTCTTTGACTATATTATTAACGCATTTGAACATGAGTTTGAGAAATTCGTCAGCACTACTTAAACGTTCCGTAACCAGAACAAATACTTCTCTCCATTGCTTTGCTGTGAAATTTTTTTCTACAAAGTTCTTTAAAAACTCCTGCTCACGATTTTCTACTACATATTCCGCAGCAAAATACTCTTGAAATGTCAAGTGTGAAAACGAATATATATTTTTAGCTTGCTGAATTAATAGTCCATAGTTAGATTCTATCAGTTTTAAAATTTGCTGTGAGTCTATATCAGTGGTAATATTTTGCATGAATTCAGAAATTTGCTCTAACAGTTCCCACTGATGCCATAACACTTTTGAAGGTTTATTATCTAAACCTTGATAAGCGATTTGGCTGAACATACTAATTTTTCGTTGCCGAGATATATTAAAGCTGGTTCTACGCTCGATTCGACGACTAGCATCCCATTTTTTTAATAGTGTATCTACAGCATCGTTATATATTGCATAACGATTTAATGAAAAGTCATAGGTATTTTCAAAAGTTAAACATAGAATTGTTAACAATAAGGGATTTGTTGCTAACTCTTTGACTGCTTCGTTGTCTTCTAACTTTTTTAAAAACACATCACAAGTTTCTGCTTCACCTCTTTCTCTAAACCAGTTGTAAGCAAACGCTTCTATTTCAGCGCGCTCAAAATCAGCTATTTCAACTTCGGTAAAGTCATTAAAGACATAATCTGAAGCTGTAGTACGACAGGTGATTATAAAACGGTTATCGGGAAATGTATTAACTAAATTGTCAATTTCTCTATATATATTGTAAATATTTTCGTTATTTTTATCAGCTTTTACCTCGTCTAAACCATCAAGTAAAATAAAGCACTGTCCCTGAAGCAACAGTTCACGGACCTTAAATTCTGAGTTTGGTATCCTGTTAGTAAATTCTTTGGTAACTACGTTTGTTAAACTACCAAATGGCTCATCATAAATATCTCGTAAACGAATAAATACTGGTATAATTTTATTTTCTAATTCCCCTGTAGAAAAATTCATCGCCAGGTATTTTAAAAATGTAGTTTTGCCTGCTCCTGGTTTACCAAGAACCATTAGCTTTCTGTAGCGCATTACAGCTTCTAATGCTGGAATATGCGTTTCGTTATCAGAAAATGGTAATCTTCTATAGCTGGGGTTTTCTTCTGGAATTGAGTTGAAACCATCAAGTAATAAATTTATTGTTTGTTGTCGGCGCCCTTGAATGTTCTTTAAAATTTGAAATTTTACATAAATATTATTTATCGATACTGGCTCGTTCATATCCAATATCCTCATAGTGCTACATTTTCGAGCTAAATGATTCCAGTAAGGTGCTAGCCAATCTTGCGCTAATTCTGTATGAGCAAATTGTCTGACAGCTTCTTGGTAAGAAGACTGCTCTAATAAAACTTGACAAAAATAATTAAGATTTTTTTCTAAAGTTTTCGGTGGTTCTGTACTATTAAAGAAAGACCTTATTGTTCTTTCAGCTATTAAATTTTCTGAGTTAGTATCAATTTCTTGTTTAAAAGCATTATTTAATCTATTTATCAACGAACGAGGCGAACTACCAAACTTTTCTGAGTACGCCTGCTTTAACAGCTTAAAAATTTCCGGATGGACTGGAATAGCTGCCATTTCTAACTCCTGTGTTTTTATCATAATTATTAACCCAATATAAAGAATCTGAAGGACATCAAGCTATATAAAGCAATACAAAGTACTAAAATTAACCAGAAACCTGGTTTCTTGTAACAATCTGCACTAAAAAACAAAATTTCTCATATATAAACCAGGTTTCTTAATCTCATATTGTAGCCAAAAAATGTGACAATATTTAAAATTGCCGCTGATTGCCGCTAATTGCCGTTAATTACTTTAAATGTCGAAAAAGCTATTTGTAAAAACTATAAAATTTGATTATATCTATAATTTGAATCAATAAAATAAATTGCTATATTCAATATATATACCACATACCCCGTTTCTGCATCTCGGCGCCTCTATGGTTAAATAGGCATTTGTATTAAATTTATCAGGTTAATATCAGTAATTCCTGCATAACAGTGTGAAGTTTAGAAGTATAAGAAGTATAGTTACCTGTAACAACCATGAGCAACCAGGAAGATATACGCACGATTCCACCCGGTTGGCAATTAGAACGCACCATGACGGGACACAATGGATTGATTAGTCGAGTTGAATGGGCGCCTAATGGTAAAATCTTGGCCTCACCGTCGTTTGACCGAACTATAAAACTTTGGGATTTAGATACTGGTGAGTGCATCCACACGTTGAAGGGTCACGATGGTCGAGTATGGGCTGTCGCTTGGTCTCCAGATAGTAAACTTATAGCTTCTGGGTCAACTGATAATACTGTCCGATTATGGCATACAAGTACAGGTGAACTAAAGCATAAGTTTGATGTACATGGTGGTACCTGTTTAAATATGGCATGGTCTCCTGACAGCGAGTTAATAGCGGCTGGTGGAATAGGAGACAATTGGTCGATAATAATTGGGCATGTTAAAACGCAAAAAAGCCAAGTTCTTGAAGGACACACCGGACAGGTAAATAGTGTGGCATGGTCTCCTGATGGAAATATACTGGCATCTGTTTCTCACGATACGACGGTTCGTTTGTGGGACAGAGAAACTTTAGAACTTAAAAAAATCTTGACAGGACACGACGCTGATGTTCATAGTGTTAATTGGGCGCCTGATGGAAATCTGCTAGCAACCGCTTCGCTTGATAACACTATTCGTTTGTGGAATCCGCACACAGGGCAAACAATATTTATATTAGAAGGACATACAGCATCAGTTAACTGCGTTGAATTTTCCTATGATGGCAAGTTTTTGGCTTCTAAATCCTCTGATGGGACTGTGCGTTTATGGCGATGCGATACGTGGGAGACAGTGACAATATTATCTGAGGAAACTTTTAAGTCTTTGCCGTTTGGACTTGCTTTTCACCCAACGCAAGCAATATTGGCAACTTTAGGAGAAGCTGATATTGCAATTAGGATTTGGAAACTTGACGAAGAAGCTTTGCTTAATCAGTCTCCAGCAAATCCCTCTGATTTATATAGAAATGCCAAAGTTGTATTAGTCGGTGAAAGTGGTGTAGGTAAATCTGGTTTAAGTTTGGTGTTGACAAATAAACAGTTTCGTCCCACCGAATCTACTCATGGTCGCTATGTTTGGACTTTTGACCGAAAGGAATTGAATTTAAGCGACAATCGTAAAGAGTTACGAGAAATATTATTATGGGACTTAGCGGGACAACCCGGTTATCGTTTAATTCATCAACTGTATTTAAATGAGTTAGCGGTAGCGCTGATAGTTTGTGATGCCCGTAGCGAAACAGACCCGTTTGCTGGAGTATACTATTGGAACCGCGCCCTGCGGCAAGCTGAAAAATTACAGGGAGATTCGGCGCCGAAGTTAAAAAAGTTTTTGGTTACTGCTCGTGCAGATAGAGGTAGCGTTAGCGTTACTCCTGCACGTCTTAATGAAGTAGTTGAAAAGCTGGGATTAGATGGTCATTTTGAAACTAGCGCCAAAGAAGGATGGAATATCAAAGAACTAGCACAGGCAATTTGTCAAGCTGTCGAATGGGACAATCTACCACAAGTAATTTCTACAGAACTATTTCAAAGAATCAAAGTTTTTTTAATACAAGAAAAACAGGAGGAAAGATTATTATCTCCGGTAGATGATTTATTTCGTTCTTTTGTAAAAACTTTAGATGACTCTAATTCTAAACAAACACGTCAAGAATTTGATACTTGTATACGACTCGTTGAATCACGCGATTTAATTCGGAGACTAAGTTTTGGTAATCTTATATTACTACAGCCAGAATTATTAGATGCTTATGCCTCAGCAATAATTAACGCTGCCAAAGAGCAACCAGAAGGTTTAGGTTGTATCGCTGAAGATTCGGTGCTTGCAGGCAAGTTTCGGATGCCTTCTTCCGAACGTATCAAAGACAAACAACAAGAAAAATTACTGTTAATTGCCACAGTTGAAGAATTATTCGCTCGTGAAATAGCTTTACGCGAACAAAGCGAAACTGGTTCTTTGTTAGTATTTCCTTCTCAAATGACCAGGGAATGGCCAGAGGCGCCTGACCCTGAAGGAAAAGCTGTAATATTAGGATTTGAGGGGGCCATAGTAGGTATATACACTACATTAACAGTACGTTTATCAAGGAGCGCATTTTTTAAGTCTAAAGGAATGTGGAAAAATGCTGCCATCTTTGAAGCGCAAGTCGGTGGAGAATGTGGAATATGGTTACGACACATTGGTAATGTAGATGAAGGCAAAGCAGAATTAACGCTTTTCTTTAAACCAGAAGCAAGCGAACAAACACGACTACAATTTGAAGAGTACGTACATACCCACTTAAAACGTCGTGCATTACCAGAAACTATTCAGCGTAGACGAATACTAGTATGTACTGAATGTGGCGCCTCTGTAAATGAATCGCACGTAACACTAAGAAAAAAACGTGGTTTCGATTGGATTAATTGTAGCGTCTGCGATGCCAGAATTTCTTTACTTGATGGCGATAGTAGTTTAAGTAGTCAACGCGCTGAAATTCCACAAATTCTAAAAATGGATATAGCTGCCGATAAAGGACGCGAAATTGAAACGGCAACTTCTATAATTAAAGGCAAAGAAGCTACAAATGATTTCGATGTATTTCTATCTCACAATAGTAAAGATAAACCTTTTGTAGAAAGAATAGCCGAGCTTTTACGGCAGCACGGTTTAAACCCTTGGCTAGATAAAGCAGAAATTCCTCCAGGAATGTCATTTCAAAAATATATAATAAATGGAATTAAACAATCAAAATCGGCGGCTGTTTTCATTAGTACTAATGGTTTAGGAGATTGGCAAGAGCAAGAGCTACTAATTCTCAACAACCGCAGAGTCAAAAAAAATTTACCCATAATTCCCGTTTTATTACCAGGTCTCAATGTAATACCAGATGAACCAGATGTACTACTATTTTTCAGTGAATTAAACTGGATAAATTTTAAGGAAAATGTTGACGAGCCAGAACCCTTAGAAAAGTTAATACAGGGAATTAAATGTTTACATAAAGACTAAAATCCGAGAAACCGGGTTTCTATAACTTCTACCAATAATTATTTTTATGGCTAAACACGACGCACCCAAGTTAAAGAAAATATCTGTCAACTTGCCTTTTGGTATTGGGGGGACAGAATGGGAACCAGATGTCAGCGAAGCGAAAGCTGCTTGGTCGTTATATGTTGAACTCGTTACACGCATTGCTATTCAACCTTTAAGTATTGAACAAGACCAAGGTTTGCTTCGCGAAGCGCTTACATCTTTACACAGTTTGTTTGCGACTACACGTCAAATTTTACGTGAAGCTGGACCTGGTGTTGGCGCCTCAAAACAGTCAGTAGGTGCCATTGCTATTGCCGTACTCAACAGAGGTTTACGACCTTTTTTATCTAAATGGCATCCTTTATTACAAGCTTGGGAAGCTTTGAGGGCGCCGGACGTTAACCCTGTAGAATATGAGCGTAGCTGGGAAAAAGAAGAACAATTACGACACGAGTTAGAATTGCTGAGGCAAGATTTAGAGCAATATGCCATTGCGTTATCTGTAATTGCAGGTGTTGATTATTACCAATAGGTGTTGGAACTTTGGGACGGGAAGTGTTGAAATTTTGGGACGGGCAAGGATGCCCATCCCACAAGAGTCATATATCCTAAAAAGCAATAAATTAGGTTAAATTAGTGTTCTCAGCCTGCTTCCGGCAGGCTTTGTCCGTGTAGCCACACCCTTCGAGGGTGTAAATTCGAGGGTGTAAATCAATTGATAAATAAACAAATGAATAAGTATATAGAACCATTAGAAGAATATGACGGTGAAGGCAAAGCAATATTTTTAGCAGGAGGAATAAGTAATTGTCCGGATTGGCAAGCAGAAATAGTAGAATTACTCAAACCTTCAACTTGGACAATATTAAATCCTCGGCGCCATAATTTCCCCATTCATGACCCAGATGCTTCGCTTAAACAAATAGAGTGGGAACACAAACACCTGCGACTTGCATGCACAATACTCTTTTGGTTCCCCCAAGAGAGTATATGCCCAATTGCACTTTATGAGTTAGGCGCCTGGTCAATGACCGATAAACCTATATTTATTGGAATGCACGCAAATTACCCAAGAAGGCAAGATGTGGAAATTCAAACGAAATTGGTACGTCCTGAAATCAAAATTGTTTATTCTTTAGAAGAGTTAGCGCAGCAAATCGTTATAGATTCTTCCCTGCGCTCAGAATGACATTGGAGGTTCTAGCCTGCGGCAAATGCTCCGCATTACGCTACGCTCAGAATGACAACCAAGATGCTCAGAATGACAGTTTTTTGGTATAAACGATGACATTAGAAGCTATTACTGTTCCGCCACAAACGAAACAAACTCCTAGGCAACAAATTATTATGCTGCATGGGTGGGGCGCCAATGCTGAAGATTTAGTATCACTGGCGCCTTATTTGAATTTACCTGATTACCAATTTATCTTTCCTTCGGCACCATTTCCTTACCCCTATTCCCCTGGTGGTAGGGCGTGGTACGACTTAAGGTCAGATAATATGTATAAAGGATTACCAGAATGTGAAGAAATATTAAGACAGTGGATACTCTCTTTAGAGGGAAGTACTGAGGTGCCGTTATCGCGCACAATCTTGAGTGGTTTCTCACAAGGGGGTGCGATGACTTTGGATGTAGGCTCAAATTTGCCTCTGGCTGGTTTAGTGTCTATAAGCGGTTATTGGCATGATATGAAAACCAGTAGTAATGATATTAATGACATGAATCGGGCGCCGACTTTAATAATGCATGGTAAGCAGGACTCTGTAGTTCCACTTGCTGCGGCAGTTAGAGCGCGAGAAGCCCTACTGGCATTAGGCGTTGAGGTAGAATATGAAGAGTTTGATGCCGAACATGAAATCAATGTAGAAATGTTAGAGGTATTACGGAACTTTATTTTAAAAACACTTCCGCTATCTTAGTTACAGAATTTTTACAAAATTGCGTAGAAATCCAGACAAAATTCACGAAAATCATCTCCGACAGTGAGTAATATATATTGGGTGGGTTAATTAAAGTAACCAACCGTTTCCTGATTGCGAATGCAGAATACTGGGAGGGGCAAGCATAATGATGACTTTAAGCATTTCTAAAAATAAAATTGCTACCATGACTGCACAAGATGTGGAAACACTAGCTACACGTCTTGAACAGGATAACTATGGTAACGCTTTCGAGGGGTTGAACGATTGGCACTTACTACGTGCTGTTGCGTTTCAGCGTCCTGAGTTGGTTGAGTCCTACGTCCATCTTTTAGATTTAGAACCCTACGACGAAGCGTAAAATATTAGTTAGGTGGGGCAGGTTAACCAAAATTTCCCGTTATATACCAGGATATAGGTAAACCCGCCCGTACAGGAGTTATGAGTTATAAGTTAAGAAATTAGGGAATTTTATTGTTACCCTAACTCGTAAGGTGGGCACTGCCCACCCTACTATAGCTCCTAACTTTAATTTATGAATTCAAAACTACGTAGGGTGTTAATTGGTGTTGGTGGTGGTATTGCTGCTTACAAAGTTTGCGAAGTTGTTTCTACACTTTTCAAACAAGGTATAGAAATAAGAGTCATTCTTACTAATTCCGCGCAGCAGTTCGTTACACCATTAACATTCGCAACGCTATCACGTCATCGCGCTTACACCGACGATGATTTTTGGCAGTCTAACAACCCACGTCCCTTACATATTGAGCTAGGGGAGTGGGCAGATATTTTTTTAGTAGCACCTCTAACTGCCAACACTACCGCGAAGTTAGCTCAGGGAATGGCAGATAATTTGCTAACCAACACTGTACTTGCTTCCAAGTGTCCCATATTATTGGCGCCTGCCATGAACACCGACATGTGGGAACAAGTTGCTGTACAGAGAAATTGGCAAACGCTTTTAACTGACCAACGCTATCACAGTATAAATACCACATCAGGGTTACTCGCTTGTGACCGAGTTGGTAAGGGTCGGATGGCAGAACCCAAAGAAATAGTTTCTTACATTCAATCTTTGTTACATACCTCTGGCAAACGTGACTTGGTAGAGAAAAATATTTTAATTAGTGCGGGTGGTACTCGTGAGTTTCTTGACCCAGTAAGATTTATTGGTAATCCCTCTACTGGCAAAATGGGGTTAAGTTTAGCTGTTTCGGCTTTACATCGAGGCGCCAATGTTACGCTTGTACATGGAGTATCTTCTTTACAAGTGCCACCAGAAATAAAAGCAATACCCATAGTCACAGCAGAGGAAATGCGGCAAATCATGCTGCAAGAATTACCTAATTCTGATGTAATAATTATGTCAGCCGCTGTCGCTGATATGAAACCGCGTGATTATAATCCTGAAAAACTACCCAAAAAAGCACTACCAGAAAATCTAGCATTGGCGCCAGTACCTGATATCATCTCAGAGTTAGCGCACTACAAACAGCCACATCAAAAGTTAATTGGATTTGCCGCACAAACAGGAGATATTGTCACTCCAGCATTAGATAAACTACATCGTAAAAAATTAGACGCTATCATTGCAAACCCAGTATACAAGCAAGACAGCGGATTTGGGAGCGATAACAATCAAGCTATATATATAGATAAAAACAACCAAATAGAAATACCACCTTGTTCCAAATTAGAAATGGCGCATCATATATTTGATATTATTAATCAGCATTTAATTCATCATAATTCACTTCAAAAGTTTGTCCATCCACTGTAACTTTATCACCCTCAGCTAACTGGCGCTTACGTCGAGTTTCAAGCTCTCCATTAACCTCGACTTCACCACCTTGAATCATCACCTTAGCTTGTCCTCCGGTCGCAGCTACACCTGTTAACTTTAAAAACTGGTCAAGTTTAATCATCGCTCTCAATAACTCTATGAACTCTGTGTCTCCGTGTCCACCGAACTTTGCTGGGACGGAAACCTACCCCAGCAAGTTCTCTTTGTGGTAAAAAACCCACATTCAGCCATTTGTCAGATGTAACGCCTCACATCATTAATATATCTTAATATAATATTAAAATTTTCCTTCACACATAAAATGGTACTCAAAAAACTCTTCGTTTGCCTGCTGTCAATCAGCTTAATGACAGCTTGTGAGTCAATAAAAGCAATGGAAACAATACCCCAGCAAAAACTTATATATGGTGACAGTTCTGGAGAATTAACAGACCAAGGTATATCGCGTAGCTACTATATATATACACCAAAATCTTACAATCCCCGGCGCCCAATGCCTTTAGTATTAGTATTTCACGGTGATGGTGGTAGCGGAAAATCGATAAGCGAAGTTTCTGAATTTAACAAAAAAGCAGAAAAACAAGGTTTTATTGCAGTTTATCCAGATGGTATAGACCATAAGTGGCATTTGAGCAAAAATAATACAAATAATATTGATGATATTGCGTTTGTAAATAACTTAATTAATCATCTACAACAAATTAGAAATATTGATACAGCAAAAATTTATGCCACGGGTTTTTCTAAAGGTGGAATTTTAACTCAAGCATTAGCATGTACTATGAGCGACAAATTTGCAGCTTTTGCTTCTGTTGCTGGTTCTCTTCCATACATATTTGAACAACAATGTCAACCGAAATCACCTGTATCAATGTTGATGATTAATGGCACAAACGACCATGCAGTATTATATCAAGGTGATAAACCAAACCAAAAAGGTGCCTTAGCTGCAATTCCTGAAGTTACAGATTTTTGGCGATATCAAAATAATTGCCGTGATAATAAAAATTATCAGAATAATTCAATTAACACCTATTCTTACTCTAATTGCAGCGAAGGAAGTGAAGTTGTACAGTTAGCTATAGTTAATGGTGGACATATCTGGTACGGTGGCGCCTCCAATGATGAAAGCATAAATAAGTTTAACCAAAAGATAGGGCTAAACTCTACAGAAGAAATTTGGAGTTTCTTTAAACGCCACTAATTTTAATTTCAGAAAGCTGGTTTATGATAACATCGGCGCCTTTCACATGGTCGGGTTTATTTATCCAGGTAATACCAATACATCCAGCAGCACCAGCATTTATTGCCATCTGCATGTCACCAATTGCATCACCTACCATTAAAGTCGCACTGCTTTCTACCCCCAGTTGTTCACAAGCTTGTAAAAATAACCTAGGGTCAGGTTTGCCCACTCCACCATCTACACCCATAGAAAGCTGAATATATTTACTTAACTCGTTAAATTTTACAAATTCACACACCTCTTTAGTTGTTGCTGCAGAAAGAATACCAAGCTTTAAACCCGCTTGCGATAAATTTTCTAGTACTTCTAAACTACCTGGAAATAGGGGTGAAGCTGTTTGTCCCATATACTTATCAGCTTCATCTAACGAAGAACGTGCGATAGAAACAGACTCATGCCAACTTCTACCCGTTTCTGCAATGTAAGCTGCTGCGGCAACTTCAGTATCGCGTCTACTTGCGACAGAAATTAACCCTGCGGGGTCAAGAGTATTATTATTAACACCAAATGCCATTAATAATGGTTCCCCGGTACCAGGTATTTGAGCATCTATAATACGCGCACAGCGTTTTGCCAAGAGTAATAAATGTGACTCTGAATCTTCTAACGTGCCGTTCTTATCAAATAAAATTGCCTGGATATTAGTGAAGGTGACTTCCCTGCATCTAATGTCAACCATGTTTGTCATGACCCCATGTGTCAGCCTGATAGTAGTAGAATATTACAGCGACTTTGAGACAAAATTCTTGATTTATATTGATTGATGGTAAAGTCTCAGGTATGGTTACTAAAGTGCTAAATATTATAAATTAAGTACATTAGTTTTATTTTTTGTAAAAGCCTGTGAATTCTGATATTGCTAAAGAACTCGAATCAACAGAAGTTGAAGACCTTGATGTCGAAGAACAACAAGGTAAAATTTGGGGAAACTTAGAAGATTACCTGCGAAGATTTTCTAAACTTGTTGAAAATGTTACGGAAGCGGCAAATCTAACCGAAACCGATTCACCCTCTGAAATGGCGCCAATTTATGCAAGTCAAATTGCCCAAGCGCTGAGTATCACTGAAAGTAACGCTCACATTTGGAGAAAGCGGTGGCTAAATTTGGGTTGGATAGAACCAACTCCCGACAAAAAGAGGGGTTGTTACCAGGTTACAGAAGAAGGGCGCCTGCGACTTAAAGATTGGGCAGAAAAAGCTGCATTAGAAACGGGTAAGGAATTGTGGTTGACTATTCCCCGCAGCAACTCCAAAAAAGCAGCAGAACTTTTGGTTAAATATATTGACACCGAACAACTCAAAGAAATTTATCAACTTGTAGGGGAATCACTTGGTTAAAAGAAACCTGGTTTCTTCAAGAAACCAGGTTTCTATATCAACCAGCAGGTAAATAAACGGTAAAAGTACTACCTTTACCCAATTCAGAAACTACTTCAATTTTTCCACCATGGGTTTCAACGATGCGACGCGATAAGTGTAACCCTAAACCGCTACCTGCACGCTTGTGTTTTCCTTGCCGAAATCTTTCAAAAAGGTGTGGAAGGTCTTCTTCGGCAATACCGTAACCAGTATCTGAAACTTCCAACACTACCCATTCTTTATCATCAGGTGATTCACTATTAGATTTACCACTAGATTTACTACGATAAAGGCGAACATGAATACTACCTAAGTCTGTAAATTTGATGGCATTACCAATTAAATTACCAATTACTCGTCGCAGTTCCAAGCGGTCACCAATAACAGATAGTTCATTAACAGGATGTTCTGACTCTTTACCAGTATCTATTTTGATAGTTAAATTTTTCTCTTGTGCAAGTGTATTGAGTTCTTGTACGACTTCTTGAATTATTTCTAAGAGATTATAGCTTTCAAACCTCATGGTCTTTTGACCTGCTTCAAAGCGTGAGACTTCAAGAAGGGTGTTTACCATCTCTAATAAGTTATGGTTGCTGCGAACCATTGCACTTACTGCTTGTTTCATTTCATCCGATGTTGGACAAAATATATCTTGCAGAAATAAATTTAGCATTCGGTCGGCTGCAACGAGCGGTGTTCGTAAATCGTGAGTCAAACGTGATACAAAATCTTCGCGTGCGCGTGACATTGATCGTTGTGCGTCTAAACTATGCTTTAAACGCAACAAAGACCTAACTCTTGCCATTAACTCATCTTGGTCGAATGGTTTGCGAATAAAATCATCGGCGCCAGCATCGAGTCCTTCTACAACACTAGCATCGTTAAACGCCGTCAATAGCAAAATTGGAATGTAGGGTGTTGAACTGCTACGAATTCGACGTGTAACTTCATAACCATCCATTAACGGCATCATCACGTCAAGCAATATTAAATCAGGTGGCGATTCTTCGACATATTGAAGTGCAGCGGCACCGTCAGCTACCAAGTCAATCTCATAACCTTCTACTTCTAAAATTGTTTGAAGCAAGATGAGGTTATCAGGAGTGTCATCGACGGCGAGGATGCGGTCTTTAGTTATTTCATCAGAAAGCATAATTTATCACTTTACTTTTTAAGAAAAATAATATTTTTAAATATTGCCTTATTTTTAGGCGTAAACCTATAGTCATGTCTTCTATCAAATGGCTTATGCCTTTTTATTTATCCTCTGTCGGAAGGACGGGATAAAACATCTGGCTGTGTAGAGATGTTCTTTTTTGTTACAAATTTATCCATTAATTGAGCATCCAAGGCGCCATCACTGTAAACTTGACGAGGTATTTCAATACGAAATGTAGAGCCTTGTCCTAACTGACTTTCAACATGAATTGTACCTGACATCATATTAACAAGCGCTTTCACAATTGCTAATCCTAAACCTGTACCTGGATATTCTCTGTTAATAGCTTGGTCGATTTGCCGAAACACTTCAAATATATTATCTGTTTCGTTATGATCTATACCAATACCCGTATCATGAACCGAAATTGCAATTCTGTTTTCGTTAACAGCTTCAACCTCAATGTTAATTCCCCCAACTTTTGTAAACTTAATTGCGTTGGAGAGTAAATTCGCTAATATTTGCTTGACTCGAAGCGGGTCATTATAAACAATTGAGTCATCTAGTTTATTTGTAACAGACAAAGACAGGTTTTTCATCGAAGCTTGCGCCATCATTTCTCCAACTGTACTGTTAACCACGGTTAAAATATCATATATTTGGGGCTTCAATTCGAGTTGCCCTGATTCAATTTTAGAAAAATCCAACACCTCGTTCAGTAAACCTAACAAATGCTTACCATTATTGAGGATACGTTGAACCATATCGCGTTGAGAGTCAGAAAGTATGCCAAACTTGGGACGGAGTAAGAATTGTGAAAACCCAATAATGGCATTCATTGGTGTTCGTAGTTCGTGCGAAATTGTGGCAAGAAATTTTGACTTGAGTTGCGACGCTTCTTTTAGTTTAATGTTTTGCTGCTGAATAAGCTTTTGTTGTTGTTCTAACTCTTGATTTTTCTGAACTAATATTTTATTACTTTCGCGTAGTTGTAGCATTGCTTGTTCTGCTTGCATTTCGGCACGATAAACTCGAATCGCATTCCGCAACACCTGAGCTAACGTTTCTGATGACACTTGTGACTTAGAAAGATAATCATTAGCGCCTGCTTTCATCAACTCAACTGCAATCAGCTCATCACTTTGTCCGGTTAGCACAACCAAAGGAAGCTTGATATTTTCTGCACGCAGTTGAGAAATTAGCGTCAAACCATCTCCATCTGGTAAGCGATAGTCGAGAAAAATACAGTCGTATGAGTTAGCATGAACTAATTTAATCGCTTCGGAGCAAGTATCTACCTCCGACAATACAGCTAGTACGCCCGCATTATAAAGTGCGCGACGTACTGTCATCCGATCAACTTCGTCATCATCTACAACTAGTATTTTTAGCGTTTTTTCCATTCTTACTTGGTTGACTCATTTAAATTAGTACATTAATAAATTAATGATTACTAAGGCATCTCGCATAGCATCCAGTAACTATTTAATGTAGCTATTAGTTCAGTGAAACTAGCGAAAGTAACTGGTTTAAGAAGATAACCAGCGATATTCAAGTGATATGCTTCTAATCGGTCTTTGTCTTGATTTGAAGTCGTCATTACTACTACAGGTGTTGCACGAAGCTGTTGGTCAGACCGTAATTCCTGCAAAAATTCAATACCACCCATTTTAGGCATATTCAAGTCGAGTAACACTAGGCGCCTTTCAGCAGGCATTTTGGTGTCGCTAGTATCCTTCAAAATTTCAAGAGCTTCATACCCATTGCTAGCTGTAAAAATAGGATTCTTGATATTTGCTTTCTTAAATGCCCGTCTTACGTTCATTACATCAACTTCGTCATCCTCCACGAGTAGTATATTGATGGTTTGTTCTGGCATGGTCTTTCAACTCAAAATAGTATTATTCTGCTTTTAGTAAATAATGTTAGCAAACACTGATACAAAGTCATTTACTTCTAGCTGACTCAACTATCGTAGCTCGCTCCACAGATTCGTACTTATCAGTATACACAAAAATATGTGTTAAATTCAATACATATATTTAGTTATAAACGAATTATAAATGATTTGTGGTTATTTTGGCTTCAATCGATACTGTAAGCTCGCTAGAAACCGGGTTTTTGACGTTTCTAAAATAAAAAGATTTGACAGAAGTAAATAAAGAGCTGCATTATTAAATCATAATTATGAGAGATATTACCATATACCTAGAGCTAGATTTGCATTATCGAGAGTAGCAATAGTGCCAGACACCCGTTATTTCCATTGGTGGATGCTTTATAGGGAGAATATCATCTATCTTTAGGGTTGAAAAATCATAAAAGAAATAGGGCAAAAATCAGTTTGTAGCTGATGTCATTAAATTAGAGAGAGTATAGAAATGAGCGAAATAAGTATAGTATTAATCGAAGACCATGATTTAACCCGCATGGGGTTAAAGGCCGCACTTCAGTCGAACAATGGACTTCAAGTCATTGGTGAAGCAGGCAATGCGACCAAAGGTTTAAAATTATTAGAGACAGCGAAACCTGACGTAGCAGTAGTCGATATTGGGTTGCCCGACATGGACGGGATAGAGTTAACGCGAAGATTTCGTGCGTTTCAACACGAAAGTGGAGATACCTCGACAAAAATTTTAGTATTAACAATGAATCATAGCGAAGATACTGTATTAGCGGCATTTGCAGCGGGTGCAGACTCTTACTATATGAAAGACACTAGCATTGATAAGTTAACAGAAGCAATTCATGCGACTTATTCAGGTAACTCATGGATAGACCCAGCAATTGCCAACGTGGTACTACGGCAAATGCGTCACGTACTACCCGAAAACGAAGTAGCGAGCCAAACAAAGACAGTTAAAATAGAAGCACTCGATAGTGAGTACGAGCAAGTACTAGAGACTTACCCATTAACACAGCGTGAATTAGAAATATTAGAGTTGATTGTAGCTGGATGTAGCAACGGGCAAATTGCCGAAAAGCTATACATTACCGTAGGTACAGTTAAAACTCACGTTCGTAATATTCTCAATAAACTCTGCGCTGATGACCGTACACAAGCAGCAGTACGTGCATTACGTTCTGGTTTAGTAGCATAGATGTTGTATGAAGGGAGATTTAATCAAAACTTAAATAACATCGTTTTTTGCTATTTATAATATACATATTTCTTCACAAATGTTGTAGAGACTAAACATGTTTAGTCTCTACATTTATATTTATACATTTGTAATTGGCGCCTAATGGGATTATACCGATATGTTTATTCAATTCGACTGGCTGGATATCTCTAAAGGTTTGTTATACATTATCACCGTTGATAGACGCACATAACGTTTGCAGTTGATACTATTAAATCAAGGTAGAGAAACACAAAAGTTTAGAGGAAAAATAAATGAATCTTTTAGCATGGATTGTATTAGGTATTATTGCAGGTGCGATTGCTAAGGCTATTTATCCAGGGCGCCAAGGTGGCGGTATACTTGCAACAATGATTTTGGGTATAATTGGTGCATTCTTAGGAGGTAGTTTAGTTACCTTCTTCGAGACGGGAACGTTACAGTTAACAGCCGCAACACTCAGCATACCTGGTTTAGTAGTAGCAGTAATCGGCGCCTTGGTTGCAATTTTCCTTTGGGGTCTATTTACTCGTAGTAATGCAGTATAATAAGTAATAAACAGTTTTAAGCGATAGTAGAAATTGATGAACGTCCCTAAAGCGAGATAAGCGGTTGTTAACAGAACGAAATATTACAACAGGGTACAGCTTAACCGTTGTGCCCATCATTTTATGTGTAGCAAAAACCGAATATGAAAATAGAACAATCAAAAAAAGGAATATGGTCAAACGAGCTAAATGAGATTATTAGAGGCGCCTGCGGTGGTTTTTTATTTGGTATTCCACTAATTTATACAATGGAAGTTTGGTGGATAGGGTCATTAGTAGAACTGCCAATGATATTAGTCGCACTTATCATAACTTTTTTTGTTGTATATTTACTCAACCGTACCGAAGGTTTTCGTAAGTACCAAAAAAGTCACAGACCATATGAAGCGGTCGTAGATACAGTTGAAGCAATGGCTATTGGCATAATTTGCGCGACATTTATGTTAATACTATTGCGCGAGATAACATTTGATAACTTTTTAAAAGAGTCTATTGGTAAAATTGTATATGAAAGCGTTCCATTTACGCTTGGTGTTGCGCTATCAAATCAGTTTTTAGCAGGAGATAAAAAAGGTAATTCTGCTAAACAAAATAAGCAAACGAATAATCAAGATGATTTACATGCTACTTTAAGTGATATAGGTGGAACATTAATAGGCGCCACAGTAATAGCGTTTAATATTGCACCAACAGACGAAATACCAATGTTGGCAGCAGCAGCTTCACCAAATTGGCTATTAGCGGTGATTGCCACATCTTTATTATTAACTTATGGAATAGTATTTGAAGCAGGATTTGCCAATCAGCAAAAACGTTTTCGTCAACGCGGAATTTTTCAGCGACCATTGGGAGAAACAATCATGGCTTACTTAGTTTCATTAATAGCTGGTATGTTTATGCTGTGGTTTTTCCAGAAGTTGACGTTTAGTGACCCTTGGACAATGTGGTTAGACCATACATTATTACTAGGATTACCAGCAAGTATTGGTGGTGCAGCAGGTAGGTTAGCGATATGAATCAAGCTCAACAAGAATTTAATAATACAAACGAACAGCCAAAACGTACAATTGCTGAATGGATAACTTTCGGCGCCGCAACATGTATTTTATCAGGAATTGTAGGTTTAGTTATATATACAGGACTTACAGATAAACAACAGGTGCCCATACTTTCAGTGCAAACAAAAGAAGCTATTCGTCAAGCAAACGGCAAATACCAAGTACCGTTTGAAATAACAAACGACGGTGATAAAACCGCCGAATCAGTACAAATATTAGCTGAATTAAAAGTTAATAATGAGGTTGAACAAACTGGTGAACAGCAAATCGATTTTTTGTCAAGTAAAGAAAAAGAAGAGGGTGCCTTTATTTTTGACACAGACCCAAATAAAGGTGAATTAAAGATACGTGTGGCAAGTTATAAATTACCTTGAAATTGAGAATCTGGTTTCTATGAGAAACCAGGATTCTGTATATTAAGATACGTTAGCTTTAGCTTTAGACCAAATACCGTTTTCGTCTTCATCAAAGTTTTGATGAACAGCTTCCCATGCAGCTTGTTCAGCTTTACTTTGGTCGTTATTTTCTTTCATTGCTGCGTTATAGCTTTGCATAAAAGTGTTTTGTGCTTCTTGAGATAAATGACTGCGAACTTCTGGTGCCAAATCTTCGATACTATTGCAGTCACCTTTACAAGCACGGGGTAAAGCTTTTTCCATCGTGTGAACTTCTTCACCACCTGCACTTTCAATCAAAAGTTGATATTCACCGGAACGGTCGTATGGTACTTCTACCATGACCAAAAAATCACCAGCTTCTAAACGAGTTTGATAAATAGCTGCTTTATCTTCAGGCATTCCCAAGGTAACTAATGCTGATACTAAACCTGCACCAGCACTACCAGCAATGGCGCCGCTTGCAGCACCTAGTAATATTGCACCAATAGGTCCTGCTGCAACAACAGTACCCAAAAATGGAATGAATAAAACACCTACGCCCGTTAGTAAACCTAATAGCGAACCAAAGAATGAACCAAATAAGGCGCCTTGTCGCAGACCACCCAGAATAATATCGCGCTTTGTAATAAAACCAGCGATCCGGGTTTCAGACTGAAAATTTCTTCCCATCACAGAAATGTGATCTTTGGGAACACCTCGGTCAATTAGACGTTGAATTACATCATTTAATTGCTTTTGGTCTTTAAAAACAGCAGATATAGTACGTTCAGCTTGGTATTCTGACACAGCAAACTCCTTGTTGATAATATGCACCTGATAAACACGTTAATCGAAAACGTAAATCAAAATAAAATATAAGGGCGCAATTATTAAATTTGCGCCCTTAGAGATTCCCCTACCTATAGCCATTTACGAAAATTGTTGACTCAATCAATAGGTAGTTACAACCCCAGAATCTTTAAAATGCGTTTTTCACATCGAGATTAGACGTTAGCAGGAGTTTTCATTGCTTGGTTTACTTGACTGCCATCTGGTTGAAGCGCTTGTCCTTCGATGAATGAACGTAACATCCAAGCCATTTGTTCATGACCTTCCATTAGACCAGTTAAAAAGTCAGCAGTACCTTCGTCATGGAAGTTTTCGCTACATTGGTCAATGTGTTCACGCAAACCGCGAATAATTTGTTCGTGGTCATCTACCAAGCGTGCGACCATTTCAGTTGCCACAGGAATATCACCTGGGTCTTCTTTGAGAGTTGCGACTTTTAAAAATCCTTCCATCGTACCAACAGGATAAGCACCTAAAGTACGAACACGCTCTGCAATTGAGTCAATAGTTTCGGTCAATGCTTGGTACTGTTCTTCCCAAAGCTGGTGCAGTGTGCGGAATTGAGGACCTACTACGTCCCAGTGGAATTTTTTGGTTTTCACCAATAATAGATAAGAATTTGCCAAATCTTCGTTCAATAGTTTGGCAACACCATTACGTTGTTCTTCGGTTAAACCAATATTTAGCTTACGCATGTTTTTCTCGTTCCTTAGCTTTCTTATTTCTAGGTTCGCTCATAAAACGGTAAAGAACATCAACCAAAGGTAATATTATGATTTATGAAGAAATTATCTTATGGTACAAAAAAAATCTTGATAGCTTATTCTTGCCATCAAGATTCTTTACAACAGCATTTATGACTAAATTACAAATTGTGGGAAGACGTAATATATTACGTCTCTACATTTATTATTTCTTACTTTTTGCCAGTTACCTTACCGAGCAAATTATTGATTTCATCTTCAACAGAAACTGCTTCAGTAGAATTTTCAGGACGCTTCATCTGCTCAATATCAGCGGTACCCTGAACTTCGTTCAAACCACCATTATTCGTGCGCTCTTGAGTCTGTTCCGTATTTGGATTACCAGGTGCATATCTCGAAACTTCGTCAGTTAATTTTTGAGTTTCTAGTAACTGTGTTTCACCTTCTCTGACATCGCTTTGATAGCTTTCAATTGCAAACGCAGGAACCGCATTTGTCAAAAACATGAAAGCACAGGTAAAAACGATAACGATAGTACGTACAAAATTCTTCATCATCAAACTACTCTCCAGATAAAAAACGGCAAAAATACTAAAACTACAGTTTTGTTGCAGTATTAACTATTATCAGCAATTTACTAACTATCGCTTTTTGCAACAAAATAGAAAAAAATAAATTTCTAAAATCTAATTAACTGTAGTTCACTCAAATTAAGCCTAATATTCTTTTACTAATTATCTGTTTAAATATGAATCAACCTGCGGAATGAGATTGATTTATCTATAGTTAGAACCGCTTCATTCTTCCGATAGAGAATACAAATGTAGAAACGTGAATGTGAAGACGCGATAAATCCCTACGGGAAAACCTGCGGTTTACGTGTCTCTACACATCACGTAGAAAGTTAATACTAGTATAAACTTTTTGGAAACCAACGGACTCATACAAGCGCAAGGCGCCATTAGGGTTATCAGCATCAACACCAAGTTGCACAGTATCCACACCAGCTTGCTTCAAGCGTTGTAAACCAGAAAGTAACATTCCCCTGCCTAATCCAATCTTTCTAAAACCGCGTCGAACACCTAAAATACCAACATGACCTTCGTTACGTCCTGTACGTGCGTTGCTTTCAAGATTGATGTAGCAGTAACATTGTGCAACAAAAGAATCATCACTTGCAGTTGCAAGTAAATCTAAATCTCTTCGATATGAAGATTCTTGAAGCCAGTGTTTAAGCATTTCAACCGTTATTGGATGAAAATTCCAGTGGTCGATAAAAGAATTATTATGTAAATCAACCCAAGCTTCTACATCTTGTTCACCATTCATACACCGCAAAGCAAACCCGTTTGGGAAATGCGCTTCGGGTATTGGTTCATTCATATTACGCTCCATTCTAAAAAAATAACGGTCTATTGTAAAACCATTACTTTCCAAAAGTTTAATACGTTCGGTGTAAGTAGAACGGGCGCCTGTTCGTAGTTTTACAGGGAAACCACGTGCTATTTTAACCTCGCGCATTCGTACATCAGCCCATTCAATAATCTCTATTTCTAAACCATTACCCCGCGCTTCTGGTTGAACATAAATACTCAAAAAACCATCAATTACTTCATTTGGTTCAGTAATCCATAAATCTCCGAAGCCAATTAATATACCATCTTCATTTTCCCATAACTGCCAATCAAGTGCTTTATCAACCGAAGGCATATCAAATTCTTCACGCAGTTCTTGAACTGATACCCCATCATCCAATTTATCAACCTCGTTACAAGCGTTGATAAGATTTGTAATAGCTAGTAAATCTTTATCACCCTGTAAAGGGCGCCTCTTTATAGCTTGCATAGTATTTTCCTTGTGCATACTACTTAAATGCTACAAACGTATTTTAAAGTTTCCAGAAATCGTAAGTGGGGCTATGCCTCACCTACGATAGAATAAATCAATTAATAATTTTGGAAACAACACCGGCGCCAATAGTACGACCACCTTCACGGATAGCAAAGCGCATACCATCTTCAACTGCAATAGGTTCAAGAAGTTCAACAGTCATTTGAACCCTATCACCAGGCATAACCATTTGTGCTTCACTACCATCATCTGCGGTAAAAGCTTGGACAGTACCAGTTACATCAGTAGTTCGTACAAAGAACTGCGGACGATACCCGGCAAAGAAAGGAGTTTTACGTCCACCTTCTTTTTCTGTAAGTACATAAACTTCAGATTCCATCTTGGTATGTGGAGTAATTGAACCAGGTTTAGCAATAACCATTCCCCGTTCAATTTCATGTTTTTGCACACCTCGTAGTAATAAACCTACTTGATCACCAGCTATAGCTTCATCAAGTGTTTGCTTGAACATTTCCACACCTGTAACTGTAGCTGTGCGGGTAGTGGCGCCAATTAATTCCACAGTATCACCAACTTTAATTGTGCCGCGTTCAACTCGACCACTAGCAACCGTACCGCGTCCAGTAATAGTAAACACATCTTCAACAGCAAGTAAGAAAGGTTTATCAACTTCTCGTTCTGGTGTAGTGATATAAGAATCTACAGCGTCCATCAAACTATAGATTTTATCAACCCACTCATCCTGACCGCGTAAAGTTTTAGGGTTTGCAGTCATTTTTTCGAGCGCTAATAAACCTGAACCAGGAACGATAGGAATTTCATCACCAGGGAAATTATATTCACTCAGTAATTCCCTAACTTCTAATTCAACTAATTCAAGAAGTTCTGGGTCATCAACCATATCTTCCTTGTTAAGAAAAACTACTAACTTTGGCACACCAACTTGCCTAGCTAGCAAAATATGCTCGCGCGTTTGGGGCATCGGACCATCAGCAGCAGATACTACTAATATTGCCCCATCCATTTGCGCGGCGCCTGTAATCATGTTTTTTACATAATCAGCATGACCTGGGCAATCTACATGGGCATAATGACGTGACGCTGTTTCATACTCAACATGGGCAGTATTAATTGTAATACCGCGCTGCTTTTCTTCAGGCGCCGAGTCAATTTGGTCATATCCTGTAGGTTTAGACCAACCAAGCGCAGCCAGAGTCATTGTAATAGCCGCAGTTAAAGTAGTTTTACCGTGGTCAACATGACCAATAGTGCCAATGTTTACATGGGGTTTAGTCCGATTAAACTTAGCGCGCGCCATGCATTATTTACTCCTTTTAGTTGTATATAGGTTAAGTGGGTGGTAAAGGTGTCGAACCTTTCTGGTGCTGGTTAAAAGCCAGCTGCATAACCGCTCTGCCAACCACCCAGAATATTTGTATTTGTTTTTCTCTTGTGGAGCGGGCATCCATGCCCGCCCTTACGGAAAGTGGAAGAGTCGAACTTCTACAGCATCTCTACTGCACTCTGGTATTCCAAACCAGTCGCCGTCCACACAGCAGCACCTTCCAAGCCTTATAAAACGGAAGATAGACGAATTGAACGCCCAGGTATTACCCTGCTCCAGCTTTCGAGACTGGTTGCCCTCCCGTGAGCAGTATCTTCCATATATGTCTACCAGGCAGGTACTGCCCCTGCTACAGCTGCGTTATCGGCACAGCGCGTCACTATTTCCGCCTCTGGTAGATTAAGGAAGATGGAGGGATCGAACCCCTACGACATCCCTGCCGCACTCTGCGGTTCAAGCGCAGTTGCTCTCCCATGAGCAGCATCTTCCGTATAATGGGCGCCAGACGGGACTTGAACCCGCTAATGACTTGCTCCACAAGCAAGTGCCTCGACCACTTCGGCTTCTGGCGCCACATGGAATCAAGGGAACTCGAATCCCTAACCTCTAGTTTGCAAGACTAGCGCTCTAGCCAATTGAGCTATGACCCCGTGATATTGTTGGGGGGCGGGTTTATATAAATTTTCGATTTGGTTGTAGGATATCTGTTAACCCGCCCTTACTATCCTTGCCAGTTCCACACAGCTTCTTTGCCAGTGAGTTCTGGTAGGTAGATTCCATCTAACTTATTAGGTCGAACATATTTAACTAGAAAGTCAACTTTCCATACACGTTCGGAACTTTTACCTGGACTTATTAATGTGTTTCTTTCAACCCGCCAAATTGCACCTTCAACAGGGTCAACGGCGCCATGTCCAGAAACTTGAATTGCTTCTATAGCTTGTTCGATGGTGAAAGGATTTCCGATATGTAATAAACGTGGTTGAATAAAACCGTAATCTTTTATACGCTCGGTTACTTCTGCAAGAGGGCTTCTTTGCTTACCTTGCATAATGTCGAATGCAACAAAAGGCTCGTGTGGCAAGTTATATCTAGTACCATGAGCTTGTGCTAACCATTCGCCACATAATCGTTCACCATCTTTGAGAACAGCTAGGAACCTATCTTCTTGTTTGTGTACCCACTTGGCAAATAACCAATGCTGTTCAAAAGGAGATGTATCAGCTAAATATCCTGCACGTGTTAGAGAATAAATTTTGCCATCAATTCTGGCAATTCCCACATTTGAACCATCGAGCTTTTCTTGAACGATGACATTATCATGTTTATCACGCACTTTCTCGGTGGAGATACGGTTTTGTCCTTCGTTGCACTTATAATCAGCAGGACCCATCCGAGAACCAGGCAAGTGTGGGATATGACCGTAGTTTTTAGTGCCTAAAGGCTTTCGTTGTAATTCCATTCATTTTGGTTTTCCTCAAATATAGTATATGAAAGCAGGAGTAGTAGGACTTAAACCTACAACCGTCCGGGTAGAAGCCGGATGCTCTATTCATTAAGCTATACTCCCACGAAGCGGATAACGAGCATCGAACTCGTACCAAGAGTTTGGAAGACTCACATGCTGCCGTTACACCATATCCGCGTATTTAGTAAAACTTTGAGTTAAATTCTTTAAATGTATCTTGTTGTTTGCTTGAGTCAAAAACTGAAAAAATCACGCTTTTAAATCTGCCCCAAAATAGATTATTCGGTAATAATAAATCAGCAAACATTTGGGCAACTATTGATGGTTCATTTCTAAATACACCACATCCCCAGGCGCCTAATACCAAAGCATCACAACCGTTATCAGCAGTTAAACTCAGTAATTTACTACCACGAACTCGAAGCACTTCAGGTATTTTATCAACATCCTGCGCTTGATTTCTTTTAACTTCCCCAGCATTCGGCGCCGGACTTGTAATAAAATCAACGAAGTAAGGCTGCTCTAATAACGTTCCCTCATCATCTTTAAAAACTGGACAATCAGGAGAATAAATCATTCTATCACTGTATAAAAGCGATTTATTACTGCGATGAAAATCATAGTATTCAGGGCACTTTAAAAGGGTTTGGTAAAGTCCGCTACTACGTGCTAAACTCTCTTCTTGTGCTTGGGCGCCTTTAAGAAACCCACCTCCAGGGTTTTTAGCAGAGGCAAAATTGAGAACACCAATTTTTTGATATTCTTGGCTTCTTGCGATACGTTCTGCTCCAATCAAAGTTGTTTCATTCCTTATTTCAAATTCAGTACTTGAAAATTGAGGAGCGGAAGAAAGAACTTGTTGCTGAATATCTAAGAGATTATCAGGGCTGTAGCATTTTGTGTTACTTAAACAGGATGCTAGTTCTCGGCTAATATCTATTTGTTTACCATTCTCTAGAACATAATAACCAGCTTCAAGAATTGAAAGCGTATTTTGAGCTATTGCAGTTCGTTTCATGTTAACTGTGTAATATTTAGCTGACCACTCAGCCAGGTGGGACATCTCAAGGACTTTATGGTGCCTATAACCAAAACCCTGGATTTTATCGAGCTTTGTACTTTGATAAGTGAACTTTAACAAGTTAATCTTTAAGCGTTGAGGTTTGAGCTATGAGCGTTAACCGTTGAGCTTTAAAGTTACCAATGTAAGGTACGGCTTATCAGTCCGTGGCAGATTTACAGTCTGCAAATTCCATAAATTGAGAGATTTTCAAGTGACCAGCATTTACCTATTCTAATCGGGAATTTCTATATTAGTTCTGGCATTACTGATTGAAAGTACTCTATCGACGCTTGATTTAAAATCTTCAATAAATTCTTGCCGACGCTCAATTTCTCTGGCTATATTAGTTGGGTCAAGCAGTTCTACACCCTCACGTGCCATAAAACTATCAGTTAAAGCTTGGTATTGCTCTGAATTAACAGCTTCATTTTTACCTAAAACTTCCAGCGCTAGCTTATCAAGTCTTTCTTTTACTTTTGCCTGTGCTTTCTCGTACTGGTTACGAGTTTGGTTGTAAGCTGACTGCATAGTAGCAAGAACTTTTTCATAGTAAGCAATGAAATTTTTCATTTCAATCGCTTCTGCTACGGTCATTTCTTGTCCTGCAACAGTAACGCGCGTTGAAGCATTGGCAAGTACAATTGCTCTTTTAATTAGTTGCCTGCGTTCCATAAGTGCATTCACTCTTTGTAAAGCTGCCCTTGCATTGACTTCGTACTCCTCTCTGGTTCTATAGCCAGTAGGAATTTTACCAACCTCGACAACTGTAATTAAGGCATCGTTTTGTAAAGCCGTAGTAGCTGAATCAATACGTTTTTGTAATAGTGTTAACTCTGCCAAAGCATCAGTCACCGTCATTACAGCCATTGATTTTAAACACCTCCTTTATAATTACCTTTAGAGGTTTGCAGTTTAACTGACGGCAAATGAAAGCCTTGGGACGATATTCGCTTATCCACTGCCGAATTTGGGCTTCTTTTGTCAAAATGTCATCTCTTTTCATACCTCCTTTATTTATGAAACTTAGGTAAATGAAATCAGATTAGGCATACCACTTCATAAAGTGGAACACTCAGTACCCCTGACAGGACTTGAACCTGCAGTCAATACACCGAGTCTAAATCGGCGATGTTTTCCAATTACATCACAGGGGTAAAATCGGGATGGCTGGATTCCAACCAGCGACTCCTTTGTCCCAAACAAAGGCTTCTGGGCACTGAATTACATCCCGTTTATGCTCCTGACTGGGTTTGAACCAGTACTACGTAGTGTTTAAAACTACTGCCTTCTTCCAATTGGGCTACAGGAGCGTATGTAAATTGACTGCCCTGCCTGGGTTTGAACCAGGACTCTTCCGGGTCAAAACCGGAGATGTTGCCAATTACACCACAGGGCAATAAAGCTGCCTCGACAGGTATCGAACCTGCAACCCTCGCGTTAACAGCGCGCCGCTCTGCCATTGAGCTACGAGGCAACGAAGCCCCCCAAGTCAGAATCGAACTGACGACCTTCTGTGCTTCAAACAGACGCTACTACCATCTGAGCTATCGGGGGATAATTGAGGAGAGATGGGAATTACTGCCGTGGACTGGTTTAATTTAAATCGTCGAATCAGCCACTCTACCACCCCTCCTATGTAATGAGCGCGCAAGGACTCAAACCTTGACTCTTCAGTTTCGTAGACTGACGTGTTATTCAGTTACACTACGCACTCATAGGATTTTGGATTGTTAGGGCGGGTTTACAGATATCTTGAAAGAATTGGAAATCTTGGTTAACCCGCCCTTACACGTGGGCATTGATTAGGAGAGAGAGGGGATCGAACCCTCGGTAGATATTGCTACCTACTTCCTCTTAGCAGGAGGATGCTTTACCACTCAGCCACCTCTCCACAGTAGGTCGGGCAAGATTTGAACTTGCAACGCTTTTCGCGGCTGTTTTACAGACAGTTGCCTACGCCAATAGGCGGGCCGACCCATGAAAGACATTAAGTGTAGATGGGACTTGAACCCACTATTCACATGCTTGAAAGGCATGTCGCTTGACCACTTCGCGTTCTACACCATGTTTTAAAATGTCTACTAAATGCCTACTAAATGTTTACTAAATGTCTACTAAATGCTTGTTTAAAAAGTCGTTTTGTCTTCTTTTACAAAGCACATAGTAGAACGCAGCGACAAGGATTTGAACCTTGATTCTTCGGTTTTGGAGACCGACGTGTTAGCCAGTTACACCATCGCTGCATTTGGTAGCAGTGGCAGGACTCAAACCTGCATTAAACCACTTATGAGATGGCTACCTTATCAATTAGGTTACACTGCCACAATTTTCCAAGGCTGAGGTGAGAATCGAACTCACGCTAACCGATTTTGCAGATCGGCGCCTTCCCACTTGGCTACTCAGCCATTTGTTTGAGAGCAGTGGGTTTTGAACCCACGACCTCCGCCTTAAGGGCGGCGCTCTACCAACTGAGCTATACTCTCATTACCAGAATGACCAGACTCGAACTGGCACCTTCTCCGCAGACAACGGAACGCTCTAACCATTAAGCTACATTCCGAAAATTTGTAAGGGCGGATTAATGAAACATAAAACACAGTTTTAAGATATCTATAAACCAACCCTACAAGTACAATAAATTGTGGTGAACTTGCCCATTTAATATTCGTTTTATTCAGTTTTCAAGGTTCAGCAAAACTATTTTTACCTAGTTTTAAACTATTAGATGAAATAAGTATTGGAAACTTTTAAGAAAACATCCGACGCTCGTAGAAGTAAACCCGTTGCGCGTTGCGAATATATTCTTTTGTTTGGTTTTGTGCAAACTGTGAACTTTTATAAGTTCTTGCCTCGGTTTCAGATGGTTTGGAATTACGAGGCTTTCGTTTGTCTGGAGACACTGGTTTTGTCCACCGCGCGTGTGCTACTTGAATGTAGA
Source organism: Calothrix sp. HK-06 (assembly GCF_001904745.1). Taxonomy (GTDB): domain Bacteria; phylum Cyanobacteriota; class Cyanobacteriia; order Cyanobacteriales; family Nostocaceae; genus Dulcicalothrix. Next base: position 74,543 of record NZ_MRCD01000023.1, read on the forward strand.
ACATTTGCTTTCCCTCCTTTGAGGCGTTGTCTTTTGCCTCACTACATAAATACTACAGCAATACTACAAAAGGTGTCAAGGGGTTTTGGAAAAATTTTTTTAAATTGTTTGAAAAGCTTGCGGGAGTTGGATTTGGGTCATGTATTATGTCTGTAGGCTGAGTAACTTGATTTATGATTGACGCCAGTAAAAGCGAGGAGTGGCATGAAAGGTCTGTTTATGCGAAAGGGTAAAAATGTTGGGATTGGTTGGGGTTTAATTAGTATATGTATTTGTATTACGGCGTGTAGTGGTAACTCAAAAATAGAGTCCTCTAACAAACAGGCGCCCCAAACTAAAGTTTTAGCAGCGAACACTACAGCAAATCCGGCGCCATCACCCAAACCGCAAAATCTAAGTTTTTCTGCTCCTGCTCAACTCCAGGGAAAAACAGTATATAAATCAGAAGTTCCTAATAACGAAAAAGTCATAGCTTTGACATTTGATGATGGACCTTGGAAAGAAACCACGCAGCAAATGCTAGATATACTCAAGCAAAACAATATAAAAGGTACTTTTTTTTGGGTAGGAACATCAATTCAAGAAAACCCAGAAATGGCTAAAAGGGTTGTGGCAGATGGACATGCTATTGGCAACCACACATGGCACCATTGGTATAAACAAATGGATACAGCCACAGCAAAAACCGAAATCGACAAAACCGCAGATTTAATCTACAAAACCACAGGCGCCAAAACCACATTATTTCGTCCACCAGGTGGTTATTTAAATAACGGATTAGTAGCTTACGCCAAAAGCCAAAATTACACTGTAGTAATGTGGTCACAAACCTCCGCTGATACCGACCCTAAAGCCAAATATGAAGTTTTTGTAAAGAATGTACTTCGAGATGCCAAACCAGGTTCCATTGTGCTTATGCATGATGGAGGAGGTGACAGGCGCCGGACAGTACAAGCGTTGCCAAAAATTATTAGCGGGTTAAAAGAAAAAGGCTATAGGTTTGTTACCGTTCCAGAAATTTTAGAAATGAATAAATAAGTTAGGAGTTTCGTAAGGTGGGCACTGCCCACCGTACAACTCTTAACTTTTAACTTGTTGGCATATTTGAGCTTCTTGCCAGAGTTTGTGCAAAAAGAACTCGATGCGGTCGCTAATTGTGGTTACAAAAATCCCTGTTGCTTCGTCGCAAGTGCTGGACATCCATGAACCGCGTAGCGTGACTTCTAAATATTCCGCGTCGCAAACACAGACGGTGATGATTTCTTTGTCGCTGCATTTGGTTTGAGCTTTTAGCACCTCTACTCCCGGTAAATCAACAGGAAGCAAAAATGATGCGGTGCTGGGTTCGACGCAGAGGCTTTGACCCGCGCGAAGTGATAAAAGCACGCGCGTTTGTATCCAGTCCTCAATAGACTGATTTATACATTCAAGGTGAAAGCCAGTTTCCGTGTACGTTAATTTCAGCATTATCCATGCGCTCCCGTTACTCCAGGCTTTTAGGTTGTTCCGTCCAAAACTTTTCGGCAAAAGCTATTGTTGGATGGATTGGTGCTTTTAGCTTGTGACGCAGTTGCATTCCTGCTTCGTGAAGTGTTTTGTCCCCTTTCTTGGAGTTACATCTCTCACATGCAGTTACTACGTTATCCCATGTATGTAAACCACCTCGCGACCGAGGAATTACGTGGTCTAGCGTTAAATGTTTGCTGCTACCGCAATATTGACAAGTGTAGTGGTCGCGTTTTAAAACTTCTCGACGATTTACTGGTGGCACTTTCCATGTTCTCTCTAAAGAAGCTATTTTTAAGCGAATGTGTTTCGGTACATGAAGCACTAAGCTCGGAGAGTGAACCATCCAACCAACTTCAGAAAGCATATCGAGAGGTTCCGCTTTTTCTGTCACCAGCAACACAATCGCGCGTTTAATATTGACGCGACATAGTGGTAGATAGTTTTGCGAAAATACTACCACTGACTGTTCTAACACTTGCCTACTTGTCGGGTTCGTCACAGCTTGACTCCTCATAAAATTAACCCCCGCTTCTCCGGTATTTGGTGAAGCGGGGGTTAAAGGTTGACGTTGTTGTCTCTTTCCCTATTTTGGTACAGCACTGTTATTCCTGTACCTCCCGCTTCTATTGTTCGGTTTTGACCCTAGATTGAAAACTAGATTTAACGCTAAATCCAACATTTGACTAAATATGCTAATTCGGGCATATCCATAATCTCGATTACTATCTGTGTTCCGCTGTTGATATCTATGGGATGTGCCCATAAATAAATACTCCACCTCCACACACCATGATTCCCAATTTAGATGGGAGCCACAGCCACGCGCAGAAGTAGAGTTTGGGGAAAAAGTAATCACAGAAAATTTCACCTATTGAACATTCCTATAAACATACTACACTTGTAATACTATCCTGTCTATACTTTTAAGGAGAAAATCATGCATACTATCGCTCGTACCCCAACCACCGATATGGAAGTTACCAGCATCCGTTTAGAGCGAGAACTCAAAGAGAAACTCAAAGATTTATCAGGAAATCAGGGATATCAGGCGCTTATTCGGGACATTTTATGGAATTACGTCCAGCAAAAATCAGGTGAGTGGAAACCGAGATTTTCGCGTACTGATATACGAGCTAGCATCGCCGCTACGGCACAGCAAGAAGAACGCTGCGTACTTACAGGTCAACTGATTCAACCACAACAACCTATGCTGCTGGGCTTGACGAGAAATGGCGAAATGGTACCGCTAAGTGCCGAGAGTTTAGCCGATTAGTCTCTACAACCCGCGCGCAGTCAGCAGTCTTTGATTCTAGCGAGACTGCGCGTACCTTATTTTTATCCGAAGAAATAATATTTAATTTAAGTTAATATTAGTTAATTAAATGTTTTTTTGGTCAATTTTCATTTATCCTGTATAACTCTAGGACTAATATACTTTTACTGAAACAGAGGGCTAAACACCTCTTGACATTCAATAGTCTTGTATTTAACAAAGTGAGTGCAATGTTACACAAAAGGAGTAAACCTATACCCTAATCACTCTAAAGCCATTCTTGAAATTGAGATAAATATTTTCTTTGTACCAAGGGTAAACACTGATTAGAAGAAGCACTAATTAAAATTTATTAGCTTTATCATCAGCTTTACTGTAGGTCTCAGCAATCCCTCCAACGGCGCCACTAAAATCCATGTTGCAAATATGCCCTATACATACCGTACATTCTCAGTATTAACGCGGATAGAGTTCGTGAGTTACTCGTCTGAAATATAGCATAATTACGGTTTGTGTAGAGTTTGAGAAAGGATATTCTAAATCAGAGTGTGTAAGTCAAGAACGTAAAACCTTTACTATGACTCTCCTAAACTGAGCCACGATTATCTTTGTAAAGTGTGTCCTTGTATCTTTAATGCGTTTGCCAAAAACGCTTATGATATTTTGTCATCTTGAAAAAAAGGGGCTATAACAGGTGAGAGAAAGTTTTATACGCTCATACATTGTCCAGAAGGGTGCAACAGACGATATAGGGTGAACCATATGTCAGGAGGGTGGTTAGTAAGAAAATGGGTTCGATATTTAACAGCGCACCAGGTATGAAAAAGCCTTTTTCATCGCCTTTACGAGATTTAGACGAAATTAGCCGAATAAGTAATAACCCGTATACAAAGCTGATGCAGCAATCAGAACAACCAGTTCATCAACTGGCACAACAAATAAATCAAATTGTCGCCAATCACGCATCCTTTGGGTTCGATATGACGGGTCAAAAGCTGGCATCGTCAAGCATCTCACCTATTCTGGACATGCTGCATTTGATCGCTCAGGTTCTAGGAACTGCATTTGATGTAGATTGCTGCTTGGTAACGCTATTGGGTAAAGGAAGTGAACCAGTTAGCAACAGTTGGTTCAAAGAAGACCCCGAACAGTTAGTTGCATACTCTTCGGAGATGCTATCGATGGAGCAGGTCAATCTACCTGTTATTCAATGTGCATCCGAAACATTGACAATTGATGATATTTCGACTATAGAGAAAAGTTTAATAGCCGGATTTCAAAATTTACATCTTAGTATTAAAACCGTTTTGGCTATTCCTATCAGGTTTGGTGGTCAAAAAAACGGTGTAGTTACCTTGGTCAAGTTACAACAGCACGAGTGGGGCAATAGCGAAAAGCAAATGCTCAAAGACCTTGAACCTTCATGTGCTATTGCGTTTTCGGTTCTTCTCCAGCAGTTGGTTATTACTTCACAGCATCAATACGTTCAAACCTGTGCCCAACACCAAAGTTTAATTAAACAATTATCTATATTAGGTCGTAGCAACTTAGAATTAAACCAGACTCTTCAGCTTGTTATTACTTCTACTGCTGAAGCACTTCAAGTTGACCGCGCTTTATTAATATTACTTAAATATACTGACCCTTTATTTAGAATTCGACAACGAAGACAAATTCCCAACGCCAAAGCCACTGTAAACTCTAAGTGGATAAACGAAGCTGAATTTCCTAATAGTACACAGCCGCAGTTAGATGATTATTTCATGACATCCGACTGTGGATTATGCCAGCGTATATTTACTGAGTCTGGTAAACCTATTATTATTAAAGATATTGCTGAAATTGCCGAAATTACAACTGCGGCGCCGTTATTTGAAGTATATAGATTACCAGCTATATTAATGATGCCTTTAGAAAGCCAAGGCAGAATATTAGGGTTTGTGGTACTTCAACAAGCAGCACCACGCTCTTGGCAAACCGCAGAAACAAATATAGTCGAAATGGTTTGCGCGCAACTCAGCAACTCCATTATTCAATCACAAACACTGCGGCAAGTACAAACGCTTGTTGATGAACGCACAGCACAACTACAGCGAAGTTTAGAAGTACAAGCAAAATTGTACGAAAAAACACGTCAATACGTTGAACAGTTACGCGAACTCAACGAACTCAAAGACGAATTTTTGAGTAACATGAGCGATAGACTTCGCTATCCCCTCACCAACATGCGAATGGCAATGCGTAACTTACGACGACCAGAAATTAAACCCGAACGTCAAGCAATGTATCTTGATATTCTTGAACAAGAATGTGATAAAGAAATTAACTTGATTAACGACTTACTTACACTCCAAAAGTTAGAGACACATTCCTCACGTCCGCAGTTGGAAAAAATAGATTTAAATAATCGACTGCAAAGTTTAATCAGTCCGTTTGAGAAAAAGCTGGCTGAAAAAAATATCAGCATAAATGTTGAATTAACCGATATACCACTAACGCTCGAAACCGAAATCGAAAGCTTCGACAGAATTATTCAGGAATTACTTACTAACACAACTAAATATACTGAACCTGACACCACAGTTAATTTAAGAGTTAGCCAAACAGTTAAAGAGCAAATTGACCGGGTTATTATAGAAATTACTAACGTCGGACGTGGCATCTCACAAGAAGAAGCTACTTATATATTCGACAAATTCCGTCGTGGTCGAGGACGATGGACTCCCGGTACTGGTCTTGGACTCGCACTCGTCAAGTCCTTGGTGCAGCACTTAAATGGGGATATTGCTGTCACTAGCAATTCTGTTGAGGATTCTGACATGAGCGAAATTTGTTTTACTCTCAATCTGCCTCAATTTTCTGATGATATCAACTCATAACACAGCAACAGTGACTCAACAATACAACGCAGCATCCGCTCTTGATACTTCTGACCTAAACGAACAAGATATGGCGCCCGAACCTGAATTGGAGGCCATTGAGGTAGTCGTCGAGAAAATTGCCGAACGCAGGCGCCAAATAACTGCTAAGGTAGAAATTTCGCGACCACCAGAAATTGTTTGGAAGGTTTTGACTAATTACGAAGCACTACCTGAATTTATTCCAAGTCTACATTCGAGTAAACGACTTGAACATCCACAACCTGGGGGTATTCGTGTCGAACAAATCGGTCGAGAGCAGTTATTAAAGTTAAACTTCAACGCGCGTGTTGTCCTTGACTTATTCGAGTCCTTCCCTAAAGAAATTAGTTTCCAAATGGTTGAAGGAGATTTTAAGGAATATTCGGGGAGCTGGCTATTACAACCGTGTGATAATGACCAGTCAACTACAAATCTTTGCTATACCCTTACCGTCCATCCTAAACGCTTAATGCCTGTAAGTCTTATTGAACAACGCTTAGGCAAAGGTTTAAGAGTCAATTTACACGCTATTAAAAAGCATGTTGAATCTAAATAACGTAATCTGTGGCGCCTCGAATGTGTGGCGCCTTTTTTTGTGTGGTGTTTTGTTGTAAATCGCAAAATATAGCAAGAGAGACGCGATATACCGCGTCTCTACATTCTTTTGGTATACCCCCAGGGGAATTCGAATCCCCGTTACCTCCGTGAAAGGGAGGTGTCCTAGGCCTCTAGACGATGGGGGCGCATTGGACTCAACAATATATAAATTAACGGTTTCTCTGAAAGATGTCAATACCTTTGGACAAAAAAAGTTTTGCGAGGCAATATAGTAGGGAACGAGAAAATGTCACTTACCAGAACGCGCGCGTAAAAGTTAGTACATTTATTACTCTTGAGAGTGTTACAGAGTTTCCACAGTTCAAGAGCGTAAATATCGTAAGATAGTTAACTACATATGGAAATAAGTATCTATTTGGTAAAAATAGTTGGGTGTAATGTTCGCTGGCATAAGTTTAGTAACGACTATTCTTTACTCCAGATTTTGAAACTGTTCACTCAAAATCTACAACATGGAAGCATCTCTTGATATCACCCTTCAGATGGTGATTAGCGTTATTGCCGGAATTGGCGCCCAGGTATTGGCTGCTTACAGTCAGGTACCAAGCATCGTGTTTTTATTACTGTTCGGTATTTTATTAGGTTCGGATGTAATTGGGTTATTACATCCGCATGTTCTGGGTACCGGGTTAGAAGTGATTGTTGGCTTGGCAACCGCAATAATTCTATTTGAAGGTGGGCTAAATTTAGATTTGCGTGAATTGGGCAAAGTCTCTTTAACCCTACAATTACTCGTTACCCTCGGAACTCTCATTACACTCGTGGGTGGAACTCTTGCTGCTCATTGGCTTGGCGAGTTTCCTTGGGCTATCGCGTTTTTATATGCTTCTGTCATTGTTGTCACAGGCCCCACCGTCATTAGTCCTCTACTCAAACAAATTCAGGTAGATAGGCAAGTTGCCACACTACTCGAAGGTGAGGGAGTTCTTATTGACCCAGTTGGCGCCATTTTGGCTTTCGTTGTTCTCGATACTATATTAGACGGCTCTTCTGACCCTAAAATCGCAATTATTGGTTTATTCGTCCGTCTTTCTATTGGAGCTTTAATTGGCGCCTTTGGTGGCTACTTGATGAGCTTAATCTTTAAGCACGCTAACTCTTTATCTTATGAACTCAAAAATCTTGTCGTTCTCGCTGTTCTATGGGGATTATTTGTTTTAGCACAAACTATTCGTACTGAATCAGGAGTAATGACCACAGTTGTCGCTGGCGCCGTTTTTGCCAATTCATCAGTCCCAGAAGAACGGTTATTACGACGCTTTAAAGGACAACTGACAATTTTAAGCGTATCAGTTCTATTTATATTACTCGCCGCCGACTTATCTCTAAAAAGTGTATTTGCCCTTGGTTGGGGTAGTTTATTGACAGTTTTAGTACTAATGTTTGTAGTAAGACCGATTAATATTCTGTGCTGTACTTGGAATAGTGACCTAAACTGGCGCCAAAAAATATTTTTAAGTTGGATAGCACCAAGAGGAATTGTTTGTGCGTCGGTAGCTTCGTTATTTGCAATTTCTTTAACGCAACATGGTGTTAACGGTGGAGAAGCAATCAAAGCGCTGGTTTTTTTGACAATTATTATGACTGTGGTTTGCCAAGGATTAACTGCTGGATGGGTGGCAAACTTTTTACAAATCACTTCCAAAGAAGCGAAAGGAGCAGTAATTGTTGGCTGTAACCCTTTAAGCTTGTTAATTGCCCGTTTATTCCAGGAACGAGGCGAAAAAATTGTCATGATTGATACAGACCCAGAATCATGCCAAGCTGCTGAAGCTGAGAATTTACAAGTTATTGCAAGCAGTGCGCTTGATACAGGAGTGTTAGAAGAAGCTGGGTTGAGTTCAGTAGGTACTTTCTTGGCAATGACAAACAACGGCGAAGTGAATTATGTATTAGCACAACGCGCAGCAGAAGAATTTAATCCACCAAGGGTTTTAGCTGTTTTCCCACGTATCGCACAAATCAACGGTGCAATTAACCAAAAAGTCAGCCAAGCATTTATTCCAGAATTAACTATAAAAAATTGGAATGAGTACCTTAACGATGGGCAGGTCAAGTTAGGGAAAACAACTTTGAACGAAGTTGATTTTAGTAACCAACAAATACATTTACAAGCACTAATTAGAACAGGTGAATTAGTGCCGTTATTATTTGAGCGTGATGATAATTTACAGGTAATACCCGCAGCACAAGAATGGGAAATTGGGGACAGAATTATTTACTTACTGCATGACCCAAGACCAAATTTACTTAAGCGATTATCAGATGCCAAGGAGTCAAAGCGTTTGACATTAACTAATCTCCCAGAAGTTGAGGAAGTTCCACTCGCAAGGTTAGCTCAACTTTCTACAACCAACTTGCAACGGATAGAACGTATATAACGGATAACTTATTCGTTGCAAATAAAATTTATCCGTTACATCCGTTTATCATCCGTTGCCAACTTCTAACGGTTGTGGTTGTAATTCTGTCGCTTCGTTGGTGCTTGTTGCATACATTTCTTTTTCTTGCTTTAAGACACCAACTAAATGCACTATGGCAAATACGAGAGCAAAGACTGAAACAATATAACTGTGTATTGTATACAAGTGCTGTACGGTTACGCTATCCGTTGCACCCCCACCAGTTAAAATATCGCGTAGCAAATGACCAACGAACGGTATTGATTCAATAGTGCCAAGTTCAATACTAAAGCGCCAGTAACCATCTTGAGTCCAACCCAAAATTATCGCAGTCCAATCAAGTCCAATTGCAGCTAAAGTCAAAAATATTCCGCTGACCCAAGCAATTAACCAACTCTTGCGGAATTGTCTGCTTAAAAACATTACTACAATTTGTACCAAACTCACAACTATCATTCCGTTGCCAGCAATACTGTGCGCTTTATGGAACAACCATCCATATCCTACTTCAGTATTGATTTTAGCAAGCGAATTATATGCAGCACCTGCTCCAGGCTCATAGTAGAAAGATAACAAAATCCCTGTACTGGCGCCGATAAAAAACAGAGTCAGAAGTACTACAGATAATATAGTGCTTACTCGCCGTAAAGTCTTGTCGAATTGGGTAGTCAGCATAGCATTTGAAGATAATATGTATACTTTTATTACATTTTAACTAAGAAATGTTAAGATTTCCCAGATTTTAAATCAAAAAGTAGACAAGATATGATGGCACCACTTTCTCAATATCCTGGTACGATAATTATGGGTAACACCATATTGCTCAAAATGATAAAATCGTAAATTGTACTGACTAGTACTATATGTGATTAATAGAAATATCAGTGTGAATGTGTATTCAGTGACACAAATAGTTAGATGGGAAACTCAAAATGTAGACTTCCGTCTAAGTTAGAAAGGTGAAATCGTACATGTTTTGAGCCAAAAATGGTATTAAATAGCGATTAAAGTATATACAGTAAATAAAATTTAAATGAATTGATTTGCAAATGTAATTTATATACCAGAAAGTCGCGCATATAATACACATGATAAAAAAGATGAAGTATCGTTGAAGATTTAAGACTTTTCCTGTTATAGCTCCTAGGTCAGGAAGTTATGATTTGTAGAGGTTAATAATATAAGCTACGATATTTAACTTTAAACAATAAAATTGCTAGTCTATATAAACGGTCTTCTGAGTGAGTGAAAATTGCTATGTCTTACGCATCGTTTCTGAAAAATGTGCCAGAAATACTAAGTCAGCCAACTGGAATTGCTGCGTTAGCATCGCTTGGTATTCACGGTGCTATTGCATTTATACTGCCGTTAATGCCAGTTGAGTCTGCTAAAAGTAACAAGCAAGCAGCGACACCAACAAAGCCAATTGGTTTGTCGGAATTGAGCAGCAGTGAGCAAAGTCGCATTCCTCAAAAATTGCCAAATCAACCTGGTGTTCAATCACAATTGCCACCATTACCCAGTCAAATATCAGGACTTCCTGCACAGCAGCAAATTCCTTTAAACCTTAATGGCACACCAACAGGTTTACCTCCTTCACCTCCGCTTGGTGCAAGCAGTTCGGTTGTACCTCCAAGTGGTTCTAATAGTTCGGCGTTTACACCTTTAGAAAGAGCTTCTGGGTTAAGCATTGCAGGACTACCAAAGGGGGGAAGTTCTGTACAGAGATTTCGTAATGACTTATTTAAGGCAGACACTTCAAGATTCAGTTCAACACCAACGATGAGTTCTAGAGTTACACCAGAACTTTCATTGGGAAGAAATAATGCAGCAAGTCGGAATTATAACATTGGTGCTGGATACTCTGGGCAACAACTTCAAGCATCGCGTCCGTCTGGATTAAGCGAATTACCTGTATCGGCGCCGACAAATCAAGCTGTATATCCACCAGCATTGCCATCGACAGATATGGCATCTCCACCAATGGGTAACACAGGTAATTACGGTAATAATTACGGTAACGTAAGCGCAGCACAACCAGGAAACGAGCGAGTAGAACCAACAGGTGGGCAGTATATTGCCCCAATATACCAAAATCAGACCGTAGGAAATCAGAAGTTTAATTTGGCGGCAGGTACACCCTTACCAACTTATCAGCCACAACCTGGTGGGCCATTAGATAATTTAAATAGACCGACTAACATACCTGGAACAAGTGTGTCGCCAACTGGTGGTACAACACAGCAAAATACCGATGACAAGCTTTCTGACGCGAGAATATTTGGGGATTTCAAAAAAGAATTTCCACAAGGAGAATTGCGGGCGCCTGTAAATTTGACAATGGACTCAGCGAAGCTTGATAGCAACGTGAAAGTTTCGTTGGTAATGGATGGAGAAAATAAAATTGCTGATTTGAAACTATTAGGTGATGCAGCAAAACTGCCATTTCCATCTCAACAAGCAATTCGCGAACGCTTACAGCAGTATTTTAAAGAAAATCCCACTTCTACAAGAGGTAAGGGTGCGCTATTTAGTTTTGTAGTTTCACCCCTGTCGGTAAATTCAACTCAACCGAATAATAATAACGCACTGCAAAATAATCAAACCCCACTTGTGGCGCCAACTGCAACAACCAATACCATCTTCAACCGTTTATCGGGTACACAACAAACAGGCAATCAAGCTGTTACGGCGCCCGCAGTTAATAACCCAACAACCACTAACTCAACCCAACAACCAGTATTACCTCCATCACTACCTGGGCCTCTAAAACCCGCAGGTGGAACATTACCACAAGGACAACAAACAGTTTTGCCGAAGTTGCCTTTACAAAAACCAGCTTCCACAACTGATTTACCTCAAACACTGCGTAATGTTCAGCCAGCACCGCAAGTGAAACCGAGTATAGCAGCTACTAGCGAGCAAACTGGTAATACAACAACATCTCAACCATCAAGAAGTGCTTTAGTTTCCAAATTACGTAACACTCAATCATCCTCAGATGAAAGTAAAATGTCTGTTATTGAGAAATTGCGTAAAGTTAAACAAGAGCGTGAAAACGCAAACCGAGAAAATGCTAATCCATAACTAAAATAGATTTGACATTTCAAACTAAATAAAAGACGTGCTTTTAAGTGCGCGTCTTTTATAAAAATTAAAGGTTGAATATTACCATCCTTGTTCGGCTTTTTGAAACACATAAGCAGCAACTTCCAGAATTTCTTCCTCGTTCAACTTATTTTTGAAAGCAGGCATGGCGCCTTTGCCGTTCTTGACTTGGTGTATAATTGCCTGTATTGAGTCAGTATTATAATTGTCTAAGTACTGAGATAAAGCTTCTTTGTGTAAAGTCTTATTGGCTATCAATATATTGCCACCACCAAGGTGACAAGAAGAGCAATTATTTGTAAAAATTCTATCTCCGTTAGATTCGGCAAATACTGGGTTTGTCCATGCCAAAGAAAGCAGTATTATTACTACTGCTAATAGTAGTTTATGAATAAATCTCAATTATCAATCTCCCTATCAAATAGCATATAACTATAAATCAAGCACGATTATAACTATTCTAAAGTTGCAGCAAAGCTTTGCGGGAATCTTATCACACATTTTCAAGTAAATTTAAGCGTTTTTAATAATTACTAAGTATATTTACACGGTATAAAAGTTTAAGGTGGCTAGTTTGTCTCCCACATAACTAGACAAACTAACCACCTTGATTTTAAGATTGCTCGATATCAAATTTATCGAGTTATTTACCAAAAATACATGTGCCAAGCGGCGCTGTTGTGTAATAGAGAATTATCCTTCAACGGTAATTTTACCAACCATGCCAGCACCACGGTGAGGTTCACAGTAAAAAGTATAATCACCAGCAGGAGCATCTGCGGGGAAAGTTGTTTCAGTTGACTGACCAGGGTTCATCATTAGTTGTTTGTGAGATAATGCTTTTGCAAAATCAGCGCTCTTCGCAGCATTTTTGCTCGCATCAAACACAACGTTGTGGGGAGGCACTTTATTATTAACCCATTTAATGGTGTCACCAGGTTTGATTGTCACCTTGGCTGGCTCAAACGCTAGCATACCTTTATCGCTACCTAACTTAATCGTAACGGTCTCAGCTGAGGCGCCAGGTGCAAAAACAACAAAGCTGCTTACAACCAAAAATAATGTTACTGCTACCAAGCTAAAGCGTCGCAGAATTGCTGCTATAGACTTCATGGCTATCTCCTGAAAAATTACTTTATTCTTAATGTTCTTTCATTTTACGACGAAATACGACAGCTTGTCATATTTAATTTTTTGAGTTTTATATTACTAATTAGTATAACTAATGTGTAAAATGATAAGTTTTACTTAGAGAGCGGGTTTCTACCTATAATCGTTATTTCTATTGCAATATCCATAAAGAAACCCGGTTTCCACGGTTTCTACAAAAAAGCAGAGGCGCCTTTGGAAGAAATATCTTCTTATCCTCTGCTGTATAAAGTTATATCTTCTAAAAATAGACGAAAGCAAAATTAGTAATAAATTTTACCGCCGCCCCACTGAGAACCAACAATCTTGGGTTGTAGGAGGATATATCCAGCAATAGCTTCTAGATCTTTGTCGGTAAGGTTCCGCATTTCAGTAAAGATATCAGCGCTTTTGGTGCTAGGGTGTAATTCAGAAATTTCTTCCTCACCATCGTATGTAGTAGGATTCTTCATATAATCCACCAAGCCACTAATACTATTGCGGTTAGGTGTGGCGCCTGCCAAAGCTTCTGGTTCTAAACCAACGTTTTGGTTAGTTTTAGTAACACCACCAGCATGACATTGGGCACAAGCATACTGAAATAGACGTTTGCCTTCTTTTATTTGTTTAAGACTGAGAACTGTGGTATCTCCCGCATCGTTAGCAGCTACAGTACGAACTTCTTTAGATAGTTCCACCGCATTAGCACTGCCGATAACAAATTGGAACGTTAGCAACACAGTTGCCAAAAATATGCCAATAAATCTTTTTAACATCTTTCCCCTTAAAGATTTCGACGCTCAACACAGCTAGGTCATATGTCGCGCTCAATCTCAATTGAGCTACTGTTATACAAATATCATGAAGAGAGCGCAAATGGTCGCCAAAACTACAAAAGTGCTGAGTGGTTATCCTTTGCCACCTGTAAATGTCACACCTTGGATGAAGTAGCGGTTGAAGAAGGCATAAATACACAGTGCAGGTAGAGTGAATACCATTGATGCTGCCATGATATAGTTCCAGTAGCTGATGTATTGACCTTTAAAGGTATTTAAACCTAGAGGCAATGTAAACATTTCTGGATTAAATAGAATTACTACGGGTAGTAAAAAATTATTCCAGCTACCCATAAATACAAATATCGTCTGTGCTGCGAGTGCGGGTTTGGCGAGTGGTAATACTATTCTCCGAAAAATACCAAATTGAGTTAACCCATCAAGGGCGCCTGCTTCTTCAAGTTCTTTAGGAAAATTAACAAAAAACTGCCGCATCATAAAGATGAATGTGGCATTAACCATACTTGGGACTATCATTCCTTGATAGGAATTTAGCCAACCAACAGCTTTTAATATCAAAAAAGTCGGGATAAGCGTTATTTGTAGGGGTACCGCTAGTACTGCCAGAATCAGCAAAAACCAAAATTGTTTACCCGCAAAGTTTATTCTTGCTAAGGCATAACCTGCCATTGTGTTGAAAAGCAAGTTTAAGACTGTGACGCTGAATGCTATAAATATACTGTTGAATAACCAGCGAAAGAATAAGGGCTGCTGGAAGAATATTTGCTTATAATTATCTAGGGTAAAGTTCTTGGGTAAAAAATTTGCTTCACCGCTGCTAATTTCCGCAAGCGTTTTAAATGAAGCAGAAAGTGCCCATAAAAAAGGTATCAGCGTAATAACTGCATAGACTGTCAGCAGTACATATAACAATATTTTCCAGATTGAGATTTTTTGATTATCCATCTCTAAGCTATTATTCTGCTGAGATAATATGAATATCGATGTGATTGAGTAAGCGCATCAGCTTATCTATTATAGAGCCTTTGACTCTCCCCTGCCTGAAGGGTCAGGGTTTTCAGGTTATTTTCTTATAATTAAGGCGTTGTAAATTAGGGCGCTGCACTGTACCGAATAAATTCGGATTTATAGTTACGAGTAAAGTGACAATTGTGCCGACCCAGACAATAAACATAACTGGGTTTCTGACGGCGACTTTGGGGTGGAGTTTCAAAAAAGACTCACGAATTGCCCTTTGGTACAACCCACGCATATTAGCTTTGGGTGTATGCTTGCGTGACTCCCTAGTGCCTTGCGATACTTTTTGCTTTGAAGATGGGTCAATATTAGTTTGCATAAAAATGAGCTATTTGGAATGCTTCGCCAATGGGTCCTAGAGCTAGTACTGGGAAAAATGTCAAGGCGCCTAAAATTAAAATTACACCTGCTGTTACACCTGTAAACAACCCAGTGTCGGTACGAAGTGTACCTACATTCATTGGTACAGGTTGTTTGCGAGACATACTATCCAAATCAAACGAATCAGCAAATAGCCGATAAACTTTATATTACACCTGGAACAGTGAGAGTTCATGTCCACGCTATTTTACATAAACTTGGAGCTAGTACACGCACTGAGGCTGTAACAATAGCTATTGCCAAGGGAATGATACGTGGTGATAGCTGATACTGTTGACCTAGGCTTTTTCTCCAAAGAAGCGACGTTGAATCAATGTAGCAACAATAATAACGATAGCAAGTAAAAATGCGATAGCGGCGCCGTAACCCATTTGTAAGTAACGAAACACAGATTGGTATATAAGTAATACAACGGTGAGTGTAGCGTTGTTGGGTCCTCCGGTACCATTAGAGAAAATATAAGATTGGTCGAATAATTGAAATGTACCAATAATTCCCATTGATAATACGAAAAATGTTACCGGACGCAGAATGGGAACTGTAATATTTATAAACTTTTGCCAACCGTTGGCGCCATCGAGTTCGGCGGCTTCGTATAGTGACTGTGGGATATCTTGTAACGCTGCCAAATAAATTACCATGAAGAACGGCGCCGTTGACCAAATATTCATTAACATAATACCTTTGAGTGCAACAGCAGGGTCTCCCAACCAGTTATAAGTAGGCAGTCCAAGAAATGCCAGAACATTATTTAACAGTCCGTTGCTGTTGTATATCCACATGAAAATTAGCGTTAGCACAGCAGAAGAAGTTACAGTCGGTAAAAAATAAAGAATTCGCCACCAATTTTTACCGTGAATACCCGAATTAAGCGTTACCGCCAAAATCAAAGCTAAAATTGTCTGTAATGGCACAACAATGATGACATACTCAAGTGTATTTCGCAGTGCTATCCAAACCCTTTCATCGGTACCCAAATTCGCAAAATTCTCTAAACCAGTAAACCGATACTCAATACCTCCTAATAGCCGAACCTTGTGCAGCGACAGGTACACAGCAAAAAGAATAGGTAATACAACGAAAACCCCTAACACAAGAATAGTCGGCGCCATAAATATATAGCCCGCCAAATTTTCTGAAAGGTACCACCCTGCAAAAGTACGCTGTTTTCTAAATTGAACCACTACATAACCTCCGGTCTATCACACATCATTGATAATCTAATTAACGATGATGCATGATTATATGTTTTACTGCTTTAGATAGATGTATTAATAAATATTTTTTATAGTAACGAGAAATGATGCTTTTAACTCAAAATAACAGGTTAATTTTTTATTTGAAAGTCCTTAAGGCGAAATAAATATCAAACAAGAGCGAAAGATTGCTAATTGCTATCGCCCCTCATAATTCTATAGGCTGTGGTTATAAACACGGAGTTCGTGAACTAAGTCTTATACCATGCCTTCACATTTGCTTTCCAAATCCTTTCTTCACATTACCGTCCTTAGTCTTTGTCTAACTGTTGGAGCAAGAATACAACCAGCAACAGCAGCTTCATTAAGTGTAGTAGCTGATAATCTTGATAATGTCCGAGGTTTGAACTTTGCTCCAGATGGTAGTTTATATATTACCGAGTCAGGTGTTGGAGGTGATGGACGATGTATTCCAGGCCCTTCTTTAGAAGGTTTGTTATCATGTGCTGGTACAAGCGGCGCCGTTACCCGTGTAAAAGATGGTAAAATTGAGCGAGCGCTTACAAGATTACCTTCTATTGCATTAAGACCTACAGGTGATACAGGTACAGGCCCACAAGATATTCAATTTGATGAGAAAGGAAATGCTTATCTTTTAATTGGGTATGCGGGAAATCCAACTATTCGCGATTTTGGTGAAAACTCACCCAGTTGGGGACAACTCTATAAAGTAGATTTTAATAGTGGTTCGCTTAAAAGCATTGCCGACTTTGGAAAATATGAATTGGCGAATAATGCCGATGGGGAAGATACGCTTGATGTTAGCGGTGAAATAGCTAGTAATCCTTATGCTTTTACAATTAAAGATAATACAGCTTATGTTGTTGACGCAGCAGCAAACAATATTTTAAGTGTAGGACTTGATGGTAGTAACTTGAAGTCGTTTGTAGTACTTCCTAAGCAAACAATAACGAATCCTGTTTTTCCTACTCCTGCACCAGGACAGGTACTACCCCCAGATGCACCACCACCAGGTCAAATTCCCGATGCATTAGAAATTCAATCAGTTCCCACAGGTGTTGTTGTTGGCCCTGATGGTGCATTATATGTGAGTGAATTTACAGGTTTTCCTTTTCCTGAAGGTAAAGCGCGTATTTTTAGAGTAGGTTTGGATGGCGCCACAACTGTGTATGCTGATGGTTTTACACAATTAGCAGATTTAGAATTTGATAAACAAGGCAATTTGTATGCTTTACAATATGGCAATGCACCACAATGGCAAGGTATTAGCGATGCTTCAGTAATTCAAATTTCTCCAAATGGCGCCCGAACTGTGTTAGCTAGTGGTAATGGACTAGAGTCAGCAACTGCACTTACCGTTAGTCCCGATGGTGCGATTTATATTGCCAATAAAGGTGATAGAGCTTCACTTGGTCAAGTTTTACGGATTGAATCGAAAGCAAAAGTCAGCGAACCAAGTACAATAATAGGCGCCTTACTATTAAGTGCTTTCGGATTAAGTTCGTTTTATAAACGCAAACAGATAATAGAACGCGCGGTAAAATAAAGACCTGCAAATAAGCGAGATGGCAACGGATGATGAACGGATGTAACGGATAATTGATTTTAAGTAACTAGACTTGTTTTATAGCGTTTTCAGTTCTAATGAAGTACATCAGAGCGGGCAAGGATGCCCACTCCACAAGAGATACACTAATTTAGTGTGTACCTTACTTGACAAGGAACTGCTATACATTGTTTTATATTAATAACTCATCCGTTACATCCGTTGTATCCGTTACAGTTAATCGAGTGCTTGAATAAGTTTATTAGCTTGAGTTTGTGCGCGTTGCATTGCTTGAGGTAAAGGTTGTTCACCTAGTAATGCGCTAACGAATTGATTGTCAAAATTATTCATAATAGCAGCAGGATATTTACCTACTTGCCAAGGTATACCGTAATTTACACCTGCTACTAATGAAGACCGTAAGCTATCTTGGTCATAGCCTAAATTAGTAGCTACAGACCTACGAGTGGGTAAAGCAAAACCTGTACCTGTCCATTTTTGCATTCCTTCTTTTCCTGTTAGATATTTAATTAATTCCCAAGCTTCGGGTTTATGTTTGCTTTGTTTATTCATGACGTAGGCAACGGTAAACAGCATTGTGCTGCGTTGACCGTTAATAGTAGGTATTTCTGCTGTGGCAAAGTTTAGTTTAGGATATGTATCTCTCAAATAAGGAATTGCCCAGTTACCTTCAATAACCATTGCAGCTTTACCTTGACCGAACATTTCGCTTCCTGAATTTGTGCCAACATCCGATTTTTGAGCAGATGAACGTTCGTTTCGATACTGGTCAACAACTGATTGTAAACCCTGTAAGCGAGCTTGTTCTGCAAATGCCGCACGACTTTCACGGTTAACAACTTGACCACCGTAAGCTTTGATTTGATAAACTTGTCGAGCTAATTCTGCATTCTCACCAAAGCCATATTGGTCAATTCTACCGTCTTTATTTGTATCAATAGTTAGTTTTTTCGCGTATGCGCGTAGTTCTTCCCAAGTTTGAGGAGGATTTTCTAGACCAGCATTGGCAAAAGCTTGTTTGTTATAGAACAGTGCTAACGTAGAGTAATCTTTAGGTAAACCATAAATAGTAGCTCTATATTTAAACGTATCAAGTAACGTTGGTTCAAAGTCTGTTAACTCAAATTCAGGTTTAATATAACCATCAAGAGGTTCTAGCACATTTTGACTCATTAAAAAAGGCGCCTCAAGTGCATCAAGATAAAAGACATCAGGAGCAGCATCACCAACCAAACGAGTTTTCATCACATCCATATACTGGTCTGCGATTTGCTCATATTTGACTTTAATTGTCGGATGCTGTGCTTCAAAGTCACGCAACACACTTGTTAACAGCTTTTGTTCAGCAGGAGAAGCTCCCCAACCACTAAGTTTTACAGTAGTCGCAACAGGTGCATTCTGTGCTGTTAGTGTCGGTAAACTTTGACACCCTACCATGCTAATTGCGATTGCAACTACTAATCCTAAAAAGTTGAACACAGTTTTTCTCATTCCATTAGGACAAAAGACTATCTCTTAACCTACATATAGCGTTAAGGGAGCTAGAAAGATAAGTTGAAGTGTAAAATTTTATTGAGAACTGAAAGATTTTGTACAAACTAATGTATCTGTAATTTTTTTATCATAGTAAATTTGTAACACTAACAATATGCTTACGTGCATAAGCTTATGGTAGCCATAGACTTTTAGTCAGAGCTACAAGTCGAGACAGATTAAGATATATTCACTAAGTATGAAGAATTATTTAACAATATAAGTTAATATTACAATAACTTGGCACTCTGCGTGGCTAGCTAACAAAACGAAGCGATTCGTGGGGAAACGAAGTAATCCGGAATACCTCAGCTACATGCCTACTACGTTTGTCAAACCAAACTTTATCCAGAAATGGTATTGGGAGTAATCCCGTAGTAAAGCGTATTTATTAACTACGCTTTACGATAAATTACTACGTTTTATTGTTATTAGATGCTACGACAATAAAACGAAATTTTCCGCTACTCCAAAATAATATCTAAGCACCACCGACCAATACTCCCATGAACTCCATTCAGCTTGAAATCCCTGCTTTGGACACGATAACTGATGCACCTGCAAGTTCCGTTATTGATTTAGAAGTTACAACTGATCAAAATCTTACAAATCAAATTACAAATCAAAATTTTAAAATACCTAAAGATAAAATTCGCACTTCTCTGCGAGCTTCTACGGTGGATTCTGTTTTTGCAACAATTTTCTCAATCACAACTACTGGAATTTTACTAAGTAATTTTTTAGTGCAATTGGGAGCTGACGCTGTAGCCTTTGGGATGCTTTCTTCAATTCCAATGCTAGTGAATCTAATTCAACCACTAGGCGCCTACCTTAGCGAACAGACAACGAGTCGTTTTCGTTACTCAATGTGGATATACGGAACTTCGCGTTGCTTGTGGGCAGTGCTAGCAGTGGGAGTCTTTATGGCTTATGGGGGTTTCATTGATTCACATCAACTGATAAATTTAACTTTATTAATAGTTTTAGCTACAAACTTGTTAGGAGGACTTGGAGGCGCCTCTTGGTTAAGTTGGTTAGCTATGATTGTACCAAGGCGCCTGAGAGGTAGATACTTTGGTATTCGTAATAGCGTATCTAGTTTAACTAACTTGATTTGCGTACCAATAGCAGGGGTTATAGTATCGACTTGGGGTGGTGGAACATTACAAGGTTACGGTGTTGTACTGTCAGTTGGGATTTTATTCGGTTTTATAAGTCTCGCATGTCAGTGTTTTAAAGTAGATATTAATCCGCAAGAACAAAACTGTATAGTGTCTAAAGGAGTTTCACCATCACAAGAAGAACTCGTTAACACAGTAACAAATACTGCTCCACCCGAATTTTCGATTTTAAGTATTTTTAAAGACTCAAATTTTTTAACTTTCTTACTGTACTTTGGTTTATGGATGTTCGCGGTTAATTTAAGTATGCCGTTTTTCAACCTTTACATGTTGGATACACTGGCATTAGATGTTAGCTGGGTAACATTTTACGGTAGTATTCAAGCAGGCGCCAATCTGTTATTAATGGTACTTTGGGGACGTTTAGCAGACCGATTTGGAAATCGCCCTATTCTTGCTTTAGTAGGAATTTTAGTTGCAATAACACCCTTATTATGGCTAGGAGTCGGTACTCATAATATAGATTTATGGTTATGGCTACCGCTTTTACACGTCCTTACTGGTGGAACTTGGGCGGCAATTGATTTGTGTAACAATAACTTACAGATAGGAGTGGCGCCAATACGCAACCAATCAAGTTATTTCGCCATTGTCGCAGCAGTTGCAGGTGCCTGTGGTGCTTTAGGTACTACAATTGGTGGTTTTATTGTCCAAAATAACAGCTTTGGTGGTTTACCAGGTTTGTTTCTTCTTTCGTGTATTTTCCGACTAGTTGCTTTAATTCCACTTCTGTTTGTAAATGAACCTCGAAGAAAATCTTTATTTGAGTTCCTTCAAAACATTCGCCGTAGCATAGGTGTCTCGCCTGTGCAGTAAAAGTATTTTTATTTACCACTCTCACACAGAGTACACAGAGATAATTGAGAAAAAGTTCATATTTTAGAAGCGTAAGAGATTTTCCTAGAGGATATATATGTGCCTAAATTTATCCTCTAGGAATTTTGTTACTGCATCAGATTTTTCTAGAGAAAATATATATGTATTAGTCATTCTCTAGAAAAGTTCGGCGCCAGATGACATTTTCCTAGAGGATATATATGTATCCCACATTCCGCACCTCAAGTTGAAGTACAAAAGATTACAAGCAAGGAAAAAGTAAAAAATTAGGATGATGAACAAATAGAGTGTTAAACGAATATATTTTTAAGAATAAATAATAAAGGATAAAAGATTTAACCCATAAAATAAATTATATAAGCACTAAAATTTTAGGAGCAATTACTGTTCCTTTGAATGTTGATAAATTTTTATTTGCTTTTAAAATCTTGTTTAACTTAAGAAAGTAAATAATATTTTTGACAAGATGATGGTAAACAACTCAAAATCAAATAACGTTCAGATGTTAAATTAACAATTTGATTAACACCATCTAAAATTAAAAGGTGAATTCCTTGAAAACATTGAAAGACCCATCTTAATGTCGGAGATAAAGTTAGCTTTCCTAATTGGTTCTTAATTCCGATTTTGATTCTTTTTAAGCTATTTCTAAGTTCCCTTTGACCAAGGTTATAGACTAGCAACCTCTCAAATATTTTTGAGTTTTTGATTGTCTCACGAGTAGTATCACGTCGCGTATCATAATCTTAACTGCGTACAAGACGAGTTAAGTTTCAATACATGCGTCAAATAAAATACACAACAACTTCATATGGTATAGATTCAATTTTTTGTTTGCGCGGTACGACTTCTACCTAACACAGACGCTTTTTGGTAGTGGCTACAACACTTTCATTACACAAGCTCCTTAAGGGTAGGCGCCACCAGTAGTTATTTTTATAAAATAGCATTTTGCGTAATATTACTATACTTATAGATAAAGTTTATTATTAGCTATACTTAGTAGATATTTTTTGATTGCTGTTATATTTGTACGCTTTTATTTGCTTTTTACGAGTTTTCTCGTTAGACGCAAAATATAAGCT
>NZ_MRCD01000229.1 GCF_001904745.1 Calothrix sp. HK-06
CAAATTCTCTCAGGTTATGCTGTTGTGCGGGGTGGACTAGCATAACCTAGTGGACAGTAATATCACCTTTGCCCTTGTTTTGAAGGATATGTATTTGGTTACGCTGTTATAACAGGTTATGGTACTGCGTAACTAGTTGCCAGTATGTTTAGTTGTTGGCGCTGCTAATGTTCGGAGTTGGTGCCTTAGATTGTCGAGTGGTCGAGGTGTTACCCCCGCTCAACGTATCGATATCAGCTATGCTATCGGCTGTAGGCTGTCGGCACCGCTGGAATATGGAGCGGTTGATATTAGTCAATTGGTCAAAGTGTTGGCGCCTTGAACAATCTCAGAAGCGTTAAAAGACTCTAGATGCACTGCTAACAGGGAAATACAGGACTTTGTACGCGATTCCAAGTCTTAGCTTCAAAGCACTCAACTAAGTACTGTGTATATTTGTATATTAGTACCTGGGACAAACTCTACTTGGTTTTATATATAAGAATCCGAGTTTGTCCCAAAACTGTCAGTTAATTGACATTTAAGTTTGTGGGGCTGGCTACACGCTCGTATAGATAGCGGTATAGATGCTTGGTTAAACGGCGCCACTTGGTGTTGGCTAGCATCGCAGTCAAGCTGGCTGTCCTGCGAGTGTGGGGTAGTGCCGGATTATTGTGCTTCCCCAATTAAAGTAAAAGCAGCCCAATCAATAGGATTTGGTTCAGTTTTCATTGTTGTCAGCATCGCTTGTCTTAGTGCTTGCGCTTTGTCTGGATTCTTTTGAAGATATAGATAGCTTGTGGTGATGTTAACGTAACTAGTTTAGATTTGCGTAACTATATTCACGTTCGTATCGGCATCGGTCAATCTGTCGGCGCCGATAAAGTTGTTGGCGCCTCAGACTGTCGAGTGGTCGATGCATTAGCGCCACATCGAATCATCTAATAAAAATGTCAAATTATTACGTATGCTTAATGTATGTGTTAGTAGGTAGCCAACCCCTATATATATTAATTAATTAAGAAAATATAGAATTATAAGAAAAGAAATTTCCCAATTAAGAGTAATGCCTGGGTTGGCTACCAACAGGCGCCTAAAACTACCCCTGATAATTAGCTGTAAGACGGCTAAAAACATGCTGGCAATAGAATACATAATTTAATGGCTAACGTCGATTCTAGAGCCTTCTAGGGGTTGACTACCACTGAGATAAGAAAAATCGCGTATTATTTTATAGTTGGCTACCAATTTTGTACGGAGAAAGTAGAAAGGGTGGGGAAGTGGCGCCAATAATACCCATGTCTGGCGAGTGGAAAGAGTGCTTTTTAACCCATGTGAATTTGTAGCGCCTGTCTTTTGGGGTGATGGGTTGGCACCAATGTTGGTTCAACGGCGGTGCTAGATTATTATGCTTCACCAATTAAAGTAAAAGCTGCTCAGTCAATAGGATTTAGTTCAGTTTTCATTGTTGTCAGCATCGCTTGCCTTAGTGCTTGCGCTTTATCTGGATTCTTTTGAAGATATAAATAGCTTATGGTGATGTTAACGTAACTAGTTTAGATTTGCGTAACTATATTCACGTTGGTATCGGCAGTGGTCGAGGTATCGTTTGGTTGCTG
The DNA here is from genome assembly GCF_001904745.1 of Calothrix sp. HK-06. Classification (GTDB taxonomy): domain Bacteria; phylum Cyanobacteriota; class Cyanobacteriia; order Cyanobacteriales; family Nostocaceae; genus Dulcicalothrix. The sequence goes on from NZ_MRCD01000229.1 coordinate 1,599, forward strand.
TCTAGGCTTGCATATCGATATCAGCGATGCTATCAATCGGCTGTCGGCGCCGCTGTAATACTCAGAGTTGACAGTACTTGCTTACCGATATTAATGCCGCTGTCGGTCGGTATTGGCTCCGCTTAAGTATGTTATGCTATCGGTCGGCTGTTAGCGCCGCTGGAGTATAAAGCGGTTGGTATCAGTCAATCGCTCTAAGTGTTGGCGCCGTTTGGGTATGAGTCGAAGTCGATAGGTTGCAAATTTTATACAAATACTTTGGCTGATTTTTGTGTCCCGACTGATTATTTTTATATAAGAAATTATTTTCATGCGGGACACACTGTAACGTTTAGTCTGTGTTGATTATAGGCAGTTTGACTGCTGGATTTTGAAAGTACCGTTTTTTGTCGATTCTTCTAAGTGCTAGCACGGTTTTAATAAAAAAATACGTATTCATTTATATAGAAGAAGCAATTTGTGTACTGATATGAGAATAAGTGGCGCCTTCTCCTTCTATCCCTGCTTGCAAAATCATAGATTTATTTACGGAAGTTAGACCTAAATTACTTTGACTCATCTATGGCTTGACAGTAGTGACAGAAATTAGCATCCCTCCTTCAGACTATTCAGTACAGCGAGTAGCTTATGTATCCAGTATCTGTGAGAAATTCATGCACACCACTTGGCTATTTATATAAATAGGAAAGTGGTGTGTGATATTTATGCTTATAGTGGTTGGGTAGGAATCGAGAAGCGGCGCCAACTCCTCAGATAAAAGCTTCTCTCTGGCTTGAATCAGTCGGGCTAGCGCTGAGGTAAGTTTGTTTGTATCGATTCCACCCTGAGTCATGGCAGTTTTGAAGTTATATTCTAATCTGTTGCAGTTAGCACAACCTTCACAAGCGCTTTGCGTTCTCACTGGTGAACAGGCGCCAGTTCATAACTCCTAAAATCCATGTCCATGACTGTGGATAATCTTATTAGTACACTTTTAGTACAAATTAGAGTAAGGCGCCTGTTTTTAATTTTGCATAGGCACCACAATAGGCTTGCTGTTTAGTGGCTTTTTTGAGGTGATTTGACAGCAAGCCAAAATAACACCAGCTTTGGTGTTATGTTTTTGATGTTGCCCCTAACTATTAAAGTCTCAAGGGTTTTTTAACGATGCCAATTGCTTGACTCAACCGCCTTGATGGTTGTAACCGTTCGCGCTTTTGTAATGCGCTTTCACGGGGACAGTTACCCGCTCAATCCTTAACCACTGTACGCATTCAGGGCATTTAACACCGGGTACTTGATGGCATATGGCTGTACCCGCCGCCGTTTCTAATTTTACACCCACCCCATCCATCGATACAACAGCCTTTGCAACATTTATCTATCTGCTGACAATCCAACAGAAAGAAACTTACACATTCAATATCCATGAAAAATCATGCACACCACTTGGCTATTTACATAAATAGGAAAGTGGTGTGCAGTATTTATGCTTATAGTGGTTGGGTAGAAATCGAGAAGCGGCGCCTTCTCTCAGTTATACCTGCTGCTTCAATTCGGGCTTAAACTTTGCTCAATTGTAGAAATTTTAACAGCATAATTAATCATGTCTTGCCCAGTGAGGACATTTTTGGCTTCTGCATTATTTAATGCCACGATGTAAGGCTGACCACCAATTACTGCGATAATTGGACCACCTGATGAACCCGCAGCAGTTGCACAATCATGTAAAAGCAAACCTTGTTGTT
>NZ_MRCD01000230.1 GCF_001904745.1 Calothrix sp. HK-06
TTTCTGTAAACTCAGTGCTACTGGGCTATTTTGTGCTGCTTAGTCTAAACTCCAGTTATTTAAACTTACATCAGCGATGCATAATATAACCTTATAGATAAGAACTTTCTATAGGGAGCATATAAAAGAATACATTGCTAGTGTGAATAAATATAGCTTGAACAAAATTTCTTACCCAAGCAATTAAATTTTTAAGCTTAATGTCGAGAGGGATTTTATGTATATTTTTAGACTTCTCAAATAATCTCTATAAGTGTGAAGCTACAAATTAGCAATAGCACTATTTAAAGCTTCAAGATGTTCATCTGTTTTACTCAGCTTGCTTTTTGATTTAGTTGTTTGAGAAGCAAAGGTCAAATAGTCTTTTAATGCTTGCTGTTGTACGGCTTGCAGTTCAGGCGAAGTTAGAGGTTGACGCAACTCATTAGGAATAGCATCATTAAACAGATTGTTAACAAGTTGCTTGTACAATTGGGGTTGATTGTTGCTGACGTTATCTAATTCCTGCTGTCTTCTAACTGTACTATAGTTGTAAAGTTCTGCTTCCATACCTTTGGTTTCAATATCTATCGTGCTAGGACGCCAGAAGTTATAAGCTCCTAGTTTGGCTTTGTCTGTGCGATATCCAATCACATGATTTGGGGTATTGCCTAAAACTAGCAGTTCGCTTACCAACTCTAATAGTAGTTCATCTGTAGTGTGAAGAATATAGGGGCGCCCTGATGCTACGGGTTGGCGCAGAATTTGGGCGATATCCAAGCGTGTACTTAAATGCTTAAATGCCGATTGTCGGCGCCATTGATTATCTCCACTAGCCAAGGTAAGTAACAATGGGACAATATCTACACTAGAACACAGTTGTGTCCGTTCTGTTCCTGGGGTGGAAACCCACTGTTTAGTTGGGTCTTTAATATAAAGTGGAACATTTATTGACTCTTCATAAACAGCAGCACCTTTACCCCGCAACCCGTGAGAACCGCCATACTCGCCGTGGTCTGAGGTAAACACAATGATGGTATTGTCGGCATAGGGGGAGTTTTCTAAAATATCAAGTGCTTTGCCAATTTGAGTGTCCACAAATTGTTGGAATAGTAGGTATGAATCCAACATTTTCAGCCAGGGTTCCCCGAAGGAAGGAGGTACGAAGCCAGCTCCGATGTTTGTTGCTCGGCGAAATGCTTCTTGTAACCGGGGCTTTTTCCTTAGCTCGATGGGGTTCTCAAAGTTAGGAATTCTATCTTTAAAGATACTTGGCGGGTTGTTTTCTTCTGGTATCTGCTTTGTACCACGGGGATACCAAGAAATGTCATGGGGGTTTATTAAGCTGATGGTTGTACACCAAGGAGTATTTTTGGCGTCGTTGGAATTGAGCCATTGCGCGAACTGTTCGGTGGCTTCAATTCCTTGGGGAGGTGTACCACCGTTGACAATGTAGGAGTCTACAACTAAACCTTCGCCGGGATTACCATTGGGGGAAGGATAAGTTCCTCCACTAAATCCATAGGGTTCAAGGGAGTTTGTGGTGGATAAATGCCATTTACCGAACCACCATGTACTGTAACCAAAGTTGTCTCGCAACAGTTTTCCCCAAGTCGGAAAACCAGGGTTAAGGCTCGGCGCCGGCGCCTTAATTAGTATACTGTTTTTACCATTACCATCGTTCAAATGTGTATCCATCACATAGGTTTGATGGGAGTATAGACCAGTTACCAATGTACCGCGAGCCGCAGTGCAGGCTGTTGCTGCTGTATAGTACTGCGTGAAGCTGACAGAACTTTTTCGTAATTTAGCCATTGCAGGTAGATAACTGTCGAGAGTTCCTTGTGCTGGAAACCATTTTGGAGCGCGTAGTTGGTCTACAACAATTACAAGGATATTCGGCTTTTTATACGCAGATGTTTGTGTAATTGCTGAAGCGTTAGATTTAACCAGAAGTTGAGACCCAAGGAGTGCGGCGCCTGTTAAACCTGTTGCTGATAGAAATGTACGTCTTTTCATAATCTTGATTTAATTGTACGAAATATAAGAAGTCCGACTAGTTTTGTATAAAACTCAAGAAATGTTAATTTAGTGGGGTGGGACGGCGCCCACCTTAGCTTTTTTGGCTGTAATATTAGCACAGAGTGAAACTAACTGGCTCTTCTTGCGCTTGCTGCTTGTTCATGTAAAGCTTGCCAAGTTTGTGCCCCAACAATTCCATCTACAGTCAACTTATTATTGCTTTGAAAATGTTTTACCGCAGTTTCTGTTTTTGTGCCAAAGTCACCATCAACTGTCAATAGTCCATATTTTAGAAGATTCAAGTCTTGTTGCAAATGCTTGACATCATCTCCTTGGGCGCCAAGTTTTAATGTACGGTCTTGACTATCTACTGGCATAACTTTCTCCTTTTTTGTTTGTTTGTGTTTGATGATTACAGTATGGTTGATTATGAAAGGGAAATCATTGATAATTGCAGACAAAAACAATTGTGATTTTTGACCATTGCCCATTACACTTTTCGGCAATGGGTTAAAAATGGGTATTAGTTAGGTTTCTGGCGAGAGTTACTATTGAGTAAACTTTTTGGGCTAAGATTGAAAGCACCGTGTGCAACTAACTGGCTCTTCTTGCACTTGCGGCTTGTTCATGTAAAACCTGCCAAGTTTGTTGCCCAACAATTCCATCTACAGTCAACTTGTTACTGCTTTGAAAATGTTTTACCGCAGTTTCTGTTTTTGTGCCAAAGTCACCATCAACTGTCAATGGTCCATATTTTAGGAGATTCAGGTCTTTTTGCAAATGCTTAACATTATCTCCTTGGGCGCCAAGTTTCAATGTACGGTCTTGAGTATCTACTGGCATAACTTTCTCCTTTTTTGTTTGTGTTTGATGATTTCAGTATGGTTGATTATCAAAGGGAAATCATTGATAATTGCGGACAATGCTTGTGGTGATTTTGACCATTGTCCATTACACTTTTCCGCAATGGGTTAATAACGGGTATCGTTCCAAATTCGACAAGACGGCGCTTTTGCTTTAATTTACACAACAGAGCGCTCCGGGACAGCAATACTGCATATCCCACGGGAGCAGGTAAAATAAAAAACCCAACCTCTACGTAAGAGGCTGGGCGCCGTATTCCTGCCAATGCATACATTTCAAGGCGGTCTAAATGCTGATGACTTTAGATTCATCTGTTTAAAGTAGAATCCTCAGTATTCAGTTTTTCAACATTTACTAAA
>NZ_MRCD01000231.1 GCF_001904745.1 Calothrix sp. HK-06
CGTTTGCTTAATCCCACCAAAACGCACGCTAAAGCTTTGACCATTTCCCGTCCCGAAACATCCTCACCTCTTACAAGACGATGAACGCTACCAGTTAAGACAGGCGCCTCTTCCTCAACAACATCCCGTTCACCATCAATATCACTGTAAATAATTGCCACTATTTTTAACCCCAAGGACTGACAAAACTCTTGCCAATCAGGAATTTTTTCTTTGTCTCTAGATAAAATCACAGCATGGGTTGCTTCCCGCATAATAACGCGATTTTGTTCTGATGTCTTTCCACCAACATCAATAATATTTAGAGGAGTATTAGCACTTCGCACCCAACCTGCTGCTTTACTAGCAAACTCGTCTGTAAATTTAGATTTATATACCTCTTTCAACTGTTTTGCTAATTCTAGATCACGCTGTGCTGCTTCAGAAAACCAGGCGCCCTCACCATCAGGACAAGCAGTTATAACATAAGGATAAGGCGCCCCCTCGATACTAATTACAGTTTGCTTCAAACCCTCGCGCAAACAAGATTTTCCTGACTTCCGAGGACCACAAATCACAACTTTTGGGTTAACTTTATCTTTTTGTGGTTCATCAGTTTCAATAATTTCGCCTATTTTATATGCAGGAGTATGGGAAACTGCTGTAATAAAAGTTTTGTATCCTTTTCTGCCAATCTTTGGGTCAAAAATAGCTATAGCGCTGTAAAGGTCAGAAACTTTATGCGCTATCAAATAACATACAGGCAAAGATGCAGGTCCATCAATCATTAGTAACTTTCCACCAGAAAGCTCACCCGATGCTATCATCTCATCTAAACGCGCGGCAGCATCCTTAACTATCTGGTCGCCATGAGCAGGTTTTGCAAAGCCTACTTTCAGGATGTCACCTTCCAGGCTAATGTTATACGTACTCATAAAATCTGATAGTAGTAGTTGTACCCATAAACCCTATACAGGAAATATCAATCTATCACATCTCCCAAATTATACTCAGGATTATGTGTAATGCAAATCACATACTTTCCTAATTTTGGATCAAAGCAGCCAATGGCGCCAAAAAGGTGGCAAAGACGATGTGCTAAAACAAAAGCAGCAGGAATCGAGACGGGACCATTAATTTTGAGCAATTGTCCACCTCGCAGTTCGCCAGACTTTACCATCTTTTCTAACCGCGCGGCAGCATCTTTAACGATTTGGTCGTTTCGTGCAGGTTCACCAAAGTTAACTAGTAAAGTATCCTCGTTTCGCTCAATGTTGTAAGTAACCATTGCCTTACCTCGTTGCATGGCTACATCATAAACCATACTTGGAAGACTCTTCTTCCAGCATAGTTTAACTTAGATTTATAGCAGCAAAGGATTTTAGATTGTGGTTGACGAATTTCAAGATACTCCCAGTGTTGAACTGTTGCAGTGGTTAGCGCGCGGTTCGCTCAAGCAGAATTTACTCCGCGCGATGCGGTTGTGGGTGTGGTTACATACTATTTACGGGGATAAAACAGTAAAGCTTAATTTACCTAACGAGTGGAGTTACAGCGATTGGCGAAATCTGTTTTTTAGCGAAACTCATCCTCAAGGAGAAAAAATACCAACAATACATGATGCAAACTGTGCTTGTGCGAAAACTGTTCGAGAGTGGTTATTTACCTCAGCTACAGGAATTACCCCAGATGCATGGATAAATGCCATAAAATCACATTATTGCCATCCGCAAGAACAAAATAAGAAAAAACGCAGTAGTAAATCAAGCGAATTAAAAGATACTTCCATAAAATTACTGATTTTTGACCCTCAAGATAAAAACAACAAGAAAACTTTAGAGCAAATTTTAGACTTACGTTTATTTGGGGTTACTCGTCGTACCCTTCAAAGAGACTTAGAAATTTTAGCCGAACTAGGTTGGTTACGATATGAAGACCAAAAATATCATCTAGTCGCAAAATTCCCATCTCGTCCTGTAAATCTACACGATAATACAACCACTTCACCAATGAGTGACTACGAATTAAATTTTATGCACGCGGATTTAGCTTGTATTGCTGAAAATCTTTCAAATCAAATTAATGGAGTACAACGCTTCTTCCTGCAATTAGATTACGTTACTTCCAACAAAAAAACCGATTTAGTTGATAGATGGCACAACGAATTAAAAGATTTATGGCAGCAAACTCCAGTACCTCCCATCAAAATTACATATGATAGTGCAAGAGTCGGCGAGAATATTGATTGCGTTGTTTTTCCAGTTTGCATTTACTACATGCAAAGGGCTGTTTATTTATGTGCTTGTGGTCAAAGCCCTGATGGAACAACCGATTGGTATAATTTTCGTATCGACCGTATTCAAAACATTACTCCTTTAACATGGAATTATCCACATATTCCTAATTACTTACAACAACGTTACAAAAAAGCATCCCTCCCAACTCCAGATGAAATTGCTATTGCAATAGACCAAAAAGCTTGGGGTTTTGATTTCTACTTAAAACCACGATTAATGATACTACGATTTGACAGCGATTACGATAATCGGTATATTCGCAACACTAATCGTCACGAAACTTTTAAACGCATCAATTATCAAAAAGCAAAAAATCTCATTGTCAAAGAAACTATAGAACAAGAACACCGAGAAGCACTACTCAACGTATTAGAAAATCGCTCACCACAAGACGCTTATTATCAAGCCAATTATCGCCATAAAGATAACGGTATCATGATGCGCTTACGAGCATGGCGCCCAAGGTGCGAAGTTTTACTACCTTTCGATTTACGCCAAAGTATCGCAAAAGATGCAGCCGAAGAGTTAAAGCTCTATCAATACGAGTTTTAGACTTTTCAATTTGCTGGTACTCACGTTTCAGTCCTGAAGACGGGATTCGTAAATTTGAAAGCATCTGACACTTCATTCGATGGCGGGTCAATCAAAATGTTTCAGTCCCGAAGACGGGATTCGTAAATTTGAAAGGTAAATTTGCTGCAAACATACAAAGAACGTGAAAATGGTTTCAGTCCCGAAGACGGGAT
>NZ_MRCD01000232.1 GCF_001904745.1 Calothrix sp. HK-06
GCGACATTAGCATACGCACGTCCACGGTGCCTGAAAAAACTTTGCGATTTACTGACTATAGATTACCAATTGAAAGAATTACTACCTTCAAAATTTTGTCAGAAATATTACTATCGTTTTCAAACTGATAAATTAGAGCCTAGTGATATTATAGATGATACAAGTTATCGCAATATCCAATCCTTAAAAACTTTAGCTCAAACAATTATTGAAACACAAGATAAAGATTTGGAAGAACTATGTCAACAGTTATCCGATAATACATAAGTAATATTAATGATTTGACTATGGCTTCGCCGAGTCAAAAATCTGCTGTGCAGTAAGGTTAAGTTGGGGGAAGGTAGGGGAGATGATAGGATTATTACCTGTAAATGCTGTCATTTTATATTCTCCATCAACAAGTTCGCACACAAAAATTGTTGGTTGTTTAGGATTACCAATAAAGTTGCGTCCCCCCAGTGCTTTGTAATCCACAATCCAAAATTCAGGAATACCCATTTCTTCGTAGTCGGCAAACTTTTTGTAGTAATCATCACGCCAATTAGTACTTACTACCTCAATGACTAGTGGCACAGATTCAGGATAAATAACTGTAGATTCTTTACTCCACAGAGGTTCATTAATAAGATTGGCACGATTTATTACTAGGACATCAGGCAAGTAACCAGATTCGGCAAATGGCGTTTTGACAAAACCTGTTTTGGGGATATTATAAGGTAGATTAAGTCGATCAAACTCGGTTCCTATTTTGCGTGCTAAAAATCCAGTTACATCTTTATGTTCTCCACTTGGTGGCGCCATCTCAATAATTACTCCATTATGTAGTTCGTATTGCTTCCCGTTATTGGGATACCATTCGATAAATTCTTCGTAAGTTACAGGTTTGGTTAAAGCTTGGGTCATAATTACAACCTACACATATATTTGACTTTAACATTTTCCACTACACATATTCTACAGATCAGGCCCAAGATAGACGGTGTGTAGCGGTATTATAAAACGAAGTGGCGCCTTTTATATGGATTAAAATAGAAAAAGCTAAGGGATTCCCTCAAGTACGCGGAGCTTATCTATTCCATATCTACCTATCAAGTTAAGCGTTTCAACTTATTAATAGCTTGAGATTCTTGGGGGAATCTATCTGAGATAACAAATAGATATACAAGCGCGGTGATTTATCTTTTATATATTGATAGGCGCCACTTTTACCAGATGTGGATGGTCGAAACGCCGTAATTTGCGGTTAACGGTGCCTTTTAACAATACTACTTCGCCATTTTGAAAAAATCGGGTTAAAATCTACATACCGTATTTTAACAGATTGACATGTCGCAAAAGTTACTCTTAATAATCATGACTGCAAGCCTATATCTAGCTGTTTCTGAGCTTTCTACCTCTGTAGTACTGGCGCAAAATAACACCCAACCTTCAAAACCAGGTAGTTCTCCTGAAATTATTGAACAGCAACTACCGGAGTTAGTTGGACAATGGAGCATCAAAGATTTTTCCCCTTTTAATGTCTCGGTAGTATTTACACCAGAAAAAAAATTATACGTCCTACCGTTATTTTCACCTTGGTTTGGTGGCACCTTTGGTGGAAGTTTTGATAAACCTAGCGCTTATGAAATTCCCTATAAAATTAATAGTAGCACCAAACCAATGCAAATAGATTTGATATTTGGTTCTGAAGCAGAAAATATCAAGACGATATTTGAAACAACACCAGAAGGTAAAATACGATTAGAACTTATTGGCTTGCGTCCTGGAGAACCTAGACCAACAGAATTTACTACTGGTTCGATATTAATTGAAAAAGTTTCTAACTTAACTAAATTACCTAGAAACACCCAAGTTATCAATGTTGTTCAAGAAAGAAAAAAATCAGCACAGTCGGAAGGAAAAACCTATCTTGGTTCAATGTTACGTGGACAACAAGCATACTTTCTTGAGAATGATAAATTTTCTAGTAACTTGAACGATTTACAATTGGGTATTAAGTCGGAAACCGAAAGTTATAGTTTCCGAGTCATTCCGCAAGGTAATCAAAAGCAACAAGTAATGATGACGGTAACGGCAAAAAAACCAGAGTTAAACAGCTATACCGGGGTTGTATATGTAGTTAAGAATAAACAAGAGTTGCTTACCATGACTGCTATTTGTGAAACTGAAAAACCCAGTATGAATGCACCAGCTAAACCCAAAATACCAAATAAGTTATCAGGAAAGGTTCAATGTCCTGCGGGTTCTCGTTCTTCATAACTATTAAATCTACTGTACATGCCTTACGATATTACGATGTGTTCAGGGCAAAATTGCCCAATAAGACAAGATTGTTACCGTTTTACGGCAAAAATTCTTGGTCGCCAGGATTTTTTTGGACAAGTACCATATAACTTTAATATTAATTGCTGTGAATTTTTTATGAGTAACCGCCCAACGGACACCCAAATTCGTTTAAGGGCTTACGAAATTTGGGAAAAAATGGGCAATCCAGATGGTAAATCAACAGAACATTGGTTCCAAGCTGAGACAGAGTTAATAAACAACTTCAAAGATCAAACTTAAACATGACTTACGCATGAAAACCTAGAAACCTGGTTTCTTCGTTGATAGCATGTAATAAAAATGACGAATTTGCATAGAAACCAGGTTTATGCAGCGTAAGTCCTATTAAAAATCAGATAGTACCGCATGGAGATTTTATTACTCCTAAATATTGCCCATCATAATTTTTATATAACCATTAGTTTACCTTAACCATTTTTCATTCCAGGCGCCTTTTACAAGCCGATTATCGGTAGAGCCAATAGTTATAAATTGTCCTCGTATATTAATCAATTGGCTACCTCGTAAATTCTATAAAATGTCGGCGCCCGCATTCACAACAATCACAGGTGCCCGCAAAATAAGAAATAGCACAATTCAGCTTATTGAACCGCACCATAGGAT
>NZ_MRCD01000233.1 GCF_001904745.1 Calothrix sp. HK-06
GGTCAAGCTGTTAACAGTGGTCGAAGTGTTGGCGCCGCATCGAACCACCTACAATAAAATCCCAAATTATTACGTATAATTAATGTACGTGTTAGTAAGTAGCCACCATCTATATATACTAATTAATTAAGAAAATACAGAACTATAAGAAAAGAAATTCCCCAATTAAAAGTAATACCTGGGTTGGCTACTAACAAGTGTTTAAAACTACCCCTGAGAATTAGCTGCAAGACAGCTAAAACTATGTCGGCAATACGAATACATCATTTAATGGCTATCGTCGATTTTAGAGCATTCTAGGGGTTAACTACCACTTAGACAAGAAAAATTGAGTATTATTTTATAGTTGGCTACCAAATTTGTACGGAGAAAGTAGAAATGGTGGGGTAGCTAGTAGTACTTTGTTGGTACAAATCAGATCGACGGCGCCTTAAATTGTGTCAAGGTGTCGGCGCGCCGCTGTGATATTCGCAGTTGGCGCCGCTCGTGTTGATTACTGGAACCAAGCGCGGTAATCTGTTATCGTGGCTTTAGCACTAATTATTTAGACACTTGGAGTGTCGTGGCTTGCGTGAGTTGGCACCGCGTGCGCGCGTGTTCGTTTAGCTGTGATTGAGCAATAATTGATGTTGTTTATTTCCAGTCACCCTGCAAAGTGAACGGCGCCAATATGGACTTTGCCACTCTTTACTTTGCCACAATTGTAATTGCGCTTCTCGTAAAGCAACTGTGGGAAGCTTTCCAGTTACAGCAATTTTCAGGTAAATAGACCACAGTGATTGAACCATCCAAATGTATCATCTTCAGTAATCGAATCTACTGCTTCGGTCATAGCCTGATTCAAAGATTCAAGTGTGCGCGCCTCACTTGAGCGTAAAAACTGTTTCAATTTTGTAAAACATTGCTCTATAGGAGATAAATCGGGAGAATAAGGAGGCAAAAATTTCACTCTGGCACCAACTGACTCAATTGCTACACGTATACATTCAGCATGATGAACTCGTAGATTATCCATCACTACAATTGCCCCTTTCCATAATTGAGGTGCCAAAACCTGAGTTACAAAAGTTAAAAAAATTTCTGTATTTATACTACCTGGTATAGTCATAGAAGCTACTAATCCATCTAGTCCTAATCCACCAACTAAAGTAACATTTCCACCTTTGTTTCCAGGAACACTGCCAACTGCTCTTTCACCGTCCTTTGAAGAGCGCAAATAAGCGTGACATAGATAAATTTAGTCCTGCTTCGTCTATAAATATGAGGTTTCGCACGTCAATTTTATCTAACCAACGACGAAAGTCATGACGTAACTCTGAGACTCGTGGAGTATCTTGCTCGCTAGCATACTTAGTTTTTTTTTAGACGTAAGTTTAATTTATTAACCGCGCGGTGCATTGTAGTAATACTTACCTTTATACCTGTGTGTAAAAAGAAACGCTCACACAGTTCTGAAAGCAACAAATCATTTTTCTCTTTAATAAAAGACTCGATAATTGTTAGATGCTTGTCTTTTATAGTTGGTTCTAGGTATCCGCCACGGCGTTTTGGTTCAATGGTTCCATTAGAGCGGTATTGACGCTGCGGAATTACGCACGAATGACAAGCTAACTTTAAATCTTTCCGCCAATTGACGCTGTGAACCTTCGTGAGCTTCATAAGCCTCAATTACACGAGAACGTAGATCCCCTGAATAAGCTACTGGCATATAATTAAACTACCACTTCATTCTCAGATTACCACTATTTGTGGTTTAATTACCTGAAAATTGCTGTAAAAGACTCTAGATGCACTGCTAGCAAGAAAATACAGGACTTTGTACACGATTCCAAGTCTTAGCTTCAAAGCACTCAACTAAGTAGTGTGTATATTTGCATATTAGTACCTGGGACAAACTCTACTTGGTTTTATATATAAGAATCCGAGTTTGTCCCAAAACTGTCAATCCACTGACATTTAAGTTTGTGGGGCTAGCTACACGCTCGTATAGATAGCGGTATAGATGCTTGATTAAACGGCGGTGCTAGATTATTGTGCTTCACCAATTAAAGTAAAAGCTGCCCATTCAATAGGATTTGGTTCAGTTTTCATTGTTGTCAGCATCGTTTATCTTAGTGCTTGCGCTTTATCTAGATTCTTTTGAAGATATAGATAGCTTGTGGTGATGTTAACGTAACTAGTTTAGATTTGCGTAACTATATTCACGTTGGTGTTGGCATTGGTCAATCTGTCGGCAGTGGTCGAGGTATCGTTTGATTGCTGTCTGGGCTTGCGTATCGATATCAGCGATGCTATCAGTCGGCTGTCGGCGCCGCTGGAGTATAAAACGGTTGGTATCAGTCAATCAGTCTAAGTGTTGGTGCCGTTTGGATATGAGTCGAAGTCGATAGGTTACAAATTTTATACAAATACTTTGGCTTATTTTTGTGTCCCGACTGATTATTTTTATATAAGAAATTATTTTCATGCGGGACACGCCGTAACCTCTAGTATGTGCTGATTATAGGCATTTTAACTGCTGGATTTTGAAAGTACCGTTTTTTGTCGATTCTTCTAAGTGCTAGCACGGTTTAAATAAAATAATGCGTACTCATTTATATACAATTTACGATTAGTGTACTGATATAAGAATAAGTGGCGCCGCTTGGCTATTTACATAAATAGGAAAGTGGTGTGCAGTATTTATGCTTATAGTAGTTGGGTAGAAATCGAGAAGCGGCGCCTTCCCTAAGTTATGCCTGCTGCTTTAATTCGGGCTTAAACTTTGCTCAATTGTAGAAATTTTAACAGCATAATTAATGATGTCTTGCCCAGTGAGGACATTTTTGGCTTCTGCATTATTTAATGCCACGATGTAAGGCTGACCACCAATTACTGCGATAATTGGACCACCTGATGAACCCGCAGCAGTTGCACAATCATGTAAAAGCAAACCTTGTTGTT
>NZ_MRCD01000234.1 GCF_001904745.1 Calothrix sp. HK-06
CTAGGGTGTTGACTTTGGGCGCCTAATGATGATATTTCTTCATACAGAATGTATGTCGTTTTATACCCAGGCTTTGGAGGGTGCTTTGTGATAAATGAGTTTAAAAGTCCGGTGAGCCGCTTGGCACGTCTGTTTAGGCAAAGTCGAGACAATTGGAAAGAAAAAGCTCTGGTTAAGCAAGAGAAGCTTAGAACGCTCGAGATAAAAGTCAGAGATTTGTCACTTTCACGGGAAAATTGGAAAAAGCGTGCGATGGAGGCTGAAGAGCAATTACGTTCAAAAGCAACCCAATCAGTTGATGGGCAAAAAAAGGGGATGTGAATTTTGAATCGGATATAATTTTAAGTCCTACTGTAGAAAAAGTCAGAGCTAGTAATCATCATTACTGTGTTCAAACTGTACAACTTGCGGTGCAAGAAATAATTAATTGTGGAAGTAGTTTACGAGGAGTTGGAAAAATCTTCGGGTTATATGAAGAATTCACGTCTCTAGAGGCACCAAGTTTTAGCATTATTAGAAAATGGCTAGGTCGCATTGGTTTATATGAGTTGAATAGAGAAAAAGAATATCGAACTGATTGGATTTTTATTATTGACTTAACAGTAGAGCTAGGAACACAAAAATGCTTAGTGGTGTTAGGAGTGACTCAAGAATATTTTGAACAAAGTGTCTTACCTTCAAAGCGAGGTTTATTGCATCAAGATGTTCAACTTTTAGCGATTGAAATTATGTACTCGACTAAAGGAGAACTAATTGAGCAAAAATTGACTGAACTGAGTAATAAAGTTGGTTATCCATTACAAATAATATCTGACCACGGCAGCGACCTTGAAAGAGGAATAAGACTGTATAAGCAAAAATATCCTGATGTTGTTTATACTTATGATGTAACTCATGCAATGGCTCTATTTATTAAATATGAATTAGAAAGTTCAGATAAATATCAATCTTTTAGAGTTGAGTGTAATCAGTGCCGTCGAAAACTTCAACAGACAGAATTAGCATTTCTATCTCCTCCATCTCAACGTTCTCTGTGTCGTTATTTTAATATTGAAAATTTAATTAATTGGGCACAAAGTGTCTTAAACTCTCCAATTGAAACTATAATAGAATTGGCACCAAATATTGAGCCAGATATTTTAAACGAAAAATTGAAAGAAAAATTTGGATGGTTAAATAACTATCAAGATGAAATTTTGATTTGGAGCCAAATAGTTACAACGACAAGGAGCTTAGAAACTCAATTAAAAACTTGCGGAATTAACCAACAATCCGTAGATGTTTTTGACCTAGATGAGGTTTTATTAAATACAAATCTCAGTTCAAAATTTAGACAAAATATTCTTGAATTTATTACCAGTGAAAGTAGTCAGATTCCTGAAGGTCAGACCTTGTTGGGAACTTCTGATGTGCTTGAGTCAATTTTTGGTAAATACAAGCAGTTTTCTTCTAAATCTCCGATAAAACAGATGGGTCAGATGATTTTGAATATTGCTTTATGCACTATCAATCTAACTACTTCAGTGCTAAAACAAGCATTAGAAGCAGTTCGGTATACTGACTTAGAAATTTGGTTAACTCAAGTTTTTGGACAGTCAATGCTTTCAAAGAGAAGAATTGTATTTTCCAGTTATAATAGTGATTAGCTTGATTACAGGCGCCGAAGAATGTCGTTACAAGCTGAAGCTTATAACCTCCATGTTCTTGTGAATATAGTTTTTGTTAATATTATATTTTAAGTTAATATTTGGTATATAACGACCTGTTTATTTTTACTAACCTGTTTTTTACTGACTAGTGACCGATAGGGCACTCAAGTCAGTAAAAAACAGGTACCGGGTTGGGGTTTGGGGAAGGCACTCCAACGCCTACACGTTTGGGTTTTATGATAATTGTGAAAAACTCTTTATTTCTTAATAAACCCCAGAAAACTGATAACAAATTTATAGTGTTGTTATCATAACACAGTATGGCTATTGTATATATTTTAAATTGTATTGGATTAGTTCTGCATCTATTGGTAGCTATAGTTTTTGACTCATTTTAAGACCAGATGAGTGGAGCGCGGGCGCAAGTAAAAATACGCTCACGTTTAATTCAATTAATAATTCATTATTTAAAGTAGAGTTATGTGGCGCAGCGTTGCATAGCTACGCATTGCCTTAAGTTATTTGTAAGAATAATAAATTTATTCAAAAACACCACATCATAACTACTTACCCCAACATATTCAGCCGATACTTTATTAGTTATGATAGTTGTAATAAAAAATCTATGTTTACAATTTATAAAATTTACGTTGAAAGCCGTTTTCAGCATTAATATCTGCTTTTATCTTGACATTCTAGCAACGTTTTCAGTCAAGACCTATTATTATGCTGCTTTTGTAGCATACAACTTATGTGGGGTATCGACGGCCGAACGAAGCTAGACCAAGACTGATTGTGCCAGTTGCGTAAGTCCTGTTATTATTGATTAGCTTGATTATAGGCGCCGTGGCGTCGTTACAAGCTGAAGCTTATAACCTCCGCGTTCTGTTGAATATAGTTTTTGTTAGTATTATATTTTCGGTTAATATTTGGTATATATTGAGAATATTATTAATAAAATCTGTAAAATTGAATAAGTTTTAAGCTGATAAAAGTAGTATATGTAGTGAGTATTATAACTAAATTTAAGATTACAGTGTTTATAAGACGGCGCCTCTTATTTGAGTGTTTTTGCCCTTCACTGGATGCTCACTATTATAAAAAATTGATAAAGTCGAGCAATTCGAGCTTGCTAATATTACCTGATTTTTTATTTTAGACTCGAAGCGTGCTTCGGAACAAACAGTTGGTCGAAAACGGAAGCATGTTGAGTTCGAGTTATGACGACACAAATATAGCATGAAGTTTTTTTGGCTAATTTGCCATAAAGTCAACACCCTAGT
>NZ_MRCD01000235.1 GCF_001904745.1 Calothrix sp. HK-06
CAACTTGTTCTGTAGAATCTAATAATATTGCTAACCAAGTCTGACGACTAGTATCTTGTCCTAATTTTTTTTGTAACCTGTAACGATTATCAATTACTTGTCCTGGTTCTAACATTCTACCCCCCTATACAACCCTTATTAAATTCCTAACCAATCTCTAATTTCTGAAGCTAGGTAACGACTTTCCTCTTGACTTAAACCCTGTCTAAGCCTACCAATATAATACTCATCTACCCCCAAAGATAAAATAACTTCATACATTTGCTTATGATTTTGATTTTTACTACTAATTTGAGAACTATATACTTTATTAATATCTAAAACATTACCGCGCTGTTTTTTAATAGTGATGCCAAATAGTTTCCATTGAATTTCAAAGCTTTGGTTATCAAAATAAATATAACTTTCAATCTCGTTAGGTAATATCCACCAAGCTGCTAATAAAATACCCATTATTAGCCAAATAAAAACCCAAGATAAGATATAAATATTACTAATACTGAAAGTAATATTAGATGTAACATATTTCCAGAACAACACCCAAAGAGGTAGTCCAATTCCTCCAAGTATTAATCCAATAGCTTTTTCATCTATGCTAGGGACATAAATTGCTAATTTATCTAATGATTTTCTTACCGATATAGGACTATAAGGAACATCTTTGTACGCACTAGTTATTGCCGACTGGTTTATTTGGAGTGCTTCTAATGCTGCTGACGCTGTTTGAAAGCGGTTCTCTAAGTTAGGTTCGGTTATTTGCTGTAACCATCTTACAAATCCTGGGTTGAGTTTGGTAAGATGGGCAAATTGCATCTTTGAATCAAACTGCGGCAAATCTGCTGGTGGAATACCTGTTGCTAAATGTATTAAAGTTGCTCCCAGTGCGTAGAGGTCAGATGCAGGTGTCGCGCGTCCACCAAACTGTTCTAACGGAGCATATCCATAAGTACCAACGACTGTAAAAGTGGCGCCTTCTGTGGCAGCACGGTCTTGAACGGCGCCGAAGTCAACTAAGTATACTTGGTTTTTAATTTTTGAAGAGTCAAACAATAAATTGCTAGGTTTGATATCGCGATGCAATACAGGGGGACTAAGTGTGTGAAGGTAAATCAAGATTTTTAGGACAGCAACGGCTATTTTCCTGACTTCAGTCTCGCTAAAAGTCTTACCCGAAGCAAGTAATTCCTTAAGAGACTTAGCTGGTATATACTCCTGAACCAAAGCAAAAGAGACAATATCGCGCTCCAGCACAAAGTCATCGTAATATTGAGGAATGCGAGGATGGTCTAATTGTCGTAGTACCTTTGCTTCGCGTTCAAACAGTCGTATATTCTCCCACTGCAACTGGTCACTAGTTATCAGCAGTTTAACAACAACTTGCTCATGATTCACCAAATCTTGTGCTAGCCAAGTTTGACGACTTGCACTTTCACCCAGCACATGAAGAAGTTGATACCGCTCTACCAATATTTCTTGCGCTTTTAGCATTGCACTCCTGTTCGGGTCTACATATCCTATAATATTTTTTATTTCTTTAACTTCACTTTAGTTTATCCAAAATCCGGAAATTTACTTTTAAAATTATGGTAAGAAAACAATTTCCAGGCTTAAAAACACAAGTTTACGAACATCCATCTGACCGTAAAGCACTTGTGTCATTAGAACGCACCCCTGTGTTACCCACGTTATTGAAAAAAGTCAACGAATTTGGTATTGACAAATTACTGCATATGCAAGTCATGGGTGGTGACTTCAATGTCACACCTCGAAATTTTCCCCATCTATATAATGCTTTTATAGAAACCTGTAATATTTTGGATGTTACACCAATTCCAGAACTTTACGTCTTTCGCGGAACTGGACATATTCAAGCGTATGCAATAGGAGTAGAAAAGCCAGTAGTTGGCATTAACTTAGAAGGAATGGAATGGCTTAACCATGATGAGCTAATGTTTCTATTTGGACACGAAGTTGCTCTTATTAAAGGGAAGTATTTAGCATATCAGCAAATGGCTAAGGTTATGCCCGTAATTAAAAATATAATAGGTGCCACAACGCTGGGTATGGGTGGCATAGCAGCAAACGGTTTAGAAATTGCATTATATAATTGGATGATAATGTCAGAATTTACCGCCGACCGCGCGGGTTTGTTAGCATGTCAAGATAAAGATGTTGCGATAAAAACTTTAATGAAAATGGGTGGTTTGCCATCTGACTATTTAAATCAAGATACAATTAATGATTTTGAAACACAAGCGCGCGCTTTTGAATTAGACAAGCTAGATAATTTAAGTAAATTTGCCAAAACTTTTAGCTTTATGGAATATACTTTTCCTTGGGCTGTAATGAGAGCATCTGAACTATTAAAATGGGTTGACTCAGGCGCCTATGAAAGTTTGCTCCAAGGTAAAGAACCTGTTGCTACACCGCAAGTAGAGGTTTTAGTAAATGAAAATGATGAATGGGATTTTATGACAGATTGGGATGAAAGTAATTGAATAGAAATCCCCCCTAATCCCCTTAATAAGGGGGGAACAAGAGTGTTTTTTATGCCCTCTTGATAAGGTAATAAAATTTACATATCTTAAGCCCCCCTTATTAAGGGAGGTTGGGGGGATTAAATTT
>NZ_MRCD01000236.1 GCF_001904745.1 Calothrix sp. HK-06
AACCCACATTCCGCACCCTAGGCGCCACATTCGGTTGTTACTTAGCTAAATTTTAGCTTCAGAGAATTAAATGATACCTTGAACTACTGTAGTTGGGCAACATTTATTTTGAAGTACAATAATTATATTCTCAATAAGAAGCAACAAGCGCACTAGTATAATTTCAAGAGACACAAATACTTATCTGATAAGTAAATATAATAATTTTTACGATAGTTTTAAATTTAATTAATATTTTGACTATAAAGATATACTTTAAGAACATGTTGATTGAGAGCGAGATTTAGGACTCGCTTTCTTCAGGAACGCGCGCAGAAGTAACTTCTGGAAATAAAATTATTAAATTAAGTCAACAATTATAATATCGTCGGCAATCTTCTGGTAAAAAGCTAAGTATAAATTGTCTATCAGGAGTCAGATTAGATATTTGTTTCTCATTATTAAATGCAAGGATATGAATAGATTGAAAACATTGAAATATCCAACGCATCGTTGGACGATTTGTTGGTTTACCTAATTGATTTTTAATAGTAGATTTTACGTTCATGAGAGCTAGTCGAATTTGTCGCTGTGCAAGAGTATAAACTAGCAAACACAGAGCCATAATAAAAGCCAAAGCTTCTATTCTTTTTGGAGTTTTTAAGAAAACGCTATCTGTAAAAAATAAAGGGTCTTTAAGAAATCCGAATCCTCTCTCACACGATTGCTGTGCTTTATACTCAGAAATCATCGAATCGTTGCTAAGTAATGTTTCATCTAAAACGTTTGTTGCTAAAACGAAACGTCCAGCACTTTGAATTTCGCTCGCTATAGCGCTTTCGTCTTTAGATAAAGTAGCTTGAAGTTGGTAAAATGATGTTTGTCCTGAGATTTTAGTATTTGATGCTTTCTCAATAATTTCAATATTATCAATTTGATGATATTTAAACTGTTTAGATAGCTTAGATGTAGCTAATCGTGCATCTTGATAGCAATTAAACTGTTCTTTTTGTAATTTTTTTAATTGAAGTATAGCATTTTGCTCTAGTTTTTGAATTTTTTTTTCTAGTTTCCGTAAGTCAGAATCTTTCCTCGAAGAGCTTTCTACTACCAACCATCGCTGCTCTATTCCTCCATAATTACTTGTTGTCATCGCAAACGAATATCCAGATACTTGGCTTTTTATCAATTCTGATGAAGTTAATTCGGAAGCTGATTTTTTAGCTAACGATATACTAAAAGGTACTCTACATAACCATTGTATATTAGTTAGTAATCCGATATTTGATGCTGTATATAAAGCACTATCTGCTATCATCAAGCTATCAACTTGTATTTGCTTTTTAAAATTAGCTAATATTTTTCCAAAACTAGAAGAATCAGTTTCATTCCCAGATGCTGATTTAAAAAATATTGGTATATCACCATCTCCGGAACATATTAAATCAACAATAAATTGTTTTAAATCCGGTCTGTGGTCGCGCGAATAACCATAAGTAATATTAATTGGTTGCGGTGATTCAATTTCCAGCTCATCTTTTGATTCATTATAACTACCCTTATTTTGATGGCTACTATTTATATTTAAACTGTCGAAGTTATACTCCCCATGCGTATGAAATGATGTAGAATCTAAATGCAAATATGATAATAATATTGAGAATTTTTCAACTGCGTTCAAAGCTATAGCCAAAAAAGTTGTTGTTAGCCCTTTTTCAAATAATTTATCTAATGTTCTACCTAATTTATCATCATTCAAATATTCAGCTTTAATTCCTTCTCCTATTAAATGTTCACAAGGTAAGGATTCAAAAAATTTAGAAAACATGTAGAGTGGACTGGAAACAAAACCAAGTCCGTTTAAAATCATGGCTTTTACTACATGTCCAGAACTGATTTTTTCTGAAACATCAGTTCCTAATAAATCATTAATTATTTCGACTAATCCAATTGAATCAATTATTCCGGCAACTATACCCAGATGGTCAAGATTTTGAACTTCAATATCTTTGAGATTAGACATAACAGTAAATGCATTTAAAGTATTTATTTATATTCTTACATTTTTAGGTACCAATCAACGGTGCCAGTCGTGCTTCGGCGCCGAATCTGATACTGCGCCCTCCGCTTCATTTGTATGTTGCATTGTGTAATTTTGATGTTCGGACTCTTAAACCTACAGTAAAAAAATATTGATATTAATAATACTACTTAGTCGGAGTCCCGCAGCGTAACTTAAAAACATTATTGTTAACTAGATATTAACTGTTCGACGCTTGAATAACTTTTTGCGCGCGTCTGTGCCATCTAACAATTGTATGCTTGAGAAAAATTTTAAGTAATAATACTATATTTATAGTTAAATTTGGTTTTAAATGCACTTAATTTATTGTCAGAAATTGTTGTAATATCTTTTGCTTGAAAATGCGGTATTTACGCAATTTATAGTTAGTCCAATATATAACTTAAAGTAAATTTTCTTCTTCCTTATATTGCGTTACAACATTACTAATTAGAACTTATTTAATACATAATAACTATAATTAATCATATTAATTCTCATTAGATTATATAGTATTTATGTGCTTAATGGTTTTTTAGTGCTGATTTATCGCATGTGGCGCCAGGGGGTGCGGAATGTGGG
>NZ_MRCD01000237.1 GCF_001904745.1 Calothrix sp. HK-06
TCAGTAAATCACAAACTTTTCAAAAACCCGAAAAACTGTAGCAAAAAATACAATTTATTCAAGATTACTCTTAACTATTGGTGACAAATCAATTAGATTTACTTATAGCTAATTTCTTTCATAAGTAAATTAACAGTATTTAAATACTATTAAAGTATATTAAATTATGGTAAAAGGTCTTGGTTCCACCAAGACCTTCAAACCAAGGCGCCTCGGAGCGCAATAAAATCACACCTGCTTCCAGCGCACGGAGTATAAAAAAGAGCGTATTAACTGACGCACTCTATCAAGAAATTAATTATGCTATCCGAGGCGAATATAGCGTACTCGATAAGCATCGAATGAATGTAAGAAACATAGTTATTCGGTGTTAAAAAGCTGACTATATGGTAAGTCTAAAAAAATCTATTTGCTCACAAATCGATGCTTGTTTGATTCGCTCAAAACTTCTCATATTCTAATCAAAATTATTCATCTTAAAACTGATTTTTAAACTCCAATGCTCTCATCTATTTTCAGGAGTTCATGAATTAATTTTAATTTTTTGAGAATGGATATCTTAAGAGCGAAGTCAGAAAAAACAATATTATTAATCAGATGGAATATAAACATTTCTTGCTGTTTTATACTTTTCTTCAACTGTTTGCCTTAAAAAGGCAAGCATTTGTTTAAGCCCAAAAAGATTACTATAAACTAAACGTCTGCCTTTTCGAGCGCAACTAACTTTAAACCAGAGTAAATAAACCCAAATATTAACTAAAAGAAAAGATATTCCAACAAATAGTAATCTTAAAGCAGGCTTTTTATTATTCGTTTTAATCCGACACAGATTTTTTAGTCTATAACTACTTTCAATACCAAATCTTTTTCTATAATCTTCATGCACATAAGTTAAATTAATTTTTACATCATAAACAACATAAGCAAAATACTCTGCTCCATGTTTTTTTCTTTTGCCTTTTCCTTTCCTATATTTACAAATAATCCACAGGTCAAAAGTTACATCATCATCTTTACCTCTGCTCATCGTATAAGTCGTTCTATAACTACTTTTACCCTTTAAAAATTGTTTGATTCCTTTTTTCTTACCCCGCCTGATTGCTGGCATGATAAAACGTATTTTTAAAGCTTTTAACCATCTAATAACAGGAACATTAAAAAAACCTCTATCTAGATAAAAAGTTTTTATATCTATATTTAAACTGCTAATTTCTGCAAGTAAATAAGTTATAATAGCAACACTTGTATCATACCAACGAACTCCTCTAATAGCCAATGTAACTCTTTTATTTTTTGTTAATACATATACAGTTGCGTAAGCGTAAAAAGAATTAGTACCGGATTTTGCTTCACTTCTATATATATAATCTTCTTCATGATTATTTGGTTTCCCATAATACGGAATTAAATTTAAATCAATCGCAATTTTGTGGCGACCTTTTTTAATTCTTTTAGGAATTCGACTCTTCAAAGCTGAGTTAATATGTCGCTCTACTTGTTCAAAATCATTAATTTTCTCTAAATGATATCTAATATCGTTACCGCAAGGGCTTTGTTCTAAAACTTTACTTGTATTTTCAATACTATCTCCAATACTTGCCGCTCTCACTAAAATTTCAAAAAGATTTTGCTGATTAGTCGCTCCTTGAGTGCCAATATTAAAATTTTCAGTTAAACAACTTATAACTTCATCAAGTGTTTCTATGTCTGTAAGAGCTAATTGTTTTGCTGTCATAAACGTCAAATGATAGATAGCACCCGCAATTTAATTAAAATCAGATTCTTTTTTGATTAGCCAGTGAGTAAGGTATTGTTTGTTATAAACACACCTAAATATAAGATTGAATATTAATTCGCGTTTTTAATACGCGAATATTTTCGTCTTTCATTTTTTTCTTTTTCTTCATATAAGTCGAGCCAACCTTGCTTTATCGTATTTATCATACGTTCAAGAGCATCAATTTTCACACGTCGAGCTAAACATATAATAGCTTCATTATATACAGTGCTACCAGGCTTTCCTAAGTGTTTATATTTAGAGAATTTTGAGGGGTCGCCTTGCTCTGGAAAAACAGCTTCTTTACATTGTAATTTATAGTACCAGTAAATATCGCTCTTACCCTTTACTTGGTAGCGCAGAATCCAAGAGTCTGGTGGCGCCACCGGACCCGACTCAGCTATTTGTTTAATCTCACGTTCAAAGTTTGAAATTAATGCTGAAAGAATATCAGCACGCATAATTATGTCTTCAGTAGAAGAAGATATTTTTTTTGACATTTTATAAAAATTAAGATTGTTTATTCGCGCATTAAATTCGCGAATAAAACTAGATTACTTTAAAAGCATCTCTAAAAGTTTTAAATTAAACAAAAAATATTAATCTTCGTAAAAATAAATATTTATTTTTACAAAAATTATAGTAATTGCTACCAAGTTACTATATAGCTTCAACAGGCGCCTAAAACTAACATACACTGTTTAACCTTATAAGTTTAACTTATAAATATCGTGTTTATTGCTACATCACTATACGCACGTTCATGACGCTTGAAAAAACTTTGCGATTTACTGA
>NZ_MRCD01000238.1 GCF_001904745.1 Calothrix sp. HK-06
CAGTTTGACACCTTGACGTTGCAAGTATCCGAACACGGCCGCCGGAAAATCAAGTACGATTAAGTGTTTTAAAATATTTATATAGTTTGGGGCGTCTTCAAACCCTTTTAAATTACTTACTTCAAATTCTGTAATGTATAAAGCTTTCGATTCTTTTGTATAAGATTTATATGATTTGTGGTTTTTTTTTCACAATTTTGTATTACTTGGATTAGAAATACGCAATCAATTTCTTTTCTAAACAAGATATATTCTAGTCTTATTTTTTATGAGAAGAATTTTCTAAAGTATTGACTTGGTATAATTTTTTAGCAGTTAGAATCTGGTAAGGAAATAATCGTATTTTGTCTACCCTTCCTATTTGTAAAGTCCCTATCTCCGCTTGAAGAACTGATAGTTTACTTTTAAAGATGGCCTTCATCCATAATTATAGATTTAGATATGGCTTTGATTTGCTAATTAGGAAAACGAGAAATGCCGCATCATAATTTGGATATGTCTATGCTTTTCAAGTTTCAAATATTGAACTTTTCATTTTATAATACATCAATTTTATGCGTATTTTTAACCTTACCCTTTTATCATTCGTGTTCTTTCTAATGTCTTCTTGTCAAAAAGAAAGAAAAGATAAGCGTGTGGATTTTTCGGAGACAGAATATAATTTCCTTTCCCCTTATGACGAGAATGGCAAACCCTCTAACCTGCAGAAGGATGTAATATCGCAGGAATTAATAAACTTTCGTAAACAAAGCCTTCCTGAACAAAAGGATTTAAGAAATTCTCCGTTACTCACCAATAATCAAACAACCGACATCCGCGTGACAAAAAAATCGGATATTTTTGTAACTTATCTGGGCTCCGGGACAAGCTATAAAAATGCCATTGCATTTTATACTTATCCAACATCCGCTCCACCAGCAAAAACAAAAGATATTAGAGCGATAACATATATTTTTCCTAATGCTGGATATCGCACGACGCTTGTGAGTGGCGATAAAGTCAAAATAGGAACTTTTGAGCCTGGAACATCAATTGGATTTGTTTTGCTTCAGGATGGATGGAATTTAACAACAAAAAAACCGAATAATAAGGCAGCTCATTTTTGCTATAACGATATTTTGAATCCGGAGGAAGATCCAAGCTTACGGAAACATGTGGTATTAGTTGATTATGCAGCTGAAAAAAAGGTGTTAGTTGGATTTGAAGATGAATATAGAACTTCATCAAAGTGTGATCATGACTTTAACGATGTCGTTATTTATACTACTATCAATGAACTGTAAAGCGCGACTTTACAAATACTGTAAGTATTATTTAAAGAAAATTACACTTACAAAACAAAAGCCTGGTATTGCCAGGCTTTTGTTTTGTAAGTAAGAATGAACTAACGGTTATAAAATCTACTCAAAAATGAAGCAGCTTTCATGGCAAACAATTTTTTTCGAATGTGTAAAGGTGAATGGGCTTTGATTATACCACAAGAGTATTGCCAATAGAGCTTACTTTGAATCGTAGGCTTTTTACCGAAAATTAACTCTTTTAGAAAATTTGTTTTCCATGGTTTGGGTGATCCAGTAGAGTGTGACATAAGCCATCCACCTCCTAGAAAGTCCATACCTTCAGGCCCGAACAGACTGATCGGCTCTTTAGTACACATCGCAGTCAAGTTTAAAAGGTCTTGATCGCCTACGGAAAACAGGCTGTAATTATTTTTGCTTTGAAAGAATTTCGTCTTGTCAAAATTAAACTCTTTAACAGAATGTTCTATTAACTCATTCCACATGCGAACAAAGCCTATATGGTTTTTGCTGACGCCAATAAATCCCGCATTGAGATAGGAATTTAAATTGTTTGTAACCGAATAATTTAATGAATTTGCTACTTTCAACCACTGTTGTCTTTTGGGATGGGTTGGAGGCATGTCATTCCATACAATTTCATTTACAAGGGAAACCCCATATGAGATCCAATTCTCATAAAACGACCAATCGCATTTATTAATAATATCAGGGTCAAAATAAAAAATACCAGAAATAACGGACTGATTTAGATGATTATTCCATAGTTGTAAAATAAACTCAGGTTTGTAATTAGTGAAGTGTACATTGGAACTTACTGGTAAAAAATGTATACTAAGATCATTAGCCAAACGTAGGGTTTTAGAATCTTCCCAATCCATGGTAGATTTATTAGCTTCTAAAGCCCAAAATGGCAAATCTCCTCTATATCCGACATAAATATCACCTTTAAAACCATTACTATATAACGAATTAATGAGTGCTGCCACACCATAATGGTAATGAGACTCATATAATGTACACACGACTGCTTTCAAAATAGGAACAAATTTATTAATACTCTCGAGCGATTAGTAAAATTACAAAGTTATGGCTTCAAGTCTTAAATAATGCTCGAATAAGTTTGGCGTTCTCTCATATACTGGTCAAGGCCAAGTT
>NZ_MRCD01000024.1 GCF_001904745.1 Calothrix sp. HK-06
CATTCTATTCAAAAATTATTAATAATAGGAAAAACCGGAGAGTGACAGAAGAGGGGTATCTGCCAATATTGCCGTTAAATGCTCGAATCCAGCTATTATAAAATTTACGCGCTGGTGCGTGACGCTACAAGTCTTATAACTATTTGAGGTTTTTTGGTAGCGTCACACACCCTACGGTTTATATACTAATTGCGTAATTTCTGTAAATATTATCCATTGCAAAGCACCAACTTAATCAAACTATCAAGCAACGGCGTGCTGAAGAGTCTGTTTTATACGAAAACATGAACATCACAGCTATCACTGGTTTAACAGCAGCAGAAAAAGCCACGCGATGGCACCTCAAATTTAATTGTACTAATTAATACAGTATTTCTTGACTTATGGTTATGACCATAGACAGTTATGGAGCCGAGAAGATAAATATAATGTCAAATTACAACTTTAGTAAATATCTTCTCATCCACATGAACTATACCCAGGAAGAACAGAAAAATATCGAGCTTGCTAAGGAATACATGCTCATTGCTTACGATCCCAAGCGTGCCAGCGCTACTGCTGTGGTACATTTGTGCGCTCCTGGTAACAAATTCATTGCTCCTACTACGTTCCCTGGTGTCAATACGTTGGAGGAGTATGCTGACGATCACGCCAAGATCATGAAGCAAGTCAACGATCTGCACATTGTTAGTTTCGATGTTCTTTTTGCCAAAGAAGATAGAGTTTGTATCCGGTATACTGCCGAAGGAAGTCATAGCGGTGAACCACACGGGAACATCAAAGCTACAGGTTTAAAGGCGACGTGGACGGCAAGTGCGTTGTTCAAGGTAGAGAATGGGAAGCTGGCTGAGTTTATCAAGGACTGGAACAAGTTATCCATGTGGCAACAGTTGGGATGGCCTGTTGAGGAGTGCTTGACCAAATAGTAGGAGGCGCCTATACTTTACTAATTGTTCAATGTAAGGCGCCTGTACTATCGAGATTTCTTGGCAATCGAAGGTGGTGAACCGAGATTATAAGCTTCACGATTTTTACAACTTAATATAGGGATGATATCAAATACTGCTGGAGCGTTCAAAAAGATAATTTCCGATTTTAACTGTTGGACCAACTGGTAATGCTGAAGAAGCTATTTCATCATCATAATCCTTTTCTATTAGTTCTGGCGCAAACAAGCTATTAATTTCTGAGCGTATTTTTCTGATAGGTCCAATAGGGCGCCAATCAAAAAAATTACGACGATTAAAATGTGATAACACAAAACTTCCATTTGGTGTTAACCACTTAAGAATTTGCTGCTTATATTGCAATCGTTTTTGTATATTTGCAATGCCGTGAAGACAACCCGAATCAAAAACTAAATCGAATTTGTCATCTGTTTTCCATTCTAAAACATCAGCTTCAACAAAGTTAATTGTTACTTGCATTTTCTTTGCCCTTTGTTGCACCATCTCTAATGCATCTGGCACAAAGTCAATAGCCGTAACATCAAAACCATGTTGAGCTAAATAAACGGCGTAAACGCCACTGCCGCAACCTAGGTCAAGTGCTTTTCCGTTTGTTCGCTCTCTCACGGCTCTAGTCAAAGACGGTGGAAAAACCTCCCGATGCCAAGGAAGCTGTTCTGGTGTTTTGGAACGATGGTAAATAGAATCGTAAAATTTCTTCATTTCCATAGACGATAGTTAACGAACGATTTCTATATTATTGTACCCAAAGTATCAAAGAATGTAAGTAATCTAGATATCTGATGCTGTTCAAAAACTTCTTGCATTTTTTTTATTTACTTTCTACAAGTTATTTCCTGGTAACTATAAATTTCACATGAAATAACGTAGATAAGTCTATATTTTAATTTATGTCATCAAATAAAATACGTAGAATTACAGTTCTAAGTAAGTACAAGTAAATAAACTAAAAATGACATATGATTATATGACTGTGTAGTAGAGTAATCTACTAAAAACTGATTCATTTACAAATAATGATAATCATTAAAAAAGAATCGGCTGCGCGCGACAATCGAACCAATGTAGCCAGTGGCGGCCGTCATAAAAATATTCATTGTGTAGAGACCGAATTAAATACGGTCTCTACTGACCAAATTTAATGACACAGACCACTACCCTACTCTACCCTGCGGGAAAACGACCCTACCTTCGGGAAAAGCTTCGCTTTACGTTTACGTTTACGTTAACGACCATGAAAAGCGCGACAGAAACCAATACCGCTAACTAGAAATTATTCATAATCGAACGTTTAGGTTCAAACAGCGGATTGGAGCCAAATCTTTTGCAATCTGCTTCCATGTTAAACCAGCATCCTCTGAGAGGAAAATCTGACCATCACTAGTACCGAAGGCAGCGAAATTTCCTAAACTGGCAAGGGTTCCCGTGTTAATATTGTCTGAAAACCACTCTGGCAGCCCTTGGTCACATTTCTCAAATGTTCCTGGCTTGTTGAGTGGACGGTGGTAGATAGCTGCTTTATTAGTACGGGGACCTGTAGAAGCGGTCATTAAGATTGTTTCTCTGCAAACCACCACGGCTCGTGAATAGGCAGCATGAAGGTTTGTGCGGTCGAAGCTCCAAGAATCCCCTTTATCTCTACTAATCGCCAATCCTTGAGCTGTCGCTGCAAGTACAATATTGGGATAATCTGGAACTGTCCGTACTTCGTGAACATCTGAATGAAAGTCGATGGTAGGTTGCCAGGACTGTCCTTCGTCTAGGGAGCGCAGAATGCCTCCGACATGCACATTTACATAGAGTTCACCGGATTGACCTACTGCTATAGAGCGCACATCAGGAGGATCACCCCACGGTGTATACCACTCAGAGCGTCCCTCAACCCCCTCAAAGCAATTAGTACGATACGTGTTTCCGTCTCTAATCCAAATGAGGCAGGCTCCAGACGTTCCAACCAAAACCGCATCCTTGATTGGCAGGATGCAGTTTAGTTGTAAATCATTCATTGAGGCAGCTTGATGCCATTCGCCGTTAGGATCGCGATGCCATACCGAGTTGCGATCGGCGATTGCCCACAAATCATCCTGGTTCGAGGCAAGAGCCGTGATGGAATAGTCTTCAAGTTCAACATGCTGCCTAGAGTCGAGAAACCACAAACCTTTAGACGTTCCTACGATTATTAAAGGTTTATGCATCGTCTGCTCAACATTGGCAAAGTTTGTATTTTTTGCCTTGTGTTCAATCGACTCAACCTGCCCCACTACTTGCTGTGCAATATTGTTCATGGCTGAACCTCATTCAATTATCGGTGCTGCTACCGTGGATTAGTATTTGTCTTTAGCAACGTCTATTTGCACGCAGCACTCATTCTATATCTAAATCTAATGTAAGGATTTGTGAGCGCAAATAACTCTGCCATAAGCATGAGGATAAGCCTAACTTGTCGGCAGGTGGCAAGATATTAATTAGTTACATCCATTACAACTATTGCAAAGCACCAACTTAATCAAACTATCAAGCAAGCGCGCGCGCGATAGCGGCATTAATTCTTTACCGTATAACATTTCCTGAACTACAATATGTGATACCAGTGAACCGAAGAAAATTTGTGCAACGGCATCAGGGTCATTAAGTTTCAATTCTGGATGCGATAAGAAATATTCACTCATCAGTGAGCGTCCTTGTTGAATGACTGTTTGTGTGTAAAGCTTTGCTAATTCTGGAAAACGTTCGGATTCTGATACCATGACTCGAAATAATCCCAAATAATCGGGATTATCTGCTACTTTAGTAAAAAAAGTTTCGCCAAGGCGCCGTAAAAATACCGCAGGCTCGTCTTTGAACTCCTCACCGCAAAACACGCTGTGGAAGTTTGCGACAGTCACCCATTCCATTAAAGCTTTGAATAATCCTTGTTTATCGCCAAAGTGGCTGTAAATAGTTTGTTTAGATACCCTTGCCTCTGCACTAACCTTGTCCATACTCGTTCCAGAGTATCCTGTACTCAAGAATACCCGCATTGCTCCTTGCAATATTTGCTCTTGCTTTTGGTTAGCTATAACTGCTTCAGTTTGGTTAACGGTATTTGACATGACAAGGAGTATTAAGTTTTTTAGTATTTTAGCAAATTATCACACTAGACCGTTTAGTATGATTTCCAAATACATACTTAATTTATTACTTTATAACCGAGGGTATCACCATGACTCAGGTTGCCCCATCACCAGAGAATATTCCAGAGAAGGAACCAGAGAATATATCACTTCCTGGCGCCGAGGTGAAGGACTCAAAGCCAAAACCTAGAAAGAAACCTATTCGCTTACTGTTAGCAGCATTGCTTTTATTGGGGGGTGGTATTGGGTTTGCAATTTGGCGCCTAACACCAAAAGCACCAGCAAATGCACTCAGAGTAAGCGGACGTATTGAAGGTTACGAAACTGATATTGGAGTTAAGCGTTCGGGACGAATTGAAAATATTACAGTACGTGAAGGCGCCGCAGTTAAAAAGGGACAACAGTTAATTAAGCTTGATGATAGCAACGATTTGTTACTTGCCGACCAATTACGAGGCGCCCAAGCGCGCGTAGCATCAGCGCAGTCAGATGAACAGCAAGCACAGTCAGACGTTAGTAGCTCTCAAAGTCAAATAGACCAAGTTGAAAGTCAAATTAGCGAAGCTCAACTCAACGTTCAACAGTCACAAGGAGATACAACTGGACGAGTTCAACAAGCTTCTGCAAGTGTAGCAGCAGCAAAAGCACAGTTAGCTGCTTCTGTTGCACAAGCGAAGCAGTCAGCATCTGAAGTAAAATTGGCAAAGGTAAATCTCGATAGATATGCAAGACTAGTGGCGGATGGCGCCATTAATAGGCAACAATTTGACCAAGCACAAACAACATACGATACCGCAGTTGCTACCCTTGAAGCTCGAAAAGCATCAGTAAACAGCGCGCGTGAACAATTAACTGCGGCTATTGGTGGACTTACACAAACTCAAACTACTAGCTTTAACCCAGGTATTCGCACAGCACAATTACAAGCATTATATAGAAAACGCGCGCAAAGCCAAGCTCAGTTAAAATCAGCACAAGCAAGAGTAAAATCAGCACAAGCCAAAGTTAAAGATGCTCTAGCTTCACAGCAGCAAATTGTCACTCAAATTAATGATTCCAAAAGAGATTTAAATGTAGTTAGTCCTCTTGATGGTGTTGTAACTGCACGCTCTGTTGAACCAGGTGCAGTAGTTAGTAATCAAACTAAAATTTTGACAATAGTAGACCCCAAAACTATATATCTAAGAGGTTTTATACCTGAAGGAGATATTGGTAAAGTTCGTATCGGACAAGTGACTAAAGTTTTTCTCGACTCGGCGCCTAAAACTCCTTTAAATGGAAAAGTAATATCTATAGACCCACAAGCTTCTTTTACACCAGAAAATATTTATTTCCAGAAAGATAGAGTTAAGCAAGTAGTAGGAATTCGGGTTAGCGTCGAAAACCCCGACGGTTGTTTTAATCCCAACAGTCCTTACGCTGGTGGTGATTTACCATGCGCGCGGATTGGAATGCCAGCAGATGCTGATATTTTGTTGAAAAGGTAGCACAGGTGTCTTGCCTGTGCTTTAAATGTATTTTTTTACCACAGAGACACTCTTAACACAGAGGGTAATGCCAATGAGGTATGACACAGTTAGCACTTTAAACTTGCACCAGGAAATAAATTCAGCCACAGCCATAGAAGTACGCGCGCTGCATAAGCAATACGGCAAGCTCATAGCTGTACGGGGTATTAATTTTACTGTAAATAAAGGTGAATTATTTGGTTTAATTGGTCCCGATGGTGCAGGTAAGACAAGTACGTTTCATATTCTTGGTGGTGTGATGGAAGCAACATCAGGTAATGCGTGGGTATTCGGACAACCCGCACGTTCTGCACGTTTACAAACAGGTTATTTAACACAGCAGTTTTCACTATACTTAGATTTGAGCGTAGATGAAAATTTGCGATATGCAGCAGGATTACGAGAAGTTCCCGATGACTTCTTTTTAACGCGTCGCAATAAATACCTAAAATTAATGGATTTGGATAAATTTGGCGCCCGATTAGCGGGACAATTATCTGGAGGGATGAAACAAAAGTTAGCATTATGTTGCGCGTTAGTATCACAACCGCAAGTTTTATTACTTGATGAACCCACAACAGGTGTTGACCCAGTATCACGAAGAGAATTTTGGGATGTGTTGGCAGAGCTATCTAATGAAGGAATGACAATAGTTGTTGCGACACCATATTTAGACGAAGCTGAAAGATGTGACCGCATTGCTTTAATGTATGATGGGGAAATTCATGAAACTGCTACTCCCAAGGAGTTGCGCGACAGTTTAGGGTTACACCGTCTCGAAGTTCGTACAAATTCTTTAGACAAAGTTGAACAAGTTCTTTTAGAAGCAGTACCAATAGATATTGCCGATGTACAAACATTTGGCGACCGTTTAGATGTTCTCGTCAAGGATACTGTAAAGGGTGAAGCTAAAGTTCGTCAGCTATTACAAGAAAATAACTTGCCATCACCAAATATTGAAAGCAATGAACCAACTTTAGAAAACGTTTTCGTCACCCGTCTACGTCAACAAGGTTCGGCGCCAGAATTTTTCTCTTTCCCCAGATATCGAGGAGGAAATAAACACATTCGTACAGACGCGATTAATTGCGTCTCTACAGATTTTGCAATCTACGCTCATAATCTTAGTCGTGTGTTTGGTAAATTTCAAGCAGTTAAAGATGTAAATGTTGAAGTGCGTTATGGGGAGATTTTTGGACTTCTTGGTGCAAACGGCGCCGGAAAAACTACTACTATTAAAATGTTATGCGGATTGCTTGAAGCTAGTGGTGGAGAAATATCACTGGGTGGAGAAAGGGGCAACTTGCGTTCTCGTGACTTACGGCGCCGTATTGGTTATATGAGTCAAAAATTTACATTATATGATGACCTAACAATTATCGAAAATTTAGAATTTTATAGTGG
The DNA here is from genome assembly GCF_001904745.1 of Calothrix sp. HK-06. GTDB lineage: Bacteria > Cyanobacteriota > Cyanobacteriia > Cyanobacteriales > Nostocaceae > Dulcicalothrix. The sequence goes on from NZ_MRCD01000024.1 coordinate 6,994, forward strand.
TGTATATGGTGTACCGAGCAAATTACGACGTGAGAAAATTGATTGGGTAATTGCCACCTGCGGGTTAGTAGGACAAGAAAATATGCTAACTGGAAAATTACCTGGTGGTTGGAAGCAGCGCGTTGCCTTTGGCGCCTCAGTAATGCACGAACCAGATATTTTATTCCTTGATGAACCAACATCGGGAGTAGACCCATTAGCACGGCGCCAGTTTTGGAAACTAATTAATGACTTCGCACGTAATGGTACTGCAATTCTAGTTACAACTCATTATTTAGAAGAAGCAGAACAGTGTAACCGCATGAGTTTTATGGTAGCAGGAGAAACCGTCGCCGAAGGTACACCCAGTTCTATTAAAGCAGCACAACCAGGAAAATTAATTGAATTAGCTGTAAATAATAATCAAGCTGCCTCTAACTTACTCAAAAAACACTTTGACTCATGGCGTGTATCGATTTTTGCCAGTAGTTTACATATTGTTCTTGATAACCCTGATTTAGAAATACCACAAATTTATAAATTACTCGAATCAGCAAATTTATCAGTTAAATCACTTCGTGTTATTCCATTTTCTCTTGAAGATGCCTTTATTGGAATTGTACAGCGCGCGCAAAAATAACAAATAATATATATGAAACGTATCCTTGCTCAATGCACAAAAGAACTAGTTCAATTTCGACGCGACCGTTTAACCTTAGCGCTAGCTTTTCTATTACCATTTATAACACTATTGGTTTTTGGATTTGCGATTCGTCTCGAGAGTAAAGATATTCCTTTAATTGTCCAAGATTTTGACCACACCAACTTAAGCAGCAGCTATATCGAACGACTGTACGCTACAAACCAATTTATACCAAGGCAGTGGAAAGGTAGCAACCCTGCGCGCGATGCAATTGATAAAGGTATTGCAAAAGCTGCGGTTATAATTCCACCAGATTTTAGTAGTGATATTAAAGCTGGTAGAAATACTAAGCTACAGGTATTAATAGACGCAACAGATGTAAATAACGCGCGCGTAATTAGAAACGGCATTACTGCTGTGACTAACTTCTTTATGCAGCAGGAACAATTAATACCTTCAGCAGGCGCCATTACAGCACATATTCGCTTATGGTTCAACCCAGGTAGATTAGAATCACTTTACATAGTACCAGGTACATACGGTGTAGTTTTGTGGATTTTTCCATCACTACTAAGCGCAATTGCGATGGTACGCGAAAAAGAAAAAGGTACTATATTACAAGTTTACGCTTCTAGTATCTCAGCAACAGAACTGCTTGCAGGGAAAGCACTTGCATATTTAATAGTAGCCATTATCGAAGCGCTGGTTGTCATGATATTAGGCGCCTTAATTTTTCAAGTAGGTTTAGCTGGTGATGTCACGACTTTATTATTAGGTACTCTTATATACCTTACCGATAGTGTTTGTTTCGGGTTATTACTTGGAGTACGAAGCAGTAATCAAAACGCAGCAGTACAAGGTGTTGCCCTAGCTGGCTTTATTACATCGCTATTACTTTCTGGTTTTATTTACCCACTAAATAACATTCCCTTTCCCCTATCACTAGTACCTAACATAGTACCCGCACGATACTACATAGACATCACACGTGACGCATTCGTCCGAGGTACAGGGTGGACAGGAGTTTGGTTTGATTTTGTCATGTTGATATTTTTAGGTTTAATATTTTTCAACGTTTCGCGTCGAGTATTAAGCCGAATGCAGTTAAAAACGTAGGGTGTGTGACGCTAACAACAATTCAAAACGAAGCGCGAATATAGTAGCGTCACGCACCAGACTTCATTTTTATCTATATACCTTATACCAAAATTTTTATGAAATTTTTATCACAAATATTCAACACCCCATTTTTTGCACTAGTCCGCAAAGAAATTAACCAAATATTAAGAAACAAACAACTACTAGTCTTACTAATCGTACCACCAACAGTACAACTATTACTTTATGGTTACGCACTAAATCCAGACGTACACAATTTACGATTAGGTGTTATAGACTACGCCAATATAGTCGAAAGTCGAGAATTAGTCAAAGCAATGACATCAAATCGCATTTTCAACCTTGACTCAGTTCCAACCAGTGAAAAAGAACTAAGTCATCAAGTTGAAGAAGGTAAACTTGATGTTGGAGTAATAATACCACCAGAATTCGGGCGCCGACTATCAAAAAATCAAGCCGAAATTCAAGTATTTATCGATGGAGTAAACGCTAATACCGCAGGTATTGCCAATGGTTACATGACCCAAATTATCCGGCAATTTAATCAAACTGTAGCAAACAATCAATTAATCCCGATATCTCCAGAAGTAGTTTTTCTTTATAATCCAGGTTTAACAAGTAGCTGGTTCTTTGTACCAGGAGTTATGGGATTAGTATTAACGCTAATTGCAACTCTAGTTTCAGCAATCACAGTTGTTAAAGAAAAAGATACAGGTACTCTCGAACAATTATTAATGACTCCAGCTAGTAACTGGGAAATTTTGCTGTCAAAAATTGTACCTTTAGCATTTCTTTTACTAGGAGATGTAATACTTGCTTTAACATTAGGTACTTTTGTATTCAATGTACCATTTCGGGGCAGCTTTCCATTATTTTTTATATTATCCAGTATGTATTTATTCGTAGGCATTAGTCTAGGAATTATGCTAGCAACTGTCGCAGGTTCACAGCAGCAAGTAGTACTAATGTCATTCTTTATTAACTTACCAATAGTGCAAACATCAGGCGCCATTGCACCAATTGAAGCAATGCCTCCTTTCTTCCAGACCCTATCATTACTTAATCCCCTCCGTCACTATATCACCATTGTTCGCGGTATTTTACTCAAAGGTGTGGGTTTAGAGGTTTTGTGGATGCATGTTCTGGCATTAATTGGTTTTGCTATTGTGTTGATGACTATTAGTATTCGCAAGTTCCGTAATCAATTAAGCTAAATAATGTCGTAGTAGCCAAGCTTACCTCATACCATGTCCGGTTAATCAGTTACGAAAAAATATATGTGTCATACTGAGCGTAACGTAGTGCAGCGTAATGCGAAGCATTTCGCGCAGGGTAGTATTTTGGAGATTCTTCACTAGCCTTCGGCAAATACGAGCGGATTACGTTCAGAATGACAAGCATTTAACCGGACATAATATCACCGGAATTTGTTGTAGAGACATTACATGTAACGTCTCTACAACATTTGCATAACTAAAATAAAATCATTCATTGTCCAAAAATGGAAGCGTCGAGCGAAAATGCACCTGGACCTAAAACCGCAATTGTAATTAGCATTACGCAATACATAAACGCTTTTTCCCAGCTTGGTGGTTCTCCTTTTCCTAATGGACCTTTATACTGGTCTTCAGGAATTAAATATGGGTCACGTGCGACAAAAGGTTTACCTGAAGTAATTTCTAAAAATGCTGCAAATACCATTGAAGCAAAAATCGGCAGTGTTGCTAACAGTGTGAGGAATCCAATTATTAGTGCAAATCCACCAAGAAACATTGACCACGCTGATAAAAAACACATAAAAATAGGCATGTGCATAGAATTAGCCCACTGTTTAAGATGCGTTACCTTTGGATAGCCGTGTAGTATAAACAAACCACCAGTGCTAACTCTTAATATTAATAATGCCCAGCCAACAATTCCAGCAGGAAATACTGGGTTAAGTGAACTAAGTAGATTTATACCAAGTGGTATAGATGAAGTGTTAGTTGCTAATAAAAAGGTTATTAAACCAAGAGCAAATTTATATATCATAATGTGATTTGGTAGGTTATTGTAAACCACGAGTGTTAAGGTCGATGCTGTATAAAGATTTGCCTGCTGTGATCAAAAGGCGGTTGCGTTTTTGACCTCCAAAAGTTAGGTTTGTGCAGGTTTCTGGAACTAAAATTTTTCCTAGACAGGCGCCATCTGGAGAGTACACTTGTATACTGTCTTGGGATGAAGTAAAAATGTTGCCATGTTCATCAACACGTAACCCATCAGGTTGACCTGGCGAAATTTCTGCAAATACATCACCGTTCGTTGTATACCGACCGTCTACAACTTGATACACACGGATATAATGATGTCCTTGTGGATAGTCGAATTCTGATGTGTCAGATACGTATAAAAGGCTTTCGTCGGGATTGAAAGTTAGTCCGTTTGGGCGTTCCATGTCTGTAACTACTGGGTATATTTCACCTGTTGCTGGGTCAAAACGAAATACGTAACTTCCAGCTTGTTCTTCTTCACCACCGTATCCTTGGTTTGGTTGAGTGAGTCCATACGGTGGGTCAGTAAACCAGATAGTACCGTCGCTTTTAACTACTAAGTCATTTGGACTATTGAGGCGCCTTTTTTGATAACGGTCTACTAAAACTTTCCATTGACCATCTTGTTCACGTCGAATAATGGCACGTTGACCCTGAGAACAGGCAACGATACGCCCTTCTGTGTCACGGTAGTTACCACTTTGATAGTGGGATGGGTCTCGTAGAACACTCACTTTATTGTCTGCATGTAAGCAGAACAAGCGGTTCCCGTGTGCATCGCTCCAAATAACGCTGTCATCCTCATGTAAGTAAACCGGGCCTTCACTATGAACGGCGCCTCCTTTAAGTTTCTGAAGTAAGCTATCTGGACGTACAAGCGCGCGCATACGTTCGTCATAAATTTCGATATCAGGCATAATTAAATAAATTTATGAGCTAATAAAAGTTTGTACAAGTTAACCGAATCTTCTACCAAACAAGCATGACCGCTGTGAGGTAAAATAATTAAATCAGAATTTGGAAAAATCTTATTTAAGCGTTGCCCCTCTGCAACTGAAGGTAAAAGTCGATCTTCAAAACTTACAATGAGCAACACAGGTTGGGTAATTTGAGATAGTTTTTTCTCGTCCATATTAAACTCTCTCATTATAGTCAAACGCTGATTAGCAGTTTTTTTCGGCGCCGAGCGAGTTGAATTTAGTAACGCTTGCCTAGCAGTTGGTGAAAGTTTACTTAAATGAGCAAGAAAAAGCAAAGCTACAAAAGATGATATTTTATAGACAAAATTAGGTATGAAAGCGAATAAAATGGAGCCAAAATTTAGCCAAGGCACCCGATTAAACGAAGATGCAGAATTAATTAAAATAATCTTTGTAAAATAATCGGGATACTTTTGTAAAACTTTCAGTGCTAAACAACAACCAAATGATTCACCACAAAGGTAAACATCTGAACTTGTTTTTTTTGCTAATTCTATCTCAGTCAAAAATAGCACTTCCTCAGCCATTTGGTCGCAGTTTTTCAAGTTAGCTGGCGGAACTATAAAACAACGAACATCAAAAGCAACTTCTAAATCTCTTGTTTGAATACACACCAGTTCCTTCCCAGTTTCATCCATCCCCGGTAAAAATATAAATAGTGGGTAGTATGGATTACATACTTTGGGAGTTAGAAAATAAGAATGACTGCTTTTAGAGTTCATTATTTAATTATGTATTTTGAGGTTTTGAGAGTGCTTGTAGTTCTTTCCAAGTATAGTGCTTTGGTAGTTCAATGGGTTTATTGTTGGCGCCTAAATTTAATCCAGTCGGTTCAACTACATTAATAGCTTCTTCAGTAAATTCAGCTACCTTATTAGCCGCAATGCTACCAGCAATAACTCCTGTAACTCCACCAATTACAGCACCTACCTTACCACCAATTATTGAACGACCGATTGCTGCTCCTGCAACACCACCTCCTACAGCACCCAAAGAAGTTGCAACAGGATGAGAAGTTGTGTTGTCTGACTCCGAATGTACAATTTCATCGCTTTCCATAGTCATAATATTTCTCCTAAATAAGTTGGGTCAAATGGTCACCTATCCGCAGCGCGTTTGCAATAATTGTTAGCGTTGGGTTGACTCCAGAATTTGAGGGAAAGAAGCTACTATCAACGACATAAAGATTATTGATATCGTGGGTACGACAGTTAAGGTCTAATACCGAGGTTTTCGGGTCATTGCCAAAACGACAAGTACCACATTGATGTGCTACTGCTTCTTGGGGAACTTCATTACGTGGATATAAGCTAAAGGGGATGACGTGCGCGGCTTTTTGTGATATCGATTTCATCACTGATGTCCAGCGATGAAGTAAGCGTTGAGCAGCCTCTGTGTTATTAAGAGTGTAATCTACATACAACTTATCACCGAGTGTACGCACACGATTATTAGGGTCAGGTAAGTCTTCGGTTTGTAACCACCACCCTACCGCGCGTTCAGCGATTTGCTGTAGTCCAAATTCTGGAATTAGTTTCACGAAGGGTGCAAGTAGTGGTGGCGCCTCAGCAGGAATCATATCAGTAAGCACATCTCCGGTGTTTTGCACCATCCCCATTGGATAGGGAAAATCTGGTTCTCCCCAGTAAAAATCGTTAACACCTATTGTTTTCTGAAATTTTGCCTCAAAGGTTTCAAAATGAATTGACAATACCGCAAACTCTTGCTGCTTCATATAATTACGTCCCACTTGGTCAGAACTATTTGCCAACCCGTTAGGATGTTTATCGTTAGCCGAACGTAGCAATAAAGCCGCAGAGTTAATAGCTCCACAAGAAACCACAACAATATCAGCCGAAAAGTGATGTAACTGGCCATTCACATCGGTTTCAACGGCAGTTATTTCTCGTCCAGACTCACTTGTATGCAGTTTGAGTACCTTGGCTTTTGTTAATAGTGTTAAGTTAGATTTATCCCGAATTGGAAGAATAGTATTAACTTCAGCGTCAGCTTTGGCATGGACTAGACAGGGATAACCGTCATGAGTATCGCAGCGAATACATGGACTTCTGGTCAAGTCAGCCTCATTTAATTTCATTCCCATCGGTAGATGAAATGGGTAATAACCTAGTTCACGAATACCATCAGAAATTTCCTGTATATGAGGCTTATGACTAATTTCCGGATTGGGGAATGGTTGACTACGAGGTGGGTCTGTTGGGTCTTCCCCTTGCTTCCCGTGTACATCATACAGTTTTTCTGCCTGAGTATAATAAGGCTCAAAATCTTGATACTTCAGTTCCCATGCTGGAGAAATTCCATCTTTATGAGTAACTGCCTCAAAATCTCGTTCTCGTAACCGTATTAAAGCACTTCCATATAACTTTGTATTTCCGCCTACCCAGTACCCAGTTTGCGGACGAAAAGCTTTACCATCTTTATCGTACCAATGCTCAGTCGTATGATAACGTTCCTTTTGGTAAACTTCCTTGGCACTCCAGTTTTCTTTCTCTCTAGGTAAAAAATCACCTCGTTCCAGCACCAAGATTTTTTTTTCACTAGGCGCCAATCTATACGCTAGTGTTCCTCCACCTGCCCCCGTACCAATAATAATAATGTCGTAGTGTTCAGTGATATTCATTCAAACTCCATTAGTGAGGAAACAGGGTAAAGATTTAGAGTTATACTTAAAACTGGTAAAATGTAAGCTTTTATCATGAGTCGCGAACGTTAACGCAGTTTTCCCGCTTTCTTAGCATCTTAAAGATTTTGATACTTATTTAAAAGTAAAGTTCTTACCCGTTTTGAGTATAATACATAAATTTAGTATTAATGTTTTTAATTCCAAATTCATTCTGCAATTAGTAATATTGAATGTCCGTTTGGGTCTTTAACTAAAAAACCTTCATAATAAGAACTTGCGCTGTCTGGGAGGAAAATTTGCGTCGAAAGACACTCAACTGAATGTTGCCGCAACCTTTCCACAATCTTTTCAATATCATTAGCAACAAGTTCAATTTGTACCGTCGCAATATCAAAACTTGTCCAGTCACTTGGTATCGGGCGCCCGTTTGCAGGCACTATATAATCAAGCATTTCTATACCCATACCTTTGTCAGGTCGCAGTGGCGTAACTTTGACTTTGGCTTCGGGTAAACCATCAAGATAAGCTTGTGTTTCACCAGAGTTAAGACTGCCTTCCTTTACGTGCATCCCAAGATAATTACGGTAAAATTTTAAACTTTGCTTTGTATCGGCAACAGTAATTGCACTATGGTCTATTCCTAAAAACAAACGATTTGTTTGTAATTTATTATGCCATTTATTTTCTCCTTTATCGGCAGGAAACCAAATTAGTTCTAAATTGTGACCGTCGGGGTCTTTAAACTTAAAAGCTCTTACACCCGCAGATGCTGCATTACTAAGCGGTATTGTTTGTGGTTCGGTCGAAATATGTTCAATCTTGAATGATTGTAAGTGAGCATAGGCACTATCCATGTCGCTGACTACTATTGCTAAATGTTGAAACCATAAATCATTGCTTTGGGAATCTTTGGGAATGGGTTTTCCTTCAACGTCAAGATATTGTATCAACTCAATAACCTCTGTACCAAGCTGTAAGGTCGTAATCCGAATTGTTTCACGGTCGCTGTAATTTTGCTCGTCAACTGTGAAATCTGAAACAGTTTCAAAACCTAATACTTGAGTATAAAAGTTTTGAGAACGGTTGACATCTGTCACTGTTAATCTAATCGCTCGAATGTTTAGCACTAGCATTTTATTGGTAGATACATTCTAACTAAATAAATTGATAGCAGTGATAACGAATCTATCTTTAGATTGATATAAGTCTTGAAAAAGATTTTGTTATAAAAATATACATGTTTGAAACATTATTTTCATAATAATGACAAACAATTGTCATGTATTTGTAGTAAATGCACGATATATTGCGTCTTTAAATTTTAAGATTTTTAAGATTTTTTAACATGTCTATTTAATATGTCTAAAGATAGAGCAATGAAATATTCTTTGTTCTTTAATAAGTTTAGAAGCAGCAAAAAATTAGCAATTAGTTACATGGGTTGCTAACATCAGTTTGTATCTTTTTGAATTAGTTATGAGTTATTCTACTTACTTGCTCAAAGGTCAAAAAGCACTTGTAACAGGCGCCAGTTCTGGTATTGGTGAATCTATCGCGCGTTCTATGGCTGCATCTGGTGCCCAAGTAGCTGTTAATTATCACTCTGAAATACAAGAAGCTGAAAAAGTCGTTGATGATATTAAAGCGGCTAGTGGTAAAGCTTTTGCTATCCAAGCTAATGTTGCCAACGAAGACGATGTTAAATCGATGTTTAGCCAAGTACTTAAGGAATTTGGTACTATCGATATTTTAGTCAGCAATGCAGGTATCCAAAAAGACTCGGCATTTGTAGATATGACTCTTGACCATTGGAATGCTGTTATTGGGGTAAACCTGACAGGACAATTTTTGTGCGCGCGTGAAGCAGCAAAAGAATTCTTACGTCGAGGTGTACAACCTGATGTTTCCTGTGCGGCTGGTAAAATAATTTGCATGAGTTCTGTGCATGAAGTAATTCCTTGGGCGGGTCACGTTAACTATGCTGCTAGTAAAGGTGGTATTAATATGATGATGCGGAGTATCGCTCAGGAACTGGCGCCACACAAGATTCGTGTTAATGCTATAGCACCCGGTGCAATTAAAACTCCTATTAATAAATCAGCTTGGGATACACCTGAAGCCGAAGCAAAGTTACTACAACTAATTCCAGCAAAACGGGTTGGTGATGTAGAAGATATTGCAAAAGCCGCAGTTTGGTTGGCTTGTGATGAATCTGATTATGTTAACGGTACAACATTGTTTGTAGATGGTGGCATGACTTTGTATCCAGGTTTCAGGGAGAATGGTTAAAGTTATGCCGACAAAAGTTATTGTTAATCCTGGTCTGGTAACAATTAATGATGGTTCTTCATTTTTAGTGACAGCTAGCGATGGTTCTATCGACGAAAATCAAGCGCAAGGTTTTTTTGTTGCCGATACACGGCTTATTTCTTACTATGAAATTTCTCTAAATCGCAATCAACTTTCACTCCTTGCCTCCAGTAATATCACTCATCATAGTGCTATTTATCAATTCACCAACCCAGAATTTACCACTATCAACGGCATCTTACCTTCTGGAAATTTACTTATAACCATTCGGCGTGATATTGTGTCTGGGATGCGTGAAGATATTGATATTAATAACTACCACAGCGAAACAGTTAAGTTTCAATTGATGCTCGCTGTACGCTCAGACTTTGCAGATATCTTTGAGGTAAAAGGAAAGAATATTGTCACGCGCGGTGATATAGAAACAGTATGGAACGGTGTACTTACGACGAAGTATCATAATGATTCTTTTTCGCGCGGTATTGTCATTGAAGCAGTTGATGCTAATTCCCAAGCAAATTATGCCAACGGTCGCATTATATTTAATGTTATTATTCCCCCCGGCAAAACTTGGCACACTTGTTTACATTTTACAGCCTTAGCTGATGGGAATGTTCTCAAACCTCACAATAGTCCTACTCACAATACGCAAGCAGGACAGGTAAGCGATGAGTTTCTTACTAATGCCACAAAATTACACTCATCAAATGCTGAAGTTACGGCATTTTACCAACAAGCACTCGTCGATATGGCAGCGCTGCGAATAGAGGTAAGAGATAATGACCAAATTTCTTATTGGATGCCGGCTGCTGGTATTCCTTGGTTTGTTGCTGTGTTTGGACGTGACGCAGTTATTACCAGCTTACAAACAATGGCAGTGTATCACGAATTTGCTCATGGTACTGTTGTAAGATTAGCTCAACTACAATCTATGGAGTTTGATGACTGGCATGATGCAGAACCAGGCAAAATGCCGCATGAGTTAAGACGTGACGAGTTAACTAAACTAAATAAACTACCGTATACTCCTTACTACGGTACGATAGATACTACAATTTTGTGGATTGTTACTTTAGCTGAAGCTTATAGCTGGAATGCTGATTTGAGTATGCTTAATGAATGTCGAACAGCACTCGAAAAAGCACTTAACTGGATTGATCACTATGGTGACTTAGATGGAGATGGATTTGTAGAATTTTTGACTCGCTCTACTCATGGATTACGCAACCAAGGCTGGAAAGATTCTGGTGATTCAATGGTTTATCCAAATGGTAAATTAGTTGAACCACCAATTGCTCTTTGTGAAGTGCAAGGTTATGTTTATGATGCTTGGCAAAAAGCAGCTTTGATTTACGAAGTTTGGGGAGAAGTTGAAGCTGCGTCAAAGCTACGTGAAAAAGCTAATCAACTTTATCAGCGATTTAATGAACGCTTTTGGATGGAAAAAGAAGGTTTTTATTGTCTTGGTTTAGATAATAATAAGCAGCAAATCCAATCGATTACTTCTAACCCTGGTCATTTATTATGGTCTGGAATTGTACCTATTGAACGCGCGTTCCATATTGTTGAGCGACTTTTTCAACCAGACATGTGGTGTGGTTGGGGTATACGAACTCTTTCATCTCAAAATTCAGCATATAATCCGATTAGTTATCAACGGGGTAGCGTTTGGCCTCACGATAACTCTATTATTGCAGCAGGGTTAAAACGCTATGGCTATCACAAGGAAGCTAACCGTATCGCTGAGGGTATCTTTAATGCTGCTAGTTATTTTGAAGGTGGACGGATGCCTGAATTGTTTGCAGGAATTGAGCGTCAAGATAATAACTTTCCAGTTCCTTATCCAGGCGCCAACATACCCCAAGCATGGGCTGCTGGTTCAATTTTATTACTGATTCGCACCATTTTGGGGTTAGAAGCCAACGCAGCACAACAAAAGTTAAAAGTACAACCTTCATTACCTAATTGGTTGTCGAATGTGCAACTGACAAATCTAAGTGTAGGTAAAGCTAAAGTTTCATTGCGTTTTTGGCGCCACGGTGAACAAACGCAATGGGAAATAATGCACCTTGAAGGAGAACTAAAAATTACCAATTAGCTTATATTACATCTATTAAACACAAAGGTTTATATGCAAGATAACACACAAAATTCACCAACAATTGAGTACTGGCACGTCTGGACTGACCACGATAGTGTAAGTTGCCAGTCTCGTTGTCAAATTCAGGACTTTACCCAGAAGAGTCTAGGGGCAGGTGCCTCACCTCAATGGGTAGACAATTTAAAGAAGGCAGGCGCCACAGTTGTGTTTACAGTGCTACCTGTCGGATGGGTTGGAGACTGGCATGAAAACCCAAAGCCACAGTGGATAATTCCACTTTCAGGATGTTGGTTTGTAGAAACAATGGATGGGCAGCGAGTAGAAATGGGGCCTGGTGAGATTTCATTTGGAGAAGATCAAAACACCAAAGCAAACGCTCAAGGTCATAAAGGACACCTCTCTGGAACAGTAGGCTCGGCACCATGTATCCAGATGATAGTGCAATTTGATGAGACTCCAACTATAAACCAGCCTTGCCGCTTTAAGTAGCATCAAGTCTCAACTTTTGCAATAAAATAAGCTAAATTGCATCCACAACGAGCGATATAATCAACGTTGATTGATGCCATTTGGAAAATATTGCGGGTAAAGATATATATTATTAGTTAAACCACCATTGGCGCCTGGTCTAAGATATGTTCCTGTTGGGTTAGTTTGATTACCCTGTATAGTAATGTTAGTTCCATTTGGGTAATAATAAGTCGTAGTTCCATCACCACGTGGGACTGTAACACTAGGGTATGTCACTCCACTTGGCGCCGATATTGTGCCGTTTGGAAGAACGCGCGTTCCAGTCGGATAGTTAAGAGAGTTACCCATTCCATTAGAAGCAGGTGGGTTAGTAATTAGTTGTGCATTCGCTACTGTTGCTGTGGTAATTCCACCAAATATTATGCTCAATAATCCTAGTTTAAATAACTTCATATTAACCCCCTAATAAATCTTAAATCTTGTGGGATGGGCATCTTGCCCGTCCCCACATATACATATATTTTACAAGCTCCAAGAGCGTGCTTGATTACTGAAATCACCCTCTATTTTGTCGTAACCTGTCACAGGTTCAAACAGGTTATCAGGTGTATTTTCTGATTTTGGCTCATTGGTATACTGCGAGTCAAAACCAGTACGCAGCAAGTAAGCATCTACAAGACTTGGTGCAATACGTTGCAAGAAAAGAAGTACTTTACCAACATCACCAACAACAACATCACGTTTTGGACGTTCTGCGGCTTCAACGATAGCTTTTGCAACTAAGCTAGGTTGATATATAGGAGGTGTGGGCATTGGTTTTACACCTAGTTTAGTACGGGCTTTATTAAATAAAGGTGTATTAATACCAGCAGGCATAATATTTGTAACACTAATATCAAGCTTCTCGTGCTTTAACTCAACGCGCAAAGCTTCTAAAAAGCCATCAACACCATGTTTTGAAGCTGCATAAGCACTTTGTAAAGGTATACTACGTTTAGCTTCAATCGATGAAACGTGAATTAAGGCGCCGCGTCCTGTACATTTAAGATGAGGAAGCGCTGCCATTGCACCATATGCTTGCCCTAATAAATTAACTTCAATAATACGCTTAAATTCTTCAGGTGTTGTTACTGCAAAAGCAGCATAAAGTTCAATAGCTGCATTATGTACCCAAGTATCAAGGCGACCATATGTATCTACAGCTGTTTGGGCTATTTTTTTCACCTGTTCAAAATCAGAAACATCAGCAACTACCGCTGTTGCATCTCCACCCAAAGAGTGAATTTCTTCTACTAAAGAATCTAACCCAGGTTGACTACGAGCCGCGACAACTACCTTGGCGCCACGATTTGCAAATTGAAGCGCTGCAACCCTTCCAATACCACTTGAGGCGCCGACTACTGCAACAACCTGCTGATTTATAGGCTTTAACTGCATTTACTTTACTCCCTAAATTAATAGCTACTTTCTATTAATAAAATCACTTAAATGTAATAAAACTTCATCGGTCGTAAGGGGTAACTGGCAACGGATGATGAACGGATGTAACGGATGATTTATTACTTATAACAATATCTATTGAAGGGTGCCTCCAAAACAAATCACCTATCCGTTACATCCGTTGTATCCGTTGCAAAAATAGCCTTACAATATAAAACTTGCTTTCGCAAAAGCATTACATTCTACTTTCCCTGCTGAAGTAGAAATTTCCACGTCATCCACAACAACCTTTTTCACATCTTTTCCATGTACGTGCAGTCGTACCTTTCATTCTTATTCCCCAGCTTATCAAGGGGGTTAGGGGGGATCAAAATCAACTATAAAACTTTACGTATCACCAGCTGCTTCGCTGTTAAAATATAATCAGTTACCTTATTCATAATATAAAAATGGCATATAGCGACTTTACAATTACTAAAGTACGCGACGCTTTTCAGTTAGTGATTGATGAAAAACGCAATTTATTTCCAGATTTACCTTCATCAGAGCCATCAGAAATTTTAAAACTTCTGTTGGAGGAATATATACAATTAGCAACTGCTATTAACACCGAAAAAGCGCGCTCAGAATTATTAATAGCCCAAATTCTAACAGAAGTTAGGCGCCAGTTAAAATATCGAATATCACTATTTTCAGGAACAGACTTTAATGTTGATACCAGTAAAGGCTTAAATGGTTTTTGCGACTTTATTCTCAGCGCATCAGAAGAGCAATTTGAAATTGAAGCACCAGTAATTATTGTAATTGAAGCAAAAAACGAAAGTTTAAAAAGTGGACTAGGACAATGTATCGCTACAATGGAAGGTGCTAGATTATTTAATCAAAAAGCTCAAAAAGAAGTAAAGAAAATCTTTGGTGCAGTTACGAGTGGTACGAACTGGCGTTTTTTGATTTTAGAAGAAAATAAGGTTTCTATAGATAATCGTGAGTATTATATTAGCGAAGTGAAAAATATTCTGGGTATTATACTACATTTTTTCAGTAATATAGTGGAACAGGCTCCTTGACTGTTTAACATTAATGGCGGGCAATATGGGTGCCCGTTGCACAAGATAAATAATTAAATTGCTGCTTCAGTAAAAGCTTGAGATATACTGTCAACAATATCAAGAAGTTCAGCCCAATCAGTAAGATATGCATAATCAAGATAATCACCTTGCAGTTTGAGAACTCCCAATACATCACGCCACTGTTTTTCAGATTGCTTTCCCTTACCCCACATTAATTTTTGCAATACCAAATCTTCAGGAGATATAACCCAAAAATTTGGAGTCCCCTCCATATCTAAAAATCTTCGGCGAGACATTTGAGAAGCAGCAAATAAGGAATTATCCATTACATATAAATCAGCATTGGTAATTGTTTCAGTATGAGTAATATTAAGCATTCTCTCACGACCTTGCTTAATACCTTCAACTGCTCCCTGTGGACAATAAAATCTAGCAGTTTGTAATGTAGTAACTAAAAGGTCTATTTGTTCGCTTTGTATTTTGATTACTAAATCTAAATCGCGCGTTGAACGAAATTCTCCATAAATTGAACTAGCAACACCTCTACTAACATAGTATGAAATATCAACAGACTCAAGTAGCTGATGAATTTCTCCCGCTAGGCTAAAAGAGTCTTGTATCCACATTTTCTCATAAATTCCTAATGCTTTGAAACCTAGATGAAACTTTTCTGCTAAGACAGCACGCGCGAACCGTTCTCTAATCTCTTCTGGGGAAGCATTTTTGTGCCGCCATTTTATACCAGTAAGGCAAAGTTTCTTAACACCACGGTTATGAGCAGAAGCTAGTGCTATACGTTCTTGTAAAGACAACTGTCGCAATCTACTAAAAAAATAAATGTCAGCTTCTATGGAAGTATCAGGCGCCTGTGGTTGATAACCTGGTTTGATGCTTTGAGTCATGACAGTTATTTATATAGTATAAGAGGACGGGCAAGGATGCCCATTTCACTCTTAGGTGCCCATTTCACAAGAATTTTAACGCAGGCGCCACTGCTTTAGAATATGTAGAGACTGAATTAATACGGTCTCTACGAAGATGGAAGATTTAATTTCCTACAGCTTTTCCCTCGCGTCGGGGGTCAACACCACCTATTAAACCATTATTAGTAATAACAATAGCTTGAGAACCACTGGTTTGTTCTCGAACTGTTACTGTATGTCCCAATGCTTCTAATTGTGGTTTCAAATTTACTATACTTGTATTTGCTTCTAATTCTGTGGCGCCATTACGGTTGCCAAAATTAGGTAATGACAAAGCTTGTTGAGCATCAAGTTTCCAGTCGAGTACTCCAATAATTGCTTTGGCTACATAATTAATAATTAAAGGGCCACCAGCAGAACCAACGACCATTACTAACTTACCATTACGGTCAAACACCATCGTTGGCGCCATTGAACTTCTAGGACGTTTACGTGGTTGAACACGATTCGCTATTAATTTACCATCTGGTGTTGTGGGAGAAAAAGAAAAGTCTGTAAGTTGGTTGTTGAGTAAAAAACCACGCACCATTAACCGGGAGCCAAAAGCTGTTTCAATACTAGTAGTCATTGATACGGCATTGCCATTACTATCAACAATAGCAAAATGGCTGGTGGAAGGTAGTTCTAGAGAATTATCGGCGCCCCAATTAAATGCTTGCGTAGATAAAGGATTACCAGGTTTAGCTTCTCCTACGAATGCACGGTTAGGGTTGATAAGAGCAGCGCGCGTTGCTATATACTTTGGATTGATTAATTCTTTAGTAGGGACTTTAATAAAATCAGAGTCAGCTATATATAGTCCCCGGTCAGCATAAGCAAACCTTCCTGCTTCTGCAAATAAGTGGACTGCTTGCACTGAGTCTGGTTTGAGCGAAGCAATATTGAATTTTTGCAACATTCCTAAAATTTGCAGTACTGTAATACCACCAGAAGTTGGAGGTCCCATACTGCAAACTTTATAAACTCGGTATGTTCCACACACAGGTGGTCGTTCGACTGAGTTGTAACGAGCAAGGTCAGTAGTTGTTAAGTCTCCAGGAACGGTAGCATTTTTTACTGTGTTAACTATATCTTGAGCTATTTCACCTTTGTAAAAGGCGCCTGAACCTCTTTTAGCAATTTGTCGCAGCACGTTAGCATATTGCTGATTAACAAGTTTGGTGCCGACTGGTTTTGGTGTACCATCAGGTTGATAAAAATAGCTTCTTGCAGGTTGTGAACGACTTAAAAACTTTTCTTGACTTAAAAGAGTATTCAAGCGAGGTGAGACAGCAAAACCTGTTGTTGCTTGTTGTATTGCAGGCTGAAATAATTGTGACCAAGGTAATTTTCCATATTGTTTGTGTACCTGCTCTAACATCTTAACTACCCCAGGCACACCAACAGACTTACCCCCTAAAACAGCATCGTTAAATTCTAAAGGTTTACCATCTTGACCTAGAAAACGGTTGGGTCGAGCAGTTATCGGTGCAGTTTCCCGACCATCAAAAGTGCGAACTCTTTTAGTTTTAGCATCGTAGTAAACCAAAAAGGCACCACCACCAATACCAGAAGACTGTGGTTCAACTAAACCGAGAGTCATTTGCACAGCAATAGCGGCATCAATAGCACTACCACCACGTCGTAAAATATCACTACCTACTGCGGCTGCTATGGGGTTAGCTGCTGCTACCATATACTTTTGAGTGCGAACAGCCTTACGTTCAACGCGCGAACTTCCTGCTTCCGGCGCATCTTGGGTAAGTCCTATTAATGGGCGCCAAACAATACTACCCAATGTAAAAGCAAGTAAACAAGAACGCAAACCCAATCTACGAGATATCACCATTAGATTTTTGTAACCCTAATAATTTCATAATAATTCTTTCTTTGTGTCTTTTGTGGTTCATCCCTCTTATTCCCCAACCTACTTTTTTACTTTTCCGTAAACGCCCCAGTGGGACATGTATATAAAAGTATCAATACATTAAGCCAGTTTTGAGCTTATAACTGACATAATACCTTTAATTCATCAACATTATGAGAAGTTTGTTAATTGCAGGCGCCTCCAGTCTACTACTTACACTAGGGATGTCTTCTATACCTGCCCCCTCTTTTGCTCAAGCTACAAACATCCAAGATATTTCTAGGTCAGTTCCTCGTTCGCGCGTTACCTTTGCAAAAGGAAAATCAAGCACCGTTATTAATGGTGTAGAAAATCGTGTTTATGTACTAAAAGCTAAAGCTGGACAAAAGTTAACTTTGAAGGTTAATAACTTAGGCGCCCGTGCTGGTGTAACGCTCTATAATGCCAACGGTAAGATTGTAAAAAACTTTGGCGGCTTTGGTGGTGAAGGTCAAAGCTTTACTTATAAACTTCCTGCTAATGGTGATTACTATATTCTCGGATATGCTGGACCAACTTATCACTCGTATGAATTTGCAGTATCTATAAAATAATCTTTTTATGTGTTGGGTTACGCTTCGCTTCACCCAACCTACGTTATTTATGTAGGTTGGGTGATAACCCAACCTAAGCATTAATTTATGATTGTGGGATAACTGTGTCCCCATCTCTAAGATTAAGTAATCCAGAAGTTACAACTTTGTCATTAGGTTTCAGTCCTTCTAACACCTGATAATTATTACCAGTCGCATTACCCAACTTCACCTGTCTTTGTCTGGCAATATATTTTCCTGAATTATCTGGTAATGCTTCTGCTACGAAAACAAAAGTCCCTCCACCAACACGCGATACTGCTGTACCTGGAACTAATGCTCCCTGACGTTGATTCCAAATTATTCGTGCGCGTACAAATTGGTCTGGTTTTAACTCATTTTTAGAGTTGTTGTAGAGAGCCTTAATGAGTGCAGACTGTGCGTTACCAGGGTTTGGCGCCACAAAAAACACACGACTTGTACCAATGGTGTTACCTTGAAGGTTTAGTATATTAACTTGCGTTCCATTTTTTACTTTAGCCGCGCGCTCAACTGGAACGATGATATGTACTTCGAGAGGTTGCTCTTGAGTAATTGTTAATAATTGTGCATTATGATTGACTAAATCACCAACTTTAATAGGAACTTCTCTAATTACACCTGTAAAGGGAGCGGTGATGCGGTAGTTGGTTTGAGTTGGTTGAGGTGTTGGTTTTACAGCAGGGGTTTGCGCTTGTTGGATAAGTTTTTGTGCTTGAGCTACAGCAGCTTGCTGTGTTTGAATTCTTGATTGGATAACTTTTAAGTTTGTTTTAGCTGCTGCAAGACGGTTTGCGTAGATATCTTTTGTTTGTCGTGGAACGGCGCCTTCAGATGCCAGAGTATTATATCGGTCGAATACTTGCTGGTTAGAATTGACTTCAGCTAAAATACCCGTGCGTTCAGCTTCAAGAGAAGCAAGAGTGGAGCGGGCAATATCAAGCTGTGACTGTGCTGTTAAAGCTGCACTATTAACAGTTGGAGCAGGTAGTGCTACTGGTTGAGGTGGTGGTTCTATTTGTAGAATAGGCGCCCCTTCTTTGATTGTTTGACCAGGTTTGATAAAAATTTGAGTAATTTTTCCTTGAATTTTAGAACTGAGCGTTTCGGAACGACGCGATTGTAAGCTGGCAACAAAATCTGAGCTTTCTTGAATAGTTCCTGATTGAATGGTTGAAAGCTTGACGGGTACTGCTGGTGTTTGTGTCTGGGTGGTAGTAGTGGTTTGGGTTGTTCTTTGTGTAGGAATTAGAAAACGCCAAACAGCTACAGAAGTTCCAAGTACTGCGAGTAAAGCGAACAAAGGCAAAAGCCACGGTCTAGTACGACGCGGTTGAAGTGCAGTAGGGTTTCCGCTTTCGTTTTCGTTACTATCGGTTTGCGGTTCTGAAGGGGTCATGGCAAACTTTTACCTTATATAGTGAATGAGTAACTAGTAAGTTAAAATCAGGTGATTTATATTTGTAGGCTTTTCTATGTTCGTGAATGATAAGCTTAAGCTTACATATTTAATAGCTCTTTTGTCTTATTAGTATTTGCTGAATTTTTTATTTTTGATGTGATTAATATTGTTATATTTTTGTGCGTGTGTTTAAAGAGACAAATAAAAAGAACAGGCAGGATGCCTGTTCCACAAGATTAATTATGTATAAAAAGATTATTTGGTATTGCTGAGTACTACTTCTATAGCTTTTTCTTTTTGGGGGTCGGCGCCTTGGGCGTATTCTAAAGTAAAGGGTACACTGATATCTGGCGTAACGCCTTTACCTTCGAGCCGAGTACCATTTACGAATACATTTGTGACTGCTACATATAATAAAGTACCATCTTGCATGATAAATGGGCGCCCAGCTACAACGGCGCCTAAAGTTTTAGTACCAATGACTGAGCCAATTTTATACTGTTGGAACCCATAAGCGATAATTTCTTTACTACTTCTGCTACCTTCATTGATTAGCATAACGACAGGTTTTTTCCAATGAGAATCATAAGTTACGCGCGAACCATTACGGGCAATACTAGTAACACTTGGCCCCTGACCTGTGAACACAGTTAGGTAATTAGTATTTCCTCCACCCCAACCTGCACGTAAATCTAAAATCAATGCATCTGCATCTTTGAGACGGTCGTATAGCAAATCATATATAAGCTTTTCTTGAGATGGGTCAGCCGCATTAGCCCAAATATGAACGTAACCAATCTTTTTATTTTGACGCTCGATTATTTGAGTACTAACTCGTTGAGCATCAACAAACATCGTAGTTGCATCATATACTTTTGGTGTTACGACTATTTCTTGTTTACTGTTGGTGTCTGCTTGACGCTGAATTTGTATTGTAACCTTTTGCCCTGCTTTAAGTGCAAATGATTGTACAGGTTGATATGGTTGTTTATTTACGCTTAATATTTCATCACCAACTTTTATACCTGCTTTTATTGCTGGGCTTTCATCTAAAATAGCACTGACGTATGTTTTACCGTTTATGGCTTTTGTGAAAATACCAATATCGGTGTATTCAAATTTGCCTTTGGGGAAAAATGGTTTGAGTCTATTTAGTGACTTTCTATCGCGTGGTTGAAAAATACCTAGTAGTTGATAATAACTTTGTTCATCAGGAGTGTAAAAGCGCGTGTGTGAAGTTCGTAACTCAGCTAGCATCTGGTTGACAACAGCAGCAAACTCTTGTGATGATTTAGACTTAAGAGCTTGTGGTTTGTACTTATCACGCATCGCTTGCCAATTGATTCCATTAAACTTAGGGTCGTAGAAGTTATCATTGATAGTCTGCCAAACTTCATCAAATACCTTTGCTTGTGGTTGTGCTAGCGTTGGAAGTAGTGGTGATGCCAACCACAGCGTTAGCATGACAACGATACTAAGGAGGAATGCAGCTAAATAATGCTTATTGGTAGAAAATTTAAATTGTTTCATTTAAATTACGTAGGGAGTAGTGTTAATGTATCAACGTTGGATAATATCTAGTTTAAGCATTTTACTTAGTATCGTTGTGGCAGCTTGTTCTAACGTTGCTACATCTCAACCTCAACAAATAACTACAACACCAACGGCGCCACAACAGTTAGCACAACGAGTAGTTGCACTTACGCCTCTATCGGCAGACATAATTTATAGACTTGATCAAAATAAACTTGTGGGAATTGCTGGTAGTTCGGTGTTAAATAAAGACTCGCGTTTTCAAGACATTACGAGTGTAGCTCAAGGAAGAACACAGCCAAACCTAGAAAAAATTGTAGCGCTCAAACCTGACTTAGTTATTGGCGCCTCTGGTTTTTCTGACCAGACTCTTAAACGTCTACAGGAATTAAATATTAGTACGCTAGCAACAAAAATAGATAGCTGGAAAGCACTAGAAGAACTAACGACGACTTTAGCTGTTAGAATAGGCGCCAGTCCCAAACCGTTACTAGATAAGTATCAGCAGCTTTTAGGACAAGGTACTAACACAAACAAAAATACTTCAGCTTTAGTATTAGTTAGCCGTCAGCCGATTTTAACTCCAAATAAAAATAGCTGGGCAGGAGATATGCTCAACCAGTTTCAAGTCAAAAACATTGCTGCTGACTTACAGGGTAAAAGTTCATTTGGTGGATATGTGACTTTATCACCTGAAAAAATTTTAGAAGCAAACCCAGAATCTATAATTCTTGTTAATACACCGGGTAATTCGGAGCAAGAGATGATTGACGGATTTAAAAAAGAAACATTTTGGCAAAAATTACAAGCGACAAAAAATAATAGAGTATATGTATTTGATTATCTAGGCTTAGTAAACCCTGGAAGTATTGATGCAATTGAAAAAGCTGCCGAAAAGCTCCAAAAAATAACGTAGCAAGAAATTATGTTCCCACGCGAGAGCGAAGATGATCGGGTAGATGATGCCGATCGCCTAGTATTTCTAACAAAGGGCCATTTACGTCAAATTTAACCATACTTACCGACGCGACCAAAATATTCACCCGATAGCGATAGCGTCCCAAATCAATTCCCAGTAAACTGCAAAGCATAATCCGAATCGTGGCTTTATGGGAAACTACTAAAACATTACCTTGGGGATGTTTTTCTTGAATTTCAGCAATTACAGGCATAGAACGGTTAGCAATATCTACCGCAGTTTCTCCACCTATGGGCGCATTCCAAGCGGGTTCTGTCAACCATTTTACATAATTTTCTGGGTAATTCTCTTGAACAAAGGATTTACTCTTAGTTTCCCAAGAGCCATAACTACCTTCTCTAAGTCCGTCACGCAACTGCATATCCATACCAATAGCATCACAAAATGGCTTGGCAGTAGCAATTGTGCGCTTCATAGTGCTAACATAAACACCTGACCACTTCAATTTTTGATAAACATCGGCAAAACTCTCTGCCATCTGCATCCCTTCAGATGTTAACTCCGCATCAGTTTCACCGCAGAAATTTCCACTTTGACTAAAAGTAGTTTCTCCATGTCGCAGTAAATATAAATTGAGTGTCATAGCTTGTATTGCGATTGGGATAAAGGAGTTTGTACCTAAATAAAATACCATCAATCTCGCAATAGAAGATGTGAGTAGCCAACAAAACGTAGTAAATCGTAAGAAATGCCCGTTTGAATGCTTGCCCACTGCATTTATATAAACTCACGTTCACATTTAACTAATCTGTTCTAGTTTCGTATACAAAAATCGCTTGAGCTTGGTGGAAAAAACATCATGTGCCCTACTACTGATGAACTAATAGGGGGCTTATCCCTGATTCGCTCTTCTGTATCCTACGAGAAAAGGGAGAGTTAATGTACTCCCCTCTTCTTGCGTTCAAAGGGATTAGGGGAGAGATTTGAAACATATATCTAATATATTTTGTGTTTATATAAATACCATTACAAACTAACTAAATGTTTTTTAGGTTAATTCTCTGTTTATATTTAACCTTCAAATATCAGTAATTTTTCGGTGTCATTAACCCAGCAGCAATCAAATTGAGTTTTAAGCATTTATTCATAAATAAAAATAAAGACTTTAAAAATTCATTGAGTGATTTATTTATTATTTGAGCGCAAGAATTTTGGCAATGTGTATGTTATGCTTGTCGTAGAAAGGCTGAGAGCGACATTTATTTTATAAATAAGTATAGCTTTTGACTACAAGCAAATTAAAAATAGGTATTTATAGAAACCTGAGTTTAGTTGTTCCAATACGTTTACCTTCGTTTATCATAGTTTACTGCTACACACTTCCTTTTCAAAAACTATGAAGCAAGGTACAAACCTTTGTAACAATCTAAAATCTATCAGGACTCGTCTAGGCATGAGCCAGCAAGATTTAGCAAATATTGCGGGTGTCACTCGTCAGACTATAAGTGGCGTTGAATCTGGACAATACACTCCTAATGTTGCTATAACCTTACGGTTGGCTAAGGCACTTGGTTGTAAAGTCGAAGATTTGTTCTGGATGGAGGAAGATTTACCAACTGTTGAAGCAGTCGTTACTAAAACAGTTTTAACAAAAGGAAAGTTACGAGTTAGTTTGGCAAGGGTTGGAGGTCAATGGATAGCTCATCCTCTAATTGGAAAAGATGCATTTCGTACCGAAATGATACCAGTAGATGCAGAGACTATTTATTGTAACAACTTGCAGGAAGAAGCCTTTGACCAAATGCATACAAGTAAAATCTTGGTGCGAGTGCTAGATGATACTGAAAAATTGCAAAATTCAGTTTCAATAGCAGGTTGTACACCTATAATTTCTCTTTGGGCTAAAGCTAGCGAACGTTGGCATCCGCAGTTACGAGTGCATTATACTTTTGCTAATAGCATGGATGCATTGCGCTCTTTAGCTAGAGGTGAGCTTCATATTGCTGGTATGCATTTATATGACTCAAAAACGCAGGAATACAATATCCCTTTTGTGAGGGAGGTTTTATCCGATAAAGAGGCTGTTTTAATTAGTATTGGTGTCTGGGAAGAAGGATTGTTGGTACCTTTAGGCAACCCGCTGAAAATTAAAACGATTGCGGATTTGGTGGAAGCAAAAGCGACTATTGTTAACCGCGAAATTGGCGCCGGAAGTCGGATGATTTTAGAACGACAAATGGAACAAGAGCAGGTACCAGCATCAGCAGTCCAAGGATTTGAGCATACTGTTCGTAGTCACCAAGACGTTGCAACAGCTGTTATTTCGGGAATTGCGGATGCAGGTATTAGTACAGCTTCTATCGCTGCTATGTTTGGATTGGGATTTGTGCCTCTGCATTCGTCACGTTATGACTTGGTAGTTCTTAGCTCATATCTTGATGAACCACCAGTTCAGCAGTTGCTCGGTACTTTGGAACATCGCTTTGTAAAATCTCAATTAGAAATACTTGGCGGTTATGATACTAGCTCTCTCGGAGAAGTGGTAGCAAGTATCTAGTAAATATATTCAGTAAATATCAGTAAATATATGTTGTCAAACACTCATGCTTTTGTAGTGGGACGGGCGCCACCGGCTTTGGCTCTACATTGCGAACAATTCATAATTGTAGACCCACTAAATTCAAACAATTCTAGGAAAATTAATCATGGCAGACAATATTAGACAAATCGCTTTCTATGGTAAAGGTGGTATTGGTAAATCTACCACTTCCCAAAACACTCTGGCAGCAATGGCAGAAGTCGGGAAACGCATCTTGATTGTTGGATGTGACCCAAAGGCAGATTCCACACGCTTGATTCTTCACTGTAAAGCTCAAACCACCGTATTACACTTAGCAGCAGAACGTGGTGCTGTAGAAGATATCGAACTAGAAGAAGTAGTAATTGAAGGTTTCCGGAATATCAGATGCGTAGAATCTGGTGGTCCAGAACCCGGTGTAGGTTGTGCTGGTCGTGGGATTATTACCGCAATTAACTTTTTGGAAGAAAACGGTGCTTACCAAGATGTTGACTTTGTATCTTATGACGTTCTTGGTGACGTAGTTTGTGGTGGTTTCGCCATGCCGATCCGTGAGGGTAAAGCTCAGGAGATCTACATTGTGACATCGGGTGAAATGATGGCAATGTTCGCTGCAAACAACATTGCTCGTGGCGTTCTCAAATATGCTCATACTGGTGGTGTGCGCTTAGGTGGTTTGATTTGTAATAGTCGTAACACTGACCGAGAAGACGAACTGATTAGCACACTAGCTGCTCGTTTAAGCACCCACATGATTCACTTTGTCCCCCGCGACAACATCGTTCAACACGCTGAGTTGCGTCGGATGACTGTTAACGAGTACGCACCAGATAGTAATCAAGCAAATGAATACCGCATATTAGGTGACAAGATTATCAACAATACAAATCTTGCTATCCCTACACCAATTGAGATGGATGAGCTAGAAGAGTTGCTGATTGAATTCGGTATTCTTGAAAGCGAAGAAAATGCTGCAAAACTTGTTGGCGTTGCTACTGCTCAAGCAGATAATGAGAAAAAACAAGAAGATGCTCAAGGTGAAGCTCTTGAAGCATTGAAAAAAGGCAATGTTGAAATAGTTGCTGGTGAGAAGAAAAAATAAGATTTTTACTCTTCTTTAAAGACGTAGTAAAAATTCATAAGTGGGCGAAATTTGCCCACTTACTCCCAAGCACAAAAGTTTTTTTAATTCGGAGGTTAAATAATGCTTTAATTAATAGTCAATTATATTGACACTCAAAGATAATTATACGCGAAATACTAATATTGTTTTTCGTATTCTGCAATTGGTTGATTAATTCATAACTGGAATGGGAAATTATTTTTCCATTCTTTTTTATTTTATACCGTAAGGTGGACCGAAGCCCACCCTACTTTACTCTAAATCGCTATCTATCTGATTAATTTCTTCGTCTAGCAATATAGCATCGATTGAAATTACTTGGACTCCGCTTTGTGATTGTAAAATAAATACTGCTTCGGAACTAGCATCTTCGGGTTTCTCTGTTTCTACGGCACTAATTATAAGTAGGTCTTCGTCTAAAGTACTTGGAGTTTCTAATGACTCAGTATCAAAGGTGCTGTAATTTAATGTATCAGTTGCATACTCAACTTTATCATCAGTATCTTTAGTTTCCTCAGTATCAACAGCAGCAATAATTAGTAGGTCTTCGTCTAGAATACTTGGAGTCTCTAATAACTCAGTATCAACGGCGCCATCATTTAAAGTTTCAGTAGCATATTCAACTTTATCATCAATATCTTCAACTTCCTTAGTATCAACGGCGGCAATAATTAGTAGGTCTTCGTCTAGAATACTTGGAGTTTCTAATGACTCAGTATCAAAGGCGCTATCATTTAAAGTTTCAGTAGCATATTCAACTTTATCATCAATATCTTCAACTTCCTCAGTATCAACGGCGGCAATAATTAGTAGGTCTTCGTCTAGAATACTTGGAGTTTCTAATGACTCAGTATCAAAGGCGCCATCATTTAATGTATCAGTTTCATATTCAACTTTATCATCAGTATCTTGAACTTCTTCTGTTTCTGAGGCGCCAATAATTACTTGGTCTTCGTCTAGAATACTTGGAGTCTCTAATGACTCAGTATCAACGGCGCCATCATTTAATGTATCAGTAGCATATTCAAGTTTATTATCAGTATCTAGAATTTCTTCAGTTTCTGAGGCACCAATAATTAGTTGGTCTTCGTCTATAATATTTGGAGTCTCTAATGGTTGAGTATCCAAGACGGCATAATTTAACGTATCAGTTGCATATTCAGGTTTATAATCAGTGTGTTTAGCTTCCTCAATTTCTGAGGTGCTTATTACCTGTTGGTTTTGGTGTTGAATGCTTGGAGTATCTAATGGTTTAGTATTAAGGGCGCCGTAGTTTGATGTATCAGTTTTATACTGAAATGACTGATTAGGATTAAAGGTATTATTTTGTACTGTATCAATTGTGCCACCGATAACAGCGTGAGTAGCTCCTTCAGCTACAGTTTTGACTGCATCTCCTACACCTTTAGCTGTCTGGAATAGACCACCACCTATTGTTTTGGCGGCGCCTCCTAGACCTTTGGTAGTATGGTTAAAGCCTTGAGCAATTCTTCTTCCAGCAAAAGCTGCTGCTAATGAACCTAATGTACCGCCAATAAGTCCACCTATAAGCGCTCGATTTAATCCAGGATTTTTTTCTTTTTCATTTACATTTTTGTATGAGGCGTCAAATCCTTGCTTATTTTCAATCATAATTTTTTAGCTTCTTAAATAAAATAGATCATTTCTTTTGTTAATTTAACTACTAAAGATAATAGTTTAACCCTTCTTTTGATAGAAAATATATTTTTTTTAATACTACTTTAGTTGTAATGTATATTAGTTCTAGATTAATTCATAAATATAAAAAAAAGCCTCTTATAGGAGAGGCATTGCTATAAACTGATAAAAGACACTTTGACGGAGAAATACATTGTAGAAACGTTACATGTAACGTCTCTAGCTAATTACATGCGGTCATTTTTTTTGACAGTAGGGCGCCCGTCAGTATCAATATCCAATTCTTCACGGCGAATTGTTTCAGTTGCTTGTACTGTTTCGTGGTCTACAACTTTTGAAACTCGGACTTCTTCCCGCACAAAAGCTTCTTTTTGGATATCAGGAACTTCTTCGTAAATTTCCATATGGGCAACTTCACCTTCACGGAAAGTTGCGACATCAGTTGAAACTACTCTGCCTGCATCGGTAGGAGTTACTCGCTCAACAATAACTCGCTCTTTGTCAACTGATACAGAAACCCGTGCAGTCTCAGTTTCGACGTGCTTACCAATTGCTACTTCCCCAGCTTTACGACGCTGTGTGCTTGCAACTAACCGTTCTTCATAAAGTTTAAAGGTTTGGTCATCATGCACGCTGGTATCGTATAAGTCTGCATCTTGCGTATAGTTGTAAGTATCACGGTTATAAGTAGGAGTGCTATGTGCAACAGCCGCAGTTCCAACAACAGGCGCCACAGAAGCCGCATCAAGACGTGCTGATGTATCAAGAGGTGCTGATGCTTCTACTGCTGCTGGGCGATATGCTCCACGCACCCGCTCTTCGTAGTCGAAATCAAGCGCCATACCTTCTTTGTATTCAGGTAAGTCTTCTGCTTGCTGCTTTGTCATTTGGATATACACACGGTCGGCTTTAGAATCAATTTTGCCACGACCGATAGGTAGTAATACTTTTTTACCAAAAACCCAGAAACCTACATCAACGATAAGGTAGCGAAACTTTCCTTGGTCATCTACCAATGCATCACTAACTGTACCAATTTTATCATCACTACCCTGAGTATAAACACTCATTCCTTTAATGTCGTTACCTTGAATGGTGTCGCGGTAATCTGGATCAAAATCACTAATTTTATGAAGAACCATTTTTTTATTACTTTTTCTTTACTTCACCTACAAAGTTAAGAACATAACTGGTTATAAACATCTTTCTAAGGAATGAGTTAATTAGCTTATTTAGTTATGAATTTATTTTATTAATGAATATAATTTATGTCGTTATACAACTATGTAAGGTAAATATAAAATTTAGTTATAACTTGGTTATAAAGATTTTTATTTGTAAAAGTGTGACTAGATTCTAGCAAAAATGCGTGACTATTTTCTAGCATTCAATGTAAGTTACAAAAGTTATTTTTTAGTAACATTGATGTGATGTATGTTGATGAGTTAGTGGGACGCGATACCGTAAATACTCTACCCCCGGCAACGATAGAAGCTTGTGCTGACCACTGCAATGTTAGTGATAGACTTGAGACTGGGATTAAGGAAGCATACAACTTAATGGACAGTCTCAAAAACCCAGATATAAATATCAATCTCGACCAAGTAATGGTTGAAGTATTAGATGAAGGAATTGACAAGTTTATCCAACCATTTCAATCACTGATGGAATCAATGGAAGAAAAAGTTAAACAATTGGCGCCTGCTTGATTATTTAAAATTGGCGCCTTCTAAGCATCTATATTGGTGATTGGTAAAAGAATATTAAGTAGGACTTACGCATGAAATGTTAAAAACCTGGTTTTTTGCATAAGTCCTGTTGATAAGCAAAAACTTAAACTTTATTGGTATACACGGGCTTTGCGAGTTCCGGTGACAGCTCCCATTATTGATGCGAGTAAACCCAGCAAAGAACCTAAAACAAACCACCACAAACCACTACGTACATTCGCAGCAGCTTCACGGGCTTGTTGAGCGCTTACATTCGGTGTATTTGCAGGTAAATTCAAGTTACCTTGCTGTTGAACTTGGTTGATAACCTCACCTGCATTAGAAGCGGCAACACCAAAAGCACCAGATACTCCGCTTGCTATTAACCAAGAACTAAGTGCTAAAGTAGTTGCCCACAAAATTGCACCGTTAAGAATAGCTGTACTGCGGCTCATTGGACCACAAGCACGAGCTGTTACCCAACCACCTGTGAATAAAGAAATTAATAAACCAATAATTGACCCAATGCCTACATTCGAGGCAACACCAGACGAAATTGTTCTAGGGGCGCCTGAATTTTCAACGCTACCTGCCCCAATTGCTGCAAATAAAGCACTCAAAACGAGTTGAGTAGCTAGAGCAACTACCAAACCTGAAATAATTGGACCCCATCGAACACGGTCATGATAGTCGCCAACTCTATCTGCAACTACAGGGTTAGCAACATAATCACCTGTAGGCTGATTAACGTATGCCATTAGTGTATTTTTCCTCTGAATTTCTGAATTAAATCTGACTACAAAAGCTATTCTTTGCAAATAAGCCTTAGCATTAAAATTATATTAAAATTTATAATTTGACTATCTCCCAACAGGAGTAATTAATATATCCGTTTAGCGTAATATTTCTTAATAGTTTGTAAAAATATAGTAGGACAGGTTATAAGCCTATCCTACGGTTATTTATTGCCAGACGTAAATTAGGATAAATAATATAATCCAAATTACATCGACAAAGTGCCAAAAAAGTGAGGTAGCGTATACTCCGTAGTGACCGTTGTCAAAGTTACCTGGAATGAATGAGCGTGCGAGAATTATTGTTTGTAATATAATACCTGTCAGAACGTGTAAACCGTGGAAACCTGTTAGTAGGTAAAATAAGCCACCGAATACGCCTGTGGTAAAACCAAATTCTAAGCCACCCCATTCTACTGCTTGACCGTATAAAAAGTAGCTACCCATGAGCATTGTTAATAGCAGAAATATCCGGTATCCCCAGAGGTTATGACGTAGTAATGCGCGTTCTGCAAAGTAGATAACAAAGCTGCTTGATACTAGGATAACTGTGTTGATTATTGGTTCTTTTATTTCTAGTCCTGATACACCTGTGGGCAACCAGTTTGGTGTGGAGAGTTTGGTGCCTATGTATGCTGCGAAGAAGCTTAGAAAGATTACACTTTCTGAAAGTAGAAATACGACGAAGCCGTATTGTTTATTTCCTTCTTCGTCGTGTTCGTGGGCATGTGGCGCCTGTATGCGGGTTTTTATTGAACTTTCCATGATTGGTAGTGGTTGATGGGGATGGGTTTAGGGGTGGGTTTGGGGGCGGGTTTAGGGGCGGGTTTAGGGGCGGGTTTAGATGATTTTTGGTTTTCTGTGAGGTTTGTGGGTTAACCCGCCCTTACAGGATTGTGAGGTTTTTGGGTTAACCCGCCCTTACATTATTCTTGGTGTGCGGCGCCTGCTACTAGTGGTTCGTTCATGCCGTAACCGTAGGGTGGTGATACTACTACGGGAATTTCTTCAAAGTTTTCAACGGGTGGTGGGGAGGATACTAGCCACTCTAGACCGATTGCACGCCAAGGATTATCTGGCGCCTTGTCTCCGTTTATCCAGGAACTAATCATGTTTAAGATAAACGGTAATGTTGACATTCCAAGTATGAAACCGCCGATACTAGCGATAACGTTCCAGAATGTATATTCGGGGTCGTATGATGCGACTCGGCGTAACATTCCGTGTAAACCTAGGGGATGCATTGGGAAGAAGTTGAGGTTGGTACCAATAAAGGCTAACCAGAAGTGCAGTTTACCTAAACCTTCGTAGTACATACGTCCGGTCATTTTGGGGAACCAGTGGTAGATGGCAGCAAATAAGCCCATCGTGACGGTTCCGTAGAGAACATAATGGAAGTGACCGACGACGAAATAAGTGTTATTAACATGGATGTCGATGGGAACTGAGGAGAGCATAATTCCCACTACACCAGCAAACACGAACATTATTAAGCCACCCAAGGCAAATAACATTGGTGTGTTGAGTCGAATTTTACCACCCCAAATTGTCGCTAACCAAGCAAAGACTTTAATACCAGTTGGTACCGATACAAACATCGTCGATATCATGAATACCATTCGCATCCAACCTGGTGTGCCACTGGCGTACATGTGGTGGACCCAAACCAAGGCACTAACTGCGGCAATCATTAGTGAGGAAATAGCAACTACTCGGTATCCAAATAACGGCTTGCGCGAGTAAACTGGAAAAATTTCCGAGAAAATACCAAAAATTGGCAGTATTATTACGTAGACTGCTGGATGTGAATAGAACCAGAATAGGTGTTGAAATAGTATGGGATTTCCACCTTTATCTGGATTGAAGAATGCTGTACCAACGCTTAAATCAAACAGTAGCATTATGGCGCCTGCTGTTAATGCTGGTAATCCAAATAACTGGATGATTTGGGCGCTGAAAACTGCCCAAACGAATAGTGGCATACGAAAGAACGTCATTCCCGGCGCCCGCATTTTGACGATGGTGGTAACGAAATTTACACCACCCATGATGGAAGACACGCCGGAAACTGCCACTGCAAGCAGCCAAATAAATTCACCGTTGATTAAGTTTCCTGTAGGGTTTTGGGTACTAACTGGGGGATAAGACCACCAACCAGCTTGTGCAGGCCCACCCGGTACAAAGAAGCTCACCATTAATAATAGACCCGCAACGGGTACCATCCAGAAAGCTGCTGCGTTTAGGCGAGGAAATGCCATATCGCGGGCGCCTATCATTAAGGGTACGAGATAATTCGCAAATCCTACAAGACTTGGAAATGTCCAGCCAAACAGCATTACAGTTCCGTGCATGGTGAATAGACCATTGTACACGGTGCGGTCAACAAGGTCAGATTCTGGAGTGAGTAATTCACCCCTCATGATCATTGCGAAAATGCCGCCAACGAGTAGAAATATGAAGGAAGTAACAAGGTATTGAATACCTATTACCTTGTGGTCGTGGCTGAAGCTAAAGTAAGTTTTCCAGGTTGTGGGAGGAAGATAGTGATGTTTCTCAATCACAACGCTGGAACTTTTCTCAACGTTGATGTCTGTCATAATTAATTAGGTATGGTTATTTAGTAAGAATTGAAGTTCTTACAGAATTAGGAGTCTGGTAATTAACAACGGGAGGCGCCGCAGGTTCAACACTTTGCCAACCAGTTTTGAAGGGACTATCCTTTGTAAGGGCATATTCGGTAGCAGCTTGGTTAATAGCAGGCGCCGGTTTTTGGTTGGATGCTTTTTTTAACCAGTTTTTGTAATCTTCAAGGGAATCAACTACTACATTTGCTTCCATTGTGGCGAAATATGTACCGCTAAATTGCGAGTCCATTAAACGGTAAGTACCTTCGCGTGTTGGAGTAAATTCAAAGTCGATTTTGTTTTTGGGAATGATATCTTGTTTGACTCGGAAAGCTGGAACGAAGAAGCCGTGGAGAACATCTTCAGATTCTAAAGCAAGATGAACTCGTTCGTTTACAGGTATATGTAGTTCTGTGCTGGAAACATTTTTGTAGGGATAGTGAAACTCCCAAGCCCATTGTCTAGCTATAACGCTGATAGGTTGGGTTGTATCAATGTCGATATCTGGTGCTGATGCTGGTGCTGGTGCTGGTGCAGAAGTTTCAGATTGTTTATTTTTGTTCCAAAGTCCATCCCAAGGCGCCGCTACTGCTGACTCCATACCCATTGGCATATGAAGATGATGTTCCATTGGGCCACGAATAGACATTTGGTCATAAATTTGGTAACTGTAACCAGCAATCCAAATTACTAATACAATAGGAATCGCTGTCCAAACGACTTCGAGAGTGATATTACCTTCAATTGGTGGACCATCGCTAGTATCATGTTCTGCCACGCGATTAAAAGCAACGGCATATAGCAATGCAGCAGTTACAGCAAAGAAAATAAATGAAGCGAGTACAACGAGAAAACTAAATAAATCGTCAATGAGTTGTGCTTCGACTGTAGCTTGAACAGGGAACCAAGAATAAGCTTGTTGTCCCATCCAAAGACTTGCCGCAGTCACTACAACTGTACCAACGGTCAGTGCTGAAAGGTTCCGGATGTTCATGGTTAATGGGCAATCGATTATGAATTTTTGTACGGGTGGGTTAACAGATATCCTAAAACTGAATTAACAATCTACCTAAACCCAGTACGGGTGGGTTAACAGATATCCTAAAACTGAATTAACAATCTACCTAAACCCAGTACGGGTGGGTTAACAGATATCCTAAAACTGAATTAACAATTTACCTAAACCCACCCCTACTTCAACAACAATTTATGAATATTTCCACCCGAACGTAATATCGAGTCAGCAGTATTATGCACACCAAATTCTGCGGCAAGCTGGGCGCCTAATGTACCATGTAGATACAAGACAAACATAATTGCCATACCAGCTAATAGGTAAGCCCACTGAACTTGACGGTCTTCGTCTTTACGCCAGTTAAAGCGCTGTAAACCTCTCCATATGGTCATGCCAACCATAATAGCGAGTAGTAAAACACCACCAACTCCATGCCACAGCATAGTTTCCATAGCGTGGAGTCCCCATGCGCTGGTTACATCCATATTTGGTTCTGCGAGCATCATTTCGTAGAAACCTGCTGCAACAGTGAAGAATGTAATGATGGCTGAACCGAGCATGTTATACCAGCCAACATCAAAGAAGTTAGACTGCTTTGCTGGTAGTGCTAAAAATTTGAATACTGGTTGTTGATATGGAAATAGTACACCAACAAAATCAAACGTAATGCCAATAATAAACAACCCTAGCGTTAAGTGTACCAAGTTTGGGTGAATCGGAATGATATATGGCAAACCATTGGCGCCAAGATGTGCGCGTAATTGTTCAATGAGTCCTGTTTCCATTACAGTAATCCTTCTTTGAGTGCTTCAACAACAGGGACAGTATGCAAGCCATATATCCAAACGAGTTCATCACCGAGGAAGACTTGCACAAATATTAAACCAGTTAATACGATTCCTAGACCTAAGTAAGGAACAGGCAATTTATCAGGAGTTTTTAAACGAATTACATATCGCCAACCTGTAATTGCAGCAATAATTCCAGATAATGACCAACCAATTAGTGTGTGTACACTCAACACAGGTTGTGCCATATCATATGGATGTGCTAACCCAGCTTCAAACTGACCAAAAATGATAGCCACGAACACAGCAACAGTGGCAAGACACATATTCCACCAACTCACCTCGAACAAACGCGCGTTCTTAGTAAAGTAGCCAATAATGTCGCATACGAAAGCAAACAGCACCATTGCAATTACAAAGTGAACAATGATGGGGTGAATAGTGTCGGGATATGGTAGACCGTGGTCATTCAACTTTTGCAGAAGCTCAAACATAGTATTCTCCTGGGTACACCTCTGAAGGAAATAAATCTTTACAGTTAATACAATTGTTAAGGAATTGAAAAATTAAAAAAGTTCAAATGGCGACTTTTAGAAGTAATTTTTAATGTTCAGAGTGAGATTGTTTTGTTTGCAGATTTATAGAAACGCATAATTAATGTTTAATCCCCCTTAATAAGGCAGGGCTGTTTCATTCCCTCTCAAACAGGATTTGTCAAGATGGTTAGCTAGAAAAATTATAAGTATGGGTAAAGATGAAATAGACTTTTAGACACATGAATACAAGTATGATTGTCCATTTTATCGGCGCCTTGGTATGAAAGTTACCAACTAAAAATTGCGGTAAACCCTTGATTTTTCAAGCTTTTTAGGAAATGAATCAGCCCTGCTTATTAAGGGGGGTTGGGGATTAATACATCTATAAAAGTAACTATGATTACAAAAAATCTGGAGTTTTTGATAATTGAACATCAACTCCTTTAATAGCTCTACCCTGTCAATCATCATAAATAACTCTATATATAGATGACGTTCATAACTTACTTTATCTAATTATAACTTTATATTTCCTTAATCATGATTAAGC
Organism: Calothrix sp. HK-06; assembly: GCF_001904745.1. GTDB lineage: Bacteria > Cyanobacteriota > Cyanobacteriia > Cyanobacteriales > Nostocaceae > Dulcicalothrix. The sequence goes on from NZ_MRCD01000024.1 coordinate 42,451, forward strand.
AAGTCAAATTATGTGCTTCGCTAATAACAATAAAAATTTTATAAACGTTATTGGTAAACAAACGCATAAAATTCTAGAAACCCGGTTTCTCTTTGAAATCTTGTAATAAAAATAACAATTTGCATAGAAACCGGGTTTCTCCGCGTAAACCCTAAAACAACTTGTCTAAACATCAGCTTTACGTCAACCGTGTAAATACATAGGAAAATCAAATTAATTTTTTTGACTCTTGTAAACGCGCGTTCTATTTAACTTTATTCAGAGTATATTTGCATACAAGCGATAAGTTGTGTTAAAACGCAATCATCATTATTAGAAGTTAAAGTTTAGATTTGCTAAAAATACTATCGAATATAATTACTTATGGTTATTTTCTCGCAGAATCAGACATCAAACAGTCGTGTTTTGGACTCGCAGCTACAAGAAAAATACAACTCCTTTAATTTACCTAGTGTAACAGTAGCTATTCCTGCGTTTAACGAAGTCAAAGCAATTGAGCGTGTCATCCGAGGATTTATAGACACAAAATATGTAAATATTGTTGAAATTTTAATTGCTGATGGTGGAAGTACTGACGGTACACAGGAGATTATAAAGAAGATAGCTTTTGTTGATTCAAGGGTCAAATTGATTCACAACCCACTGAAAATTCAATCTGCGGGCTTAAATTTGCTTTTGCAAGAAGCACAAGGTGATATTTTCTTGCGCGCGGATGCACATTCAGATTATGCGTATGATTACGTAGAGCAATGTGTTGAAGCACTTTTAAAATCGAAAGCCTTAAATGTAGGCGGCGCCCAAAGGTTTGTTGCAAAAAGTCCATTCCAGGCGGGTGTTGCACTTGCGGCAAGAAGTTTATTAGGCAACGGTGGGGCTAAATATCGCAACCCTGAATATAACGGCTATGCGGATACTGTTTATTTGGGATGCTTTTGGCGAGAGGACTTGCTTAAAATTGCTCAAGTACAAGATTCTCAAGATGTAAGTGATGATAACGTTGCCTTGGATGATAAGCCAGTTGTTTTATTTGATACAAGCCAAATTACGAATCAAGATGCGGAATTAAATCAACGATTGCTTAATCAAAGCTCACAAGCAATCTACGTCAGTTCTGATATCAAAGTCTGGTACTACCCCCGTAGTAGCTGGAAGTCGCTATGGAAACAGTACTTTAAATATGGTCGTGGTCGGTATCTCACGACTACAAAGCATAATAGTCGAATTCAAATGCGAGGACGATTACCTTTCATTGCGATATCGACTGCTATATTACTTAGCCTGACTAGCTTTGTTGTTCCAGAAATACGTCTACCTGTTACAATGCTGTTTGTTGCCGCTCTTTTGGCGCCGTTTTTTGAAAGCTTGCGAATTATTATCAAGTATAGTGGCAGCTTTAACTCTGAGATTTGGCGTGGAGAGGGAAGCCAAGTTCCTTCATTGCTAGCTCGTTGGTTATCCTGTGGTGTATCTTTAATTACGATACCTATTGCACATTTTTGTGGGTATGCATATCAAATTTACAGGCACCGAATTCAAAAAATAGATGGTTGGTAAGATTTTTTAACAAGACTTACGCGAAAGAACCGAGTTACTAGCATTTCGTAGGGCAAGCTCTATGTGGCTTGATTTTTAAACAATCAAGGATGAGTTATGTAGAGAAAATCTTTAAACTTTTAACAGTAATTGCACTGAGTTTAATACAGATAAATTTGGCATATAAATGAGATATGAATACTGAGCATTAAACAGTGAAATTGTTAAGGTATTTTGCACAGTAAAATCCGCCTGATGTTAACCTAATTTGGAATTAATAGGCTTTTAACTATTATGATGTCTAATTCTTCAGTTAATAGAACAAATTTTCAATCATTCGACAAAAGCTTAAATGCTGGCGTAAATTTACAATCTCCCTTTGTGTCGGCGCCCTTAGATGTCGGGCAATATTCAAGCAGATCATCGACGCTGGCATTCATAGATACTAGTGTCAAAAACTACCAAAGCCTAGTTGATGGTATCAATCCAGGAACTGAGGTGCATGTTCTTAATGCAAGCGAAGATGCAATCAGCCAAATTACCAAAACACTACTAGCACGCGAAGGAATTTCTAGTTTACACATTATCTCGCACGGGCAAGCTGGCGAATTGAATTTTGCTTCGGGCATAATTAATTCGTCTAACATAAGTAATTACGCTGCTGCTCTTAAATCTTGGAGCCAAGCATTGACACCTAATGCTGATATACTACTTTATGGCTGCAATGTTGCAAGTGGAGAACTTGGTACAGCTTTCTTACAAAATTTAAGTAAACTTACGGATGCCGATGTCGCTGCCTCTAATAACTTGACAGGTAGTGCAGCAAAGGGTGGTGATTGGGTATTAGAGACTGTTACCGGAAAAATTGAAGCTTCTTCTGCGCTGCAAATGGGTATGATGGAAGCTTATAACTCTGTTTTGGCGAATATAAACACTCCATTTAGAATAATTAATAATCCAACGCCTGCTGCTAATGAAGAATTTGGTTTTGCAATTGCATCAAATGGCATGAGTATAGTAATTGGGGCGCCTAAAGGGAATGGGGAACGTGGTGAAGCTTATAGTTATAGCACGGGTGGCTTGTTACAAACAACTTTTCTAAATCCTTCAACTGGAAGCGCTGAAAGATTCGGATTTGCGGTTGCACTTACAGGTAACAATAACTCAATTATCGGCGCTGCAAATTTTGGTGATCCAGATGTTGGACGTGCTTATCAATTTGATCAAACTGGTATAAATACAAAAACATTTGATAATTCATCTCCAACAGATGATAGTGAGTTTGGAACTGCTATTACAGTCTTGAAGGATGGAACAATTGCAATTGCCGCACCTGAAAGAGATAAAAATATTTCTGGCGATAACGCAGGACAAGTGCGTTTGTTTAAACCCGATGGCACAATAAGCAATATAAATAATCCTTCAACAGGAAATACAAACCCTTTTGCAGGAACTTTAGACCCTCTTCAAGACGCGCGATTCGGTTCTGCTTTAGCAAACGCTGATGGCAACATTCTCATTGGCGCGCCAGGTTACTTTGGTGGTCGTGGCAGAGCTTATTTGTATAATCCGACGAACGGTAACTTATTATTGCCGTCTTTTAATAATCCTAATAGTAGTCTAACTGATTTCTTTGGCATATCTGTAGCATCGAATAGTACTGGGACACGTTTTTTAATTGGCGCACCAGGTGAAGATTTAAGTGGAACTGATTTAGGCGCTGCTTATCTATATAATAGTCAAGGCACCCTTTTAAAAACTTTTACTAACCCAAATGCTCAAATTAAAGGTTTTGGCACTACGGTAGCTTTCATTGGTAATGATATTGTAGTTGGTGCCCCTGGTGGTTTTACTATTGACAATAATAAACTTCAGCCTGATCCAAGTGTTGGTGCAGTTTATATATTTGACGGAGATAACCCTACAACTTACGGTCTTGAACATACAATTAGCAATCCGAACTCAGAAAATGATGGATTTGGTGGTGCAATTTCTGTTATTGATAATAATAAAATTGCGATTGGCGCCCCTTATCATGACGCTGGAACAACCGCTAATGCTGGAATTGCCTATATTTTCAAATTGAATAATACCGCACCTAGTGTTAGCAACATTAGTAAATCGGGCAATGAAGATAATACAATCAGCTTTAGTCTTTCTGATTTCACTAGCCAATTCACGGACACTGATACGCCCATTGATGGTGATAGTCTTGTAAAAATTAAAATTACATCACTACCGACTAACGGTATTTTAAAACTTAGTAATACAAACGTTACCCTTAACCAAGAGATACTAATTACTGACATTACCAATCTCGCCTTTACTCCAGGTGCTAACTTTAACGGATCCATTAGTTTCAAGTGGAACGGTTCTGATGGTATTGCCTACGGTGCTAACGATGCAAGCGTAACGCTTAATATTAACCCAATTAACGATGCACCTACAATCAGCACTATAAACAAATCAGGTTCGGAAGACAGCACAATTAGCTTTAGCCTCTTGGATTTCAACAGCAAATTCACAGATATTGATGGTGATAATCTCAGCAAAATAAAAATCACGTCATTACCAAGCAACGGTATCCTAAGACTTGGTGGTGCCAACGTTACTCAAAATCAAGAAATCCTAACTGCTGACATAGCTAATCTCACGTTTACTCCAAGTGCCAACTTTAACGGCAACGTTAATTTTAATTGGAACGGATTTGATGGTAGTGCTTATGCAGCAAACGATGAAACTATAACCATTACTATTAGCCCAGTTAACGATGCACCGACAATCAGCACTATAAGTAAATCTGGTTTAGAAAATGCTATAATCAGCTTTAGCGCTCCCGATTTTACTAGCAAATTTACAGATGTTGATGGTGATATTCTCACTAAAATTCGGATTAGTTCACTACCTCAAAATGGAACTCTCAAATTTGATGGCATAAATGTCACCCTCAACCAAGAGATTAATGTCACCGATATTTATAAACTCACCTTTATACCTGTTTCAAATTATAAGGGCACTACCAGTTTTAGATGGAACGGTTACGATGGAGCTTCTTATTCAGCAACAAATGCAACAGTTAGCTTAACAATTAATCCAGACAGCAGTAATCGCTGGGAAGTCGTGACAACAGGCGATTTTGATAACGATGGCAAACAAGATATTCTCCAGCGCAACTTTAGTACAGGTGGAGTCAGATTAGCAAATCCAGGTGGCAACCCAATTGTATTGCAGCCAAATATGGGTATTAATTGGTCTGTGATTAGCACTGCCGATTTTACGGGTGACAGTAGAGCAGATATTCTCTGGCGGAATATGATTACTGGTGAGAATCGTGTTTGGGAGATGAACGGTATAAGTATTGTCTCTAACAATGCAACTTTCCGAGATACTAATACACGTACAAGCGCGGATTTGAATTGGCAGGTTGTAAGCACAGCTGACTTCAATGGTGATAATAAAGCCGATATACTCTGGCGCCATGTTAGTACAGGAGAAACAGTTGTTTGGCAGATGGATGGTGCTAAAGTTCTATCTTTTAATACAACTTTTAGAGATACCAATACCCGCACGATAGCTTCAAATAGTTGGCAAGTTGTTAGTACTGCTGACTTTAATGGTGACAGAAGAGCCGATATACTTTGGCGTAATAGTAGTACAGGAGAAACAGTTGTTTGGCAGATGGATGGTGCTAAAGTTCTATCTTTCAATACAACTTTTAGAGATACCAATACCCGCACGATAGCTTCAAATAGTTGGCAAATTGTTAGTACTGCTGACTTTACAGGTGACAGAAGAGCCGATATACTCTGGCGTAATAGTAGTACAGGAGAAACAGTTGTTTGGCAGATGGATGGTGCTAAAGTCGTCAATTTTAGCTCCACCAAGAGCAATAATCAGCGTCTAACTCAAGGTACAAGCTGGCAAGTGATTAGTACTACTGACTTTAACAATGATAGTAACGCTGATATCCTCTGGCGTGATACAAACACAGGAGAAGTTCGTTTATGGCAGATGGATTTGGCTAATTTAGCTAATATTGTTGTCAATAGTTCGATAGGAAAGGCGCCGACAGTGGAATGGCAATTATTCAGAGCAACAGATTTTTATTGGGATAATAAAGTAGATAGTCTTTGGGTTAATTCCTCCAGCAATCAAGCAAAGATTGTGCGAATTGATACCAATGACTTCGGAGATGAAATTACTGTGTAGTTTTGATACATAAAAATATTTTTATCCTTGCTCTTGTATTTTGGGCAGGGATTTCTATTTCTACCTATATAAATTTAATATTTGTCTATGCTCGACCTACTTTGTAATGGCAGAAAATTTAACCTAAAATAAGTACTATTCCTTATGAATTTTATTTTTAAAAAGTATAAAATTAAATACAAATTGGAATGCGTTAGCAACTAGGCTTTGAGATATTTGTATGATAAAGCCTAGTTTATATTTATCTAACTTTTTTTAATCAAACAACTTTTTGCATTTATGACATCTAATTCTTCGATTAACAAGCCAAATTTACAATCTTCTGAGACAAGCTTAAACACAAGCGTAAATTTACAATCCCCATTAGCACCAGTTTCTCCTTTAGAAGCATTGCTGCGTGTAGGTAACTCATCGTCACTGGCATTTGTAGATACAAGTGTTAGCAATTATGAAAGCTTAATTCAAGGCATTACACCAGGAACTGAAGTACATATCCTCAAGGCAGGTCAAGATGCAGTTACTCAAATTACTGAAGTTCTTTTACGGCACCAAGGAATTTCTAGTTTGCATATCTTCTCACATGGAAGCGCAGGCAGTTTAGATTTTGCTTCTAGTTCGCTTAATGCATATAATATCCGTGGTTATACAGAGCAATTACAAGTATGGGGTAATGCACTAAAACCAAACGCTGATATTCTTTTGTATGGATGTAATGTTGCCGAGAATGCTTTAGGTAAGACGTTTGTTGAATTAATACATCAAATCACAGGCGCCGATATTGCTGCATCCAATGATTTGACTGGAAATACAACAAAAGGTGGCGATTGGGAATTAGAGTATAAAGCTGGTAGGATAGAATCTTCGGTAGCAATTATATCTAATGGTATTGCACAATATACGAATACCTTGAAAACACCAATTCTCGTTGGGAACCTCAACAATACCACAAGCGATTCCAATGCAGGCTCCAATCCTACAAACCTAGTAAACGTTAATGGTACGCTTTATTTCAGCGCTGACGACGGTATAAACGGCACCGAATTATGGCGATTAAGTCCTGGTAGCTCGAATCCAACTTTAGTCCAAAATATTAATATGAATGCTGGTTTTGGCTCCAATCCAGCGAATCTGACAAACGTCAATGGTATACTTTACTTTACCGCCGATGATGGGATATACGGTAGCGAAATATGGCGAATTGAAGCCAACGGAAATCCAATAAGACTCCGTGATATTAACAACCGCACTAATGCTGGTTCTAACGCATCAAATTTTACAAATGTTAATGGTACGCTCTACTTTACTGCCAACGACGGCATTGGCGGTACTGAATTATGGAAGATTGATGGAGCTGGTACACTAGGGACGATTAAAGACCCTATTCTGGTTCGAGACATTAATACTCGCTCTGGTGTTGGTTCTAACCCATCAAATTTGATAAACGTCAATAATGTACTTTATTTTACCGCTGATGATGGAATTGGAGGAACCGAGTTGTGGCGATTAGATACATTAAGTAATCCAATTCCTAGCAAAGTAACAGAAATTCGCAATGGTGAAGCAGGTTCAAACGCAGCAAATTTAACGAATGTCAGCGGCACCTTGTATTTTACAGCTGATAACGGCAACAGTGGCAATGAACTATGGAAACTAGATGCAGCAGGTAGCCCAGTTTTGGTTCAAGATATCAATTCTCTTCTTGGAGCAGGTTCTAACCCATCAAATTTGACTCACGTTAACGGCACACTTTACTTTACTGCTAATGATAAATATGGCGTAAGTGTGTTAATGCGGCTTGATACATTGGGTCAAGCTACTTCTGTGGTATCAACAACAAGCTCTTATATCAATAACCCATTAAATTTAACTGATGTTAACGGCACTCTGTATTTTACAGCCAATGATGGGGCTAAAGGTACTGAATTATGGCGAATTGATACATCAGGGAAAGCCGTTCAAGTTGCAGATATTGCCTTTAGTGTCGCTGGTTCTGATCCATCTAACCTCATAAATGTTAACGGTACACTCTTCTTTACGGCAGATGATGGGGTAGGTGGCAGAGAATTGTGGCGACTGACTTCTGGCAGCACCACTCCTACTAAATCAGAAATAAACAATTTACCAGTAGCTGGCTCGAATCCGTCAAATTTAACCAACGTCAACGGTACACTTTACTTTACTGCTGATGATGGCAAAAGCGGTATAGAGTTATGGCGAGTTGATGAAAGTAGTAGCCCTATGTTAGTTCGAGATATCCGTACTACTCGCAACGTTAGCTCTAACCCATCGAATATAACAGATGTTAACGGCACTATTTACTTTACTGCCGACGACGGTACTTGTGGAAATGAACTATGGCAACTTGATGCAAGCGGCAATCCAGTTCTTGTCGAGGACATCCATTTTATGGGTGCTGGTAGTTCTAATCCATCCAATTTAACCAATGTCAACGGCATACTTTACTTTACCGCCAATGATGGTGGAATGAGTGGCACTGAATTATGGAAACTTGAACCAGGTAACAGACCTGTTAGAGTTATGGATATTAATCCTAGTGCTGCTAGCTCTAATCCATCAAATTTAACAAATGTGAACGGCAAGCTCTACTTTACTGCTGATAGGGGAATAGGTGTTGCGGAACTATGGGTAATTGACAAACCAAATGTCAATCCTGTTCGAGTGATGACGAGTAATTTGGTAAATCCATCCAATTTGATAAATGTAGCTGGTATACTCTACTTTACTGCCGATGATGGCATGAATGGCAGAGAATTGTGCAGGCTAGCTCCAAACGGTAGCCCATATTTAATTAATATCCGTAATCGCGATGCTGGAGGCTCAAATCCATCAAATTTAACAAGCTTTGGAGACACGCTTTATTTCACTGCGGATGATGGAATAAATGGTACTGAATTATGGCGAATTACTCCTACTAGCAGCAACCCTCAGTTCGTTAGCTCAGGTATTCGTCCTGGTAATGCTGGTTCCAACCCATCAAATCTAACTAACGTTAATGGTACGCTTTACTTCTGTGCTGATGGTATCGGTGGCACAGAACTATTTTGGATTAATAGCTTTGGAAGTATAAATGGTCGAGAAATTGCTCCTGGTGATGTGGGTTCTAATCCATCAGATTTTATAAGCTTCAATGGTGCTTTATATTTCGCTGCTGATGATGGTATCAGCGGTAGAGAATTATGGAGATTAGATACTAGCGGTAATTTATTTAGAGTTACAGACCTTAATCCATCTGCTGGTAGTTCTAATCCATCAAATTTGATGGTTATGGGTAATAATCTTTACTTCACTGCATTTAGTAACCAAAGTGGTCGAGAATTGTGGAGGGTGGATAGCTTAGATAGGGTATCTCTTGCGAGGAATATCCGCGATGGTGGCAGTTCTGACCCCTCAAATCTAGTAAATATCAACGGTACAATTTATTTTGTTGCTGATGATGGTGTCTACGGCAGAGAGCTATGGCGATTAGACGAGAATGGTAACTCGGCGATGATTCGAGATATCCGCAATAATAGCGGTATTGGCTCTAATCCATCTAATTTTATCGATGTTAACGGCACGCTTTACTTTACCGCTATTGATGGAATAAATGGTACGGAATTATGGCGCCTTAGACCAGGTGAAATTAGACCAAGCATAGTTAAAAACATTAATTCTCAAGGTAGTTCTAATCCATCAAACCTAATAAATGTAAACGAGACACTTTATTTCACTGCCGATGATGGAATGAGTGGTACAAAACTATGGCGAATTGACGCAGAAGGTATGGCAACTTTAGTTCGAGATATTAATACTCTTTTTAAAGCAGGTTCTAATCCATCAAATTTAACGGATGTAAACGGAACACTTTATTTCACCGCGAATGATGGAGTGAGCGGAAATAGATTATGGCAAATCGATAGTAGTGGCAAAGCCATTCCAATTTTAGATATTAACTCCAATTTATCAGTTGGTTTTAACCCATCTAATTTAACAAATATTAACGGTACGCTTTACTTTACTTCTGATGATGGCAATATGGGTAGGGAATTATGGCGTATTGATAGCACAGGTAGAGCAACTCTAGTTCGAGATATTAACACCCTTTATAAAGCAGGTTCTAATCCATCAAATTTAACAAATGTCAACGGAATACTTTATTTCACTGCCAATGATGGAATAAATGGTACTGAATTATGGCGTATTGATGGCACAGGTAACGCAGTTTTAGTTCGAGATATTAATGCTAGCTATAACTCCAGCACTTTTACTGGAAATGGTTCTAACCCATCGAATTTAACCAATGTCAACGGTACGCTCTATTTTACTGCTGATGATGGCAATATTGGTAGGGAATTATGGCGAATTGATGGGACAGGCAACCCTGTTTTAGTTAGAAATATTAATACTTTCCTTCAAGCAGGTTCTAATCCATTAAACTTGACTAACTTTAATGGTACTCTCTATTTTAGCGCTCATGATGGTAATAGTAGACAATTGTGGCGAATTGACCAAATGGGCAACGCAGTTATGCTTGCCATCACCAATTTTGATGCTAACCCATCGAATTTTACTATTGTTAACAACGTTCTTTATTTCACAGCTAACAACAATTCGAGTAACAATGTAGAATTATGGCGAGTTACTGCTGATACTTTTCCATCGCCAGTTGGAGAAATCCGCACCCAAGATAATCTAGGTTCTTTTCCATCGAACTTAACAAATGTCGATGGTATACTCTATTTCACAGCAGAAGATGGTATTAGTGGAACTGAACTATGGCGACTAGACGCTACAGGTAAGCCAGTTTTAGTTCAAAACATCCGTAGTATTGATGCTGGCGGTTCTAATCCTTCAAACTTAATAAACATTAATGGTACACTTTACTTTGCTGCAAATGATGGCATTAATGGCACTGAACTTTGGAAGGTAGTTCACAATACTCCTCCTACCACTACCACTGTAACCAAGTCAGGTAACGAAGATACTACGATAACGTTTAGCGTTAGCGACTTTACAACTAAGTTTAGTGACCCTGATGGTAACACGCTAACTAAAATTAAAATTACATCGCTACCAACCAACGGCGAATTAAAGCTTGGCAGTTACAACGTTACGCTTAATCAAGAAATTATTACTTTTGATATTACCAACCTCACATTCAAACCCAATGCAAACTTTAACGGCAATGTAACATTCACTTGGAATGGTTCTGATGGTAGAAATTATGCTGTAGATAATGGCAGTGTAATTATAAACGTAAATCCCGTCAATGATGCTCCCGTTGTTAGTAGTATTAGTAAATTTGGTAACGAAGACAACACAATCAACTTTAGTAGCTCAGACTTCGGCAGCCAATTTACAGACATTGATGGTAACAATCTTAGCAAAATCAAAATTACATCATTACCGACCAATGGTATCCTAAAGCTTAGTGGCGCCGATATTACTCTTAATCAAGAAATAGCAGCTACTGACATTGTTAATCTTACCTTTACTCCAGGCGCCAACTTTAACGGCACAATTAATTTCAGTTGGAATGCTTCTGATGGTAGTGTTTACGCAGCCAAAGATTCGACCCTAACGTTAACAATTAATCCAATTAACGACACACCCGTTCTCGGCAATATTAGTAAATCAGGTTCGGAAAATAGCATAATCTCCTTTAGCGCTTCTGACTTTACTAGCAAATTTACTGATATTGATGGTGATAACCTGGCTAAAATAAGGATTAGTTCACTACCTCAAAATGGAACTCTCAAATTTAATGGTGTAAATGTCACTCTCAACCAAGAAATTGATGTTGCCCTAATTTCCCAATTAACATTTACACCTGCTCCAAATTACAAGGGTACTACTAGTTTTAGATGGAACGGCTACGATGGGGCGAGTTATTCCACAACAAATGCGACTGTTAGCTTGACAATTAATCCAAACAGTAGTAATCGCTGGGAAGTTGTGGCAGGTGGCGATTTTGATGATGATGGTAAACAAGATATTCTCCAGCGTAACTTTAGTACAGGTGGAGTCAGATTGGCTTCAGCAGATGGCAATCCATCCGTGTTCCAACCGAGTATGGACATTAATTGGTCGGTGATTAGCACTGCCGACTTTACAGGTGATAATAAAGCCGACATTCTCTGGCGAAATATGGTTACGGGTGAGAACCGTGTTTGGCAGATGGATGGTGCAAATATTGTTTCCAACAGTGCTACTTTCCGAGGCACCAACACGCGCACAAACGCGGATTTGAATTGGCAAGTTGTTAGCACATCCGACTTTACAGGTGACGGTAAAGCTGATATTCTTTGGCGCCATGTTAGTACTGGAGAAACTATTGTTTGGCAGATGAATGGTGCAAACATTGTTTCTTTTAGTACAACTTTCCAAGGCACTAACACCCGTGTGATTGCTTCAAATAGTTGGCAAGTTATTAGCACATCGGACTTCACTGGTGACAAAAAAGCCGATATACTCTGGCGCAATAGTAGTACAGGAGAAACTATTGTTTGGCAGATGGATGGGGCAAGAATAACTTCTTTGAGTACAACTTTTCAAGGCACGAATATCCGCAGCGTTGCCAGCTTAGATTGGCAAGTTATTAGTACAGTAGATTTCAACAATGATGGGAAAGCTGATATTCTCTGGCGTAGTAATAGTACGGGAGAAACTCGCGTCTGGAATATGGATGGCGCTAGAATTGTTGCCAATAGTGCGACAATGAGTAACAACCAGCGTCTAATTCAGGGTCTTAATTGGCGAGTGATTAGTACGACTGACTTTAACAATGATGGTAACGCTGATATTCTCTGGCGTAATACGCTTACAGGCGAAACTCAACTTTGGGAGATGGATTTAGCTAATATTGTTGCCAATACTGTGGTATCTGGGGCGCCAACTCCTGAATGGCAATTATTCCAAGCTGCGAATTTCTATGGAGATAGTAAATTAGATAGCCTTTGGGTTAATTCCAACAATCAAGCCAAGATTGTGCAAATTGATACCAGTAGCTTTGGGGAAGAAACTGTTGTGTAGCTTCAATACCTAAAAAGATTTTTCATTCCTGCCTCAACTTGAGGGCAGGGATTTATACTTCTATGTCTAATTTTATTTAACTACTTTAACTGAGAGGGTAATGAAACAGGCTGAAACGGTTTACTTGTAAGGAATATAACATTTTATAGTAAGATTTCATACTTTTTTCTACATGATAACACGTAAACTAATTATTAGTTGGTTTTTAGTATAGTAGAAAAAATACGTAAAATACACATGTTAATTATATAACTTCAGAAATTATAGTAGGTGTTGAAAACAAAATATTTCCTAAAGCCAGCATATTAGTGATGAACTAGCCATTGTTAATAACTGTGCTGGCTAAGGGTTTGTATTTCAAAATTGCAGTCAAGCTGTTAAGAGAAATATTGCTTTTCCTGCGTTTAATGTTTTTCGTATGTGGCTACTGAACGGCTTTCGGACACCTTGTAATAGTTTTTAATGCATTGAGGCATAGCATGAATTCAGACAAAAATATTTCAAACGATTCTTTGAAGTTATCTACTTCACATGTATCAGATTTAACGACAGTATTACAATCATCATTAATATCAAACTCACCGCTTCAGCTACCTAGTATGAAAGGTAGTTCAATTGCTTTTGTTGATGCGGGTGTTGAAAATTATCAACAATTGGTTGCAGGAGTTGCACCAGGAACTGAAGTTCATGTTCTTAAATCTGGTTTAGATGCAATTACCCAGATTACTGAAACATTATTACAACGGCATGGAATAGAAAGCTTACATATTATTTCCCACGGACAGGCTGGTAGTTTAGATTTTAGTTCGAGTTCGTTAAATGCGTACAATATCCGTGATTATGCACAACAGTTCCAAGTGTGGGGAAATGCACTTACAGAAAATGCGGATATTTTGCTATATGGCTGTAATGTCGCTTCTGATGCTTTAGGTAAAGCATTTGTAGACTTGATTGGGCAAGTTACTGGCGCCGATATTACTGCATCTGATAACCTAACAGGTAATGCAGCACTCGGCGGTGATTGGGAATTAGAGTATAAAGCAGGGATAATTGAGGCTTCTCTAACATTCTCTTTACAAACACTGAATAACTATAGTAACGTGCTGAACGCATTGCCCTCTGCTCCTGGTAATGCCCTAGTTAACACACTAGGTGGTTCTGCTGGTTTTGGGGAAAATACTATGACTCCAAATGATGACGGCTCCATACAGGTTGACATAACTCCAGTTTTTGGTAGTACTGGAATAAACTTCTTTGGCAGAAACTACACTACAGTCTTTTTGAACAATAACGGCAATATAACCTTTGGTTCAGCATTCAGCGATTTTACACCTTCTGCGATTACAGGAACAACTAATAACCCAATAATTGCAGCATTTTTGGCTGATGTGCAGACCAATATTGCAAATCTAGGAGGCACAACACTAGGTGGTAACTCTAGAGGCACAAACAGAGTCTATTGGGATTTAGATACAACTAATAATTTTGTCACCTTTACTTGGGATGACGTTAATTACTATGGGGGTAGTAGTGATAACAAGGCAAATGCTTTTCAGTTACGACTTCGCAATAATGGTGGTGGCAATTTTGATATAGAGTATCGCTATGAAGCTATAAATTGGACAACGGGCAGCGCAAGTGGTGGTACAAGTGGTTTAGGTGGTACTGTCGCAAGAGCGGGATGGTCTGCTGGTAATGGAACAAACTTTTTTGAGTTTCCTCAGTCAGGAAATCAAAGTGCCATGCTTGACCTTGAATCCGCGACTAACATTAATCAACCTGGTGTCTTTGTATTTGAAGTACGCGGTGGTAGTATAGATAACCCTACTGTAAATGATCCACCCACAATAAGTGCCCCTACTAGTTTTACTGTTACAGAGGATGTTAATACCCCTCTAAGTAGTATCAGCTTTGTCGATGCTGATGCTGGAAGTGGGAATTATACTGCAACTTTTAGTGTGCCAACAAACAGTGGTACGTTCTCTGCAACGGCAGGTTCCGGTGTAACTGTTGCTGGTAGCGGCACAAACAGTATCACATTTACAGGTACTCTTTCTAGCCTTAACACGTTCATATCTAGTAACAATCTTGGTTTCACTACAGCTTCAAACTCGACTACACCTCAAACAGTAACTATTAGTGTTAATGATGGTAACAGCACAAATAACATTGGTACTACAACACGCACTATTAGTGTCACACCAGTAAATGATGCACCTACAATCAGCGCGCCTACTAGCTTGACAGTCACCGAGGATGTTCTTAGCTCTTTAAGTGGTATCAGCTTTGCTGATGTTGATGCTGGAAGTGGGAATTATACTGCAACTTTTAGTGTGCCAACAAACAGTGGTACGTTCTCTGCAACGGCAGGTTCCGGTGTAACTGTTGCTGGTAGCGGCACAAACAGTATCACATTTACAGGTACTCTTTCTAGCCTTAACACGTTCATATCTAGTAACAATCTTGGTTTCACTACAGCTTCAAACTCGACTACACCTCAAACAGTAACTATTAGTGTTAATGATGGTAACAGCACAAATAACATTGGTATTACAACACGCACTATTAGTGTCACACCAGTAAATGATGCACCTACAATCAGCGCTATAAGCAAATCGAGTCCAGAAGACAGCACAATTAGCTTTAGCCTCTCCGATTTTACTGGCAAATTTACAGACATTGATGGTGATAGTCTCAGCAAAATTAAAATCACATCACTACCAACGAACGGTATCCTGAAACTAGGTAGCATCAGCGTTACCCTCGACCAAGAAATTGCAACTGCTGACATTGCCAATCTCACTTTTACTCCAGGCACCGACTTTAATGGTGACCTTAGTTTCAATTGGAACGGATTTGATGATATTACTTACGCAACGAGCGATGCAACCGTAACCCTTACTATTACCCCTGTTAACGATGCACCCATTGTCGCTAATATAAGCAAATTCGGTTCAGAAAATAGTGCAATCAGCTTTAGCGCTTCCGAGTTTACTAGCAAATTTACTGATATTGAAGGTAGTAGCCTCGTTAAAATTCAGATTAGTTTGCTACCTCAAAATGGAACTCTCAGATTTAATGGTGTTAATGTTACTCTCAACCAAGAAATTGATGTTGCCGACATTTCTAAGCTGACATTTATACCTGCTCCAAATTACAAAGGTACTACCAGTTATAGATGGAACGGCTTCGATGGAGCAAGTTACGCCACGACTAGCGCGACAGTTAGCTTGACAATTAATCCAAACAGCAGCAATCGTTGGGAAGTTGTAGCAACAGGCGATTTTAATAATGATGGCAAACAAGATATTCTCCAGCGTAACTTTACTACAGGTGGAGTCAGGTTGGCTAATCCTGAGAGCAATCCTTCTGTGTTGCAGCCAAATATGGGAATTAGTTGGTCAGTGATTAGCACTGCCGACTTTACAGGTGATAATAAAGCCGATATTCTTTGGCGTAATATGAGTACGGGTGAGAATCGTGTTTGGCAGATGGATGGTGCAAATATTGTCTCCAACAGTGCTACTTTCCGAGGCGCCAATACGCGCACAGGCGCGGATTTAAATTGGCAGGTTGTTGGTACTGCTGACTTTACAGGTGACAATAAAGCCGACATTCTCTGGCGAAATACAAAAACGGGCGAGAATCGAGTCTGGCAAATGGATGGTGCTAGAATTATTTCTTTCGACACAACTTTTTACCAAGATGCCAATACTAATACTAATGTCCTTAAAGGGGCAGAATTAGATTGGCAGGTTGTTGGTACTGCTGACTTTACAGGTGACAATAAAGCCGACATTCTCTGGCGAAGTACAAAAACGGGCGAGAATCGAGTTTGGCAAATGGATGGTGCAAAAATTCTTTCTTACGATACTACTTTTTACCAAGATGCCAATACTAATACTAATGTCCTTAAAGGGGCAGAATTAGATTGGCAGGTTGTTAGCACTGCTGATTTTACAGGTGACAATAAAGCCGACATTCTCTGGCGAAGTACAAGAACGGGTGAGAGTCGAGTTTGGCAAATGGATAGTGCAAAAATTCTTTCTTACAATACAACTTTTCAAGCTGCCAATACCCCTAGCATCGCCAGTTTAGATTGGCAAGTTATTAGTACAGTAGACTTTAACAATGATGGTAAGGCTGACATTTTTTGGCGCCATGTAAATACTGGAGAAACTCGCGTTTGGAATATGGATGCAGCCAGAGTTGTTGCTAATCGTGCGATTACAGGGGCGCCAACTCCTGCATGGCAATTATTCCAAGCTGCAAATTTCTATGGAGATAGTCAAGTAGATAGCCTTTGGGTTGATTCCAACGATCAAGCCAAGATTGTGCAAATCGATATAAGTACAAGTAGGTTTGGAAGTGAAATTGCTGTGTAGCTTCAATGCCTAAGAGATTTTCTATTCCCTGCTCTTGATCAAGAGCAGGGATTTTTACTTTGCTTCCTATGTATAATTTTAAGCTGAACTTCCCCCTCGACCTAACTTTAAAAGCTAGATTCTTTAGCTAGTAAGGGTTAAAGGGGTATTTAGTGCATATGTCCTAAAAAAGTTGCGTTTAAGCTTTTTGATTCGCGAACCTAGTACGTAAGTCTGGAATAATCACTATAAGCGTTAATTTATTTAACAATATTTATAAAGTCTATGTATTATTACGGTGATATCCCAGTGCATCCTTTAAGTATTTCGGTATTTACGCTAGATGCTTTAAGTGCTTAAATATGCTAAATTCACCTATGAAATATTTAAAAACATAAAACTATGTTGAATTTAGAAAGACTTATTATAATTCTATGATAAATAAAGCGAGGATAAAATCGTTACTATTGATTATTATTTCTGGAATTAAAATATTTAAATACTTAAAAAGTATAATTAAATATATTAACCAAATAGAAAATTATAGTAGATTTACTGAAAATACAACGATGCATCCTTCAGTACAAATTTTTTCTGAAGCTAAAGTAGAAAATTCTGCGAAAAACCCAGAGTTGATTTTAATCGGAAAAAATTCGGCGATTAGAGGTCAGTTATTCGTTTTTGGACATGGAGGTAAAATTCAAATTGGTGAATCTTGTTACATCGGAGAACTAACACGTATATGGTCTGCTGATTCAATAAAAATTGGCAATAGAGTTATGATTTCACATAACGTAAATATTCATGATACAAACTCTCACTCAATCAACCCAACATTGAGGCACCAACATTTTTGTCAAATAATGTTATCAGGTCATCCTAATGAAAATAATTTTGATATAAATCAAAATCTATTTTAATAGAGGATGATGTTTGGATAGGTTTCAACTCTACTGTATTAAAAGGGGTCAAAATTAACCAAGGAGCTATAGTCGCTGCTTGTTCAGTGGTAACTCAAGATGTTCCTCCATACACTATTGTTGCAGGAAATCCAGCTAAAGTTGTAAAAAATTTATCGCAGGTATTAATATGAACGTGATGAATTTGCAAGATAAGTTTTATAACAAAGCATGTAGTCGTAGAGTGCCGTTTTAAAAGGTGGAAGTAAAATTCTAATGATTAGTAAATTTACACATACTTGGGAAGAAGCTGTTGAGTGGTTACGGAACCAGCCAGACAAGCAAGAAATTGTTTATCATTGCTATTATGATGACCCCTTAACAGAGGCAGTAAAGCGATTTAGCTGTAGTGAAGAATGGTCAGCTATTAAGTCGCTATTGAATAAATATTATCCAGGCCAAGTTTTAGATTTAGGAGCAGGTAGAGGTATTTCCAGTTATGCATTCGCAAAAGAAGGCTGTTTGGTAACTTCTTTAGAACCTGATGCAAGTCACTTGGTTGGTGCCCAAGCCATTCAATCTTTAATTGATAGCACTAATTTACAAATTAAAATAGTACAAGAGTATGGTGAGAAATTACCTTTTGCAGATAACACTTTTGATATTGTCTACGGACGAGCTGTACTTCATCACGCACGCGATTTAAAAACTCTTTTGCAGGAAGTAGCAAGAGTATTAAAGCCAGGAGGAGTATTTTTAGCAACTCGCGAACATGTTATCTCTAAAAAAGAAGACTTACCTAAATTTTTAGAGTCTCATCCTTTGCATTTTCTATATGGTGGAGAGAATGCCTATTTATTGCAAGAGTATAAAGATGCAATTACTCAAACCAGGATAAAGTTAAATAAAGTATTTGGACCATTTGATAGTGTTATTAATTATGCGCCTAGAACCCAAAAAGAATTCCAAATAAAAATAGCATCAATTCTGGCTATAATTATGAGTTCAAAATTAGCTAGTAAAACAGCTTTGAATCACAATATACAGCAATTAATCGGTTGGTATGCTTCTCGTATATCGAATACTCCTGGTCGCCTATACACATTTTTTGGAGTAAAGCAGTAATGACAAAACAAAAATCTATTTTGATAACAGGAGTAGCTGGTTTTATTGGTCGTTATGTAGCTCGCTATTTTTCAGACCAAGGTTGGTTTGTTATTGGTATCGATAACTCTCCACCTGAAAATGCACCTGTTACGAACTTATCAGTGTACCAGCGCTTGCAATTACCAGATGCAAGTTTAAACAATCTGATATTAGAACATCTTCCAGAAGTTTGCGTGCATTGTGCTGGTCGCGCTTCTGTTGGTCTATCGATTACAAATCCAACAGCTGATTTCTATACAAATACAGCATTGACATTTGAAATTCTTAATGCCTTACGCTTGAATGCGCCTAAATGTCGTTTTATTTTCCTTTCTAGTGCAGCTGTTTATGGCAACCCAGAGTCATTACCAGTAACTGAAACTCAACCTTTATATCCTTTGTCTCCTTATGGCTTCCATAAATGGCAATGTGAACAGCTATGTCTGGAGTTTACTAAAGTTTATGATTTACAAACTGCTTGTGTACGAATTTTTTCTGCTTATGGACCTGGTTTACGGCGCCAGGTACTCTGGGATATTTGTCAAAAAGCTGTTACTCAAAATACAGTTAAATTACAAGGTACTGGGAATGAAAGCCGCGATTTTATACATGCTCTTGACATTGCTAAAGCGTTAATGGTGATTGCAGAATCTGCACCAATGCTAGGGGAAGCCTACAACTTAGCTTCTGGTAGAGAGGTAATGATTGCTGAATTAGCAAACATGGTTTTGAATGCTTTGGAGTGTGAGATTGTTCCTGTGTTTGATGGGATTATTCCTGTAGGTACACCTATGAACTGGAAGGCTGATATCTCAAAATTAAGTGCTTTAGGGTTCACTCCCTCAGTATCTTTAGAAAAAGCTATCAAAACATTTGCTAATTGGTGTCGAGCGGAGCTTGTTGGTGTATGAAAAAAATAATCAGAATTGGTTTGGTCATGCAAGGCGGACTCAACTGGATGGGCGGGACTGAATATATAAAGAATATAGTACAGGCATTAGCAAGTTTGCCTTCAGAGGTAAAAAATAGTTTTGAAATTTGTTTAATTTGCAACAAATCATTTGATACAAGTTTATACGATTCCATTCTGCCATACCTAAAAAACATCTATTATAAAGAAAAAGAACTTCAAATATTAAATTTAGCAAATTCTAATAATTGGCATCTTTTTAAAAGTAGTTTTTATTTAAAAAACAAAATTGATTTTGTATATCCTGATATTAACTACTTACCCGTCAAAAATCTTTATTATTCGGCTTCCTGGATTCCTGACTTTCAATATAAGCATTTACCGCATTTATTTTCACAACAAGCAATTAATAAGATGGAAAAATCTTTTGCACGCGCGGCAAAGCATTCATCAAAAGTAATTCTTAGCAGTAAAACGGCCGAATCCGATTTTCATAAATATTTTCCAAAGTATGCTGATAAGTCAAATGTATTAAATTTTAGAACATTTCCTATATCTGTATGGTATAATGGAGAGCCACAAACGATTCAAAAAGAATATCATCTTCCGGAAAAATTTTTTATAGTAAGCAATCAGTTCTGGCAACATAAAAATCATTTAATTTTATTTAAAGCTTTAAAATTATTACAGGAAAAATCTATTTATCCTGTTATTGTTTGTACTGGAAGCATCAATGATCCTCTCCAACCTAACTACTCAAATATAATTTTGACAAGTATAAATGAACTTAATCTGAAAGAACAAATATATTTATTAGGACTGATTCCCCGTCAAAAGCAGATTCAGTTAATGCGACGTTCAATAGCAGTAATTCAACCTTCGCTTTTTGAAGGATGGAGTACTATTGTAGAAGATTCAAGATGCCTAGGTAAGCCAATGATTATCTCTGATATTCCCGTTCATCAAGAGCAGAACCCCCCCAAAAGCATTTTTTTTGAACCGAACTCTCCTGAAAATTTAGCTGCCGCTTTAGAGCAATACTGGGAAAATCTGACAATAGGACCTGATTTAAATCAGGAAGCGATAGCAAGAAACAATAATTTAGCTGATATTCAAACATTTGGATATCGATTTTTGGAAATTGTTCACAACACTATGTCAAGTAGATAACTGTTTATTAAATTAAGGAAACATTGTGGCATATAAATTCTCTTCCAAAGAAAATGCATTTTTGACAATAATTACTCTTACCTATAATGCATCTAAATATATATCAAAATGTCTACAAAGTTTGCAATTAGCTTGTGAAGAATTGTCACCTAATTTATTGATATCTCACATAATAATTGATGGAAATTCTCATGATAATACTATAGAAAGAATTGAAGAAGAGTCTCCCTATTCACAAATCTTTATTAGGGAGGCAAAAGGAATATATGACGCTCTTAACTATGGAATTTCTTTAACTCAATCTCCTTATGTTATGTATTTACATTCAGATGATGAAATAGATACTTTGTTTTTAGAACTTATGTTAAACAAAATAAGGAATGAATCAGCCAATGAATCAATGATTTGTTATGGTAGTGTACAGTTCATCGATGCCAACTCAAAGATTTTATTTACAAGGAATCCTCCATTATATATATCTTTTATTCAAAATTACGTAAATCTTATTTTTCACCCAAATGCAATTTACTCAACTTGTTTAGAAAAAGATTACCCATATGCAACTAATAAAGGATTAGCCGCCGACCATCACCATATTACAACTATAGCCAAAGTTTCTAAAGTTATCAGATTACCAGCAGCTAAATACAAGTTTCGACTATCAGATAGTAGTAGCACATTGTCAGCAATTAAAAAGAAAAGCAATGATAAGCTACAAACAAACAATGGTATGGTTTTAATTTTGAAAAGATATTTGAATTTATTTGAAAATCAATTGCTCTCAAGAATTAAATTGAAGCTGTTCTATCACAAATCTTATTGGAAATAACATGGAAATTATTAACGATACAGTTTTCTTATACTATTTTACTAGTAATATAGATTTTCTATTATTAATGGTATTATTAAGTTTTAGCTTTATATTTTTTTATTTTATAGCAGTAAAATATTGTAAAGTACTATATCTTCAACCGTTACATGTATATTTTTTCTATGTTTTAACAAATATACTAACAATGTTTCTCTTTAAAGATAGTGATTATAAACTAGAAAGCATAGTTTTGTTTATAGAACTAATCTTTTTTAGTTTAATTGCTAAAAAATTAAAGTTATTTAACGTCAAGATTCCTCAAATTAAACTTACTCAACAAGATTGTAAAACTTTAAGTTCATTCTTTTTTATATTATATTTATGCTTAAACATATATGTGTATATTAAATATTATTTATCTGGCAATATAACTACAGATGATTTTAAAGTAGGTTGGACAGAACAAGAGCCAATTATTAGTTTTATATATGGTGGGACTCAATCAATATTTCTAGCAACATGTGTTTTTGAAATTATTAATACAAATAAATCACAATTTTTACAATACAAAAATGTATATTTAATATTAAAATTAACCATATACTCTTTCTTCTCGATATTTGTGTTTAAAATTAAAGGTTTTTTCTTAACTGTAATTTATATACTATCTTTATATTTCGTTTCTCAAAATAGTCAGCATACTCAAACTAAAATTAATCGTGTACATATAGGAGGCAAAAGTTTACATAAATTAATAAATAGATTATTGAAATCTATTTTAATTATATTTGTGATGTTGATGACACTTAACTATATTTTTGGACTATCATTTGAAGGATTTGTTTTATTTACCAGCAGAATACTTCAGTCTTCTGAAGCTTTATTTTGGGCTATGTACCATAATTTATCAGTAGAGAAACTCGGATATAACAATAGCTTTTATATAGATTCTACAAAGTTTTTTACTTATACTGTGGGAAAAGTACTAGGTATCACTCCAGAAGCACAAGGGAACATATTAGCACATGCTGTTCCACAGCTTCCCAAATCAGAATTTGGTGGACCAAACACAAGTCTGTTTTTTCATTATGTGATTGGTGCTATTAGCTTTATTGAAGTATCAATACTGCTCTTTATATTCACTTTTGTAGCTATTAAGATTAATTTGTTTTTAAATCAAAGAAAGTATCAAATAGAATTATATGAATTAATATTAGCTTTTCCTCTTTATAATCTTTCTCCTGCTTTAAGCGCAGATATAGGTACTGTACTTTTATTACTAGCAAAAGAATATATAGTAATTATTTTATTCCTATCTGTATTTAGGCTATTACGTGTTGTTATATAAATATAAATTAGGTAGCAAAAGATGAACATTCTTTGTATTGTAGACGCATTTTATCCCGACCATACGGGAGGTATTAGTAAGAGCATATTACCAGAAATAGAAGGACTTATTAAGCTTGGGCATCAAGTGACAGTAGTATCTCGATTACAATCAAATAAACCTAAAAGTGAATATCGGGATGGTTATGAATTGTACCGATATTTTAGTACGAAAAAAAAATCTATTTTCTACCGTTTATATCCTTTTTTTAGTTTTATTACTTTACCTTATCTTATTTATAAATTGCATCATAAGCATAAGTTTGATGTAGCTTATGTGCATAATCCATTTCAGCTAGCAGGTCTTGATTTAGCATTACCTAATTTACCTTGTGTATATGTTTATCATGCATCTGCATATAGTGAAATAAGTCTTGACAACACAAGAGGTAAGTATGGCCAACTAAAACTTTTAGCTGAAGTCAGCAACTCTGTGGTAAAATTTTTGGAAAACAAAATTTTAACTAACGCCAATATGATAATTGTACGTAGTAATTTTATGATAAATGATATGAATAAACTTTATCAAAATATAGATAGTAAGAAAGTTAAATTACTTCCTTTGTCTGTTAATACAGACAAGTTCTCTTTCGCAGAAAATAATCACGATGCTCGAAAAAAGCTAGGACTTCCTGAAGAACGCCCAATTATTCTAACAGTGAGACGATTAGTAGCCAGAATGGGTCTTGAAAACCTTCTTCATGCAATGCGAATAGTTGTAAAAAAAAATCCAAATATTTTATTAATTGTTGGTGGAACTGGGTATCTCGAATCAGAATTAAGCAAAATTATTAAGCAGTACAATTTGCAAAAAAATGTACAATTAAAAGGATTTATATTAGAAGATTTTCTGCCTACATACTATCAATCTGCAAATTTATTTGTGCTACCAACCCTATCTTACGAAGGCTTTGGTTTAGTAACTATTGAATCTCTTGCTTGCGGAACTCCAGTCATTGCAACGCCTATAGGAGCAAGCCCCGAAATTTTGAATAAACTAGGAAAAGACTTTTTATTTAGAGATAGCACACCAGAAGCAATTGCAGAAGGAATTAACAACTGGTTATCACAAGGCTTTAATCCTAATATTCGTAAGCGTTGTATGAACTATTGTATTGATAATTTTAGCCAAAAGGGAATTTCTTATGAGCTAGAAAAAGCTTTTCTACAACTCGTCAAACAATAAATTCTAGGACTTACGCATTGACGATATGGTAAAATAGTGCATTGGTGCAAGGTGTCGTCTACTTTAAAGGTATCGGACAATTAGAGAAATCAGCAAACCCTCGACAGCACAATGTAATTTAGACCTTTACACTCTCTTCCTGCTATCAGAACCAAAGCACGGAGGGTGTAATCGATTAGCAGAAATATTAGGGGATGTTTCACATGACAGTGTGAATCGATTTTTGCTTCGAGAAAGGTATGAGCCAAAAGATTTATTTGACGTAGTAACGGAAATAATTAATTTGTCAGGAGGCATATTAAGCGTAGATGACACGGTAATAGAAAAGCTGTATAGCAATCCAAAATATACGGAATTAATTAGCTATTTTTGGTCAGGAAAATACCACAAAACAATTAAGGGATTAAACTTAATAACACTTTATTATAGCGATATTCATGGAAATTCAGTGCCAATAAATTACAGGATATATGATAAGCAGGAGGGGAAAACAAAAAACGATTATTTTCAAGAAATGGTAGTAGAAGTGATTAGTTGGGGGTTAAAGCCACAAATAGTTACAGGAGATAGTTGGTACTCAGGGGTAGAAAATCTGAAATTTTTAAGAAACCAGAAATTGGGTTTTCTATTTGGAATTGAAAAAAACCGAACAGTATCAAACGAGCCTGGAAACTATTGTCAGGTAAGCACTTTGGTAATTACAGATGAAGGATTGGTAACTCATTTACGAGAATTTGGGTTCATAAAATTGTTTAGGAAAGACTTCAGAAAAGAAGACTCTAGACATTATATATTTTATCTTCCTTCAGAAGAGAATTCCACAGAGTGTTTAGAACAGATAACCAGAAGTACTTTTATAACCATTCACGATACACATTGGGGTATTGAGACTTTTCATAGAGCAATAAAACAGTTATGTGGTATCTGTCGATTTATGGTTAGAGATAGCTATGCAATAAAAACACATATATTTTGCTTGCTTCAAGCATTTGTTCGTTTAGAAAAAATGCGTTCTGAAACAATCATTGATAATTGGTACGAAGTACAAAGAAATTTATTCACAAATGTTATTCGTGAATATGTCTTGGAAAATTTAAGCGCTACTTATGCTGCTTGAAAACATAGACTATTTTTTTTGTCAATGCGTAAGTCCTAAATTCATAGTAGTCTTAAATCAGTCGTGTTTACGAGGTGTGCGCGTAAGCACTCAAATTTAAATTGGGTGCGGCTCTTTTCAAAAGATGGTATAGTGTTCAAGAGTAAAAGTCAGAGTGCTGTCATTAAAAGCTTTTGAAGCAATCATCAAGGGCAGAGACAGGCTCCGTATTCTGAAGTCAGATTCAGTTTTTGAAAAGGATATATGGAAGCATCTACAATAACCAATGGGTTTTTCAGTGAAGCGCGCTCTCTGTTTGAAGAAATCGTAACGTGGTTAGGTTCAGACGTTGTTTGCGGCCTAGAGCATGAAGAATTGGAGAAAAATCTGTTTGTCAACGGCAACGAGCTATTAAGGCGCCTTTTTCACCCCTTCAGAGACGTTATATGTGACCTTTTACATTTTACAAATAATAATAAGACGGGAGCAACGCTCCAAAGCTAGGCACCGAAAATTAGTGATATAAACCGCCTCTGAAAGGGTGCTTTTAGTGATATCAAAGATGTACATGGCAGATACTGTTCGGAGATTTTCCCGCTTAGCCTGCAATGTCTGGGGAGTGACGAACTAGCTTAAAAGCCTTATGCAGTAAAGGTTATAAATGAGTGATCGTTTGAAAGATAAAAGTAAATTTAGAACCAAGTCCAACGAAAAATAAGACTTTTATACGAGGCTTATTGATAATAGAATCAATAAAATATAAAAATCGTGTTTATCTTTTTATGGCACGCGCGCTTATAACTATTGCTGTGTCTCAGGTTCAGAGGTTTTCGTCACCCCCTCAGCTACAATGTACAGTTAAAACTTACTTCATCCTTATGCTAAACTTATAAAAAATTATTTTTAAATTTTTTAAAAATTAATTTTAACTTTCTATATATATTAAATGTAAATTTTGGTTCATAAAGTATGTTTTGAGCGAAATAATCCGCTCTCTCGTTACGGATGATAAAATCCGGATGTTTTAATGGAAATTCTATTCCTTTAACTGGTATATTAGCACATATACTGTTAGCATCTTTACTATGAGTAGCCTCAGAATAAAATCCAATATTAGATACTAAGTTTCGATTTGGTAAAATAGCTAAACTATTTTGTAACCAGCAACTATATACCCATATATAATCCCAAGTATCGATTTTCCCTTCATATACAGATTGAAAATTTTTTGCCCAATATTTTACAGATTGAGGGTTTTTTAATATATCTTGAAGCCATCCTTCTTTGAAAACTTTTGGCCAAAGTTTCATCTCAATGTCAAAAAGCTGCCAAGCTCTTTTCCAAGTAGCCCAACCCCAACAGTGATTATAACGTGAAAAATAATAGTCATCTTGATTACGAATTTGACCAAACTGAAAATTGTTACCTGAAATAACCATTATTCTCTTATCATCTCTATATTTATTCAGTAACTCTTCACAAAAATTGAAGAAAGTAGGGTGTGGTAAGCAATCATCTTCAAGTATAATTGCTTCCTCAACATTTTTAAAAACCCAATCTAATCCGCTTGAAACTCTTAATTTACAGCCTAGATTTGTATCTGAAAAATTAGTTAACACTTCGCAATCCCAGTCTACTCGCTTAATTATTTCACGAGTAGTATAGCACTTTTCTGCTTCGCCATGTACATTAGGACGAGGTCCATCGGCAATCACTAATAATTTAGAAGGTTTAGCTTGACGGATTGCTTCAAATACCTTTTCAGTTGTTTGCGGACGTCTAAAAATTATAAAAGCAACTGGAGTTTTCATGTTTATTTTTTTTAGTTTTGTATTTTATTGTTCTTGGCTATATGGCAGCCATAAATAATTATTTTATACAAAGTTTTGTGTCTTATACAATTGCGTGTAAAACCCGCCCTCAATGGGCGGCACTTACAATTACTTGGAGTTTAAATCCTCATGCAATTTTCCTTCTACCATCTGCCTTCATTAATCTAGTTTTGAGGTTTTTGAGCTTCCATGTACAAAGTTTCCCAAGTTCTTTCTTCTTTATCCTTAAGAAGAGTTTTGTCGCTTCCTTGCGCGAAAGAAACCTCATTAATATTTACAAATCCAGTTTTTATAAGAAAATTTTCTAATAGTTCATTGTCCCAAACAGATACATGACCCCAGTCTTGGGTTAAAGCTCTAATTGCTTCACATCCTGTTTGCCACTTACTAAATTTTTCATCCACTTTTTCAGAATTATAGTAACTCATGTACTTTCTTAAATCTGGAACAGTAATTCTGAGCCATGCACCTGGTTTCATCGTCCGGTGTAGTTCTTTAAGTAAATTAAGGGCTTGAATAGGATACAAATGCTCTAAAGTATGTTCAGTAAAAACTCCGTCCCAAGTATTGTCTTTACAATTCATCGGAAATCTGATATCTAGCATCCAATCAGGTTTCGTTCGCTTCCGGTTCGTAGGTCTAAAAATTTTAAAGTAATCAGCGTTAGTCCAACCTTCAAATTTACTAGAACCACAGCCTAAGTTTAATAAATTTTTATCTTTATTTTGTGTCTTAGGCTTTCTATTTAAAAAAATTCTTCCATAGAGGCTTATGATCTCAAACTTAATTAGGTTTCTTAAATTAACCTGGTATTTAGTGTTTAGTATATTTTCATTCAAATCTACTAAAAATACTTCATTGGAATAATTATAACTTTTTTTCACAATCATAAATAAATCTCCAAAAATTTTAAGATGGTTTGTTGTATTTAAATATTTTTAGTTTTATACTCACTATAAGATTATAATCTCGCTAATGTCATAGATTTAAGTTGAATCATAAATAATCTATGCATTTTCTTGTGAGCTAAATGAAATATAAATCCTGCAAATGCGTATGAAATCACTGTAGCAAGCGCTGCACCTACTCCTGCATATTTTGGAATTAGATAAAGATTAAGAATTATATTACTAACTGCTCCAGCGAAAGTTCTTAACATAGAAAAATGAGTCAATCCTTCTGCTATAAACCAAGATGAAGTAGCAGTGCCCATAGATACAAATGCTAAAGCCCAAGTATGGATTTCTAATATTTTAGCCGACTCAATATAATCATTGCCAAAAATAAGCAATATAATGTTTTTCGATAGCAAGCTAATTAGTATTGCAATCACAATAGATATAAAAATAAGTATACGTAACATCTGCCCTATTCGTCGATAATATAATTCTTCACTTTTATCCTTTGCAGCATATATTGATGGAGAAAGGGAAGATGCTATGGTAACTGGAATAAAATATGATACTTCAGAAATTCGAGTTGCAGCTGAGTAAACCCCTACTGCCGACTCGCTAATCATTTTTCCTAGCATAACCTGATCAATTTTTACATAAATCATTATCGCTAATCCAGAAAAAATAAGTGGAAAGCTCTGCTTCAGCAAATCTTTCGCAATCAAGTAATTCCAGCGCCAAGAGAAAAGAGAATATTTATTCATTACATAAGCAGTGATTAGACATAAAGATAGTAAACAATACTCAATTAATCGAGACCATGCAAAAGCTTCTAGAGACGCGACATTTGTAATTAAAATTATTTGAAATAAAGCAACTATTAGAATAGCAAAATTTTTAGAAATTGCAGAAAATTTTGATTCATATTGCGACTGAAACCAAATTTCAATTACATCAAAAGCTTGAAAAACACTTGCTGTAGCTATGATAGTTATTAAATAACCTATTTTTCGATTTGGGTTTACAATATTATTACAGCTAATAGTTAATACAATAAATATAATTGCGCCTATTATTTTCAAACAAAAAGCTGTTCCTAAAATTTCTTCTTTTATTAAAGTGCCACGTACTATATGGCGAATCATTATGCTGTCTAAACCCAAGCTAGCAAAAGGACTAAATAATGCCACAAAAGAAGAAGCATAACTTAAAATGCCATATTGCTTTGCTCCCAGGTAGCGAGCTATCCAAACCCCAACTACTAATCCGACAACCATACGAAAAAGCCTGTCAAACAAAAGCCAAGCAGTACTTGCAACTGGGCGGCTTTTAAAATTCAATTTTATAGCCAATAATTCTAAGCATTTCAACTTATTATTTAACATTAAATACTTATATCCATACAATTTTTTCTAACTTCAATATCACAATGTAAGCAAATTTAAAATCATACTTCCCTAGGCTAATAAAGGCTATATATATTTAGCGTTTTAAGTTTAGTGTAAGATAGTTTGATTTTTCATATATGGAGGCACTCCTACTCATGAAGTTCTTCCTTCTAGAAACTTATATTTACTATTTATAAGTCATACTGATAGTATAAGCCTGCGTAATTATACGTAAATTCGTTTTTAAGAATTGAATTGATATGTATTTATACTTGTGTCACGAAGTCGCTTTGCAATTCTCTGAATTAATGGATGCTTAATATTATTATTCTCACGTCGAATCTCCCACAGTAATGCAGTACGCACAATTGTATCTAAATCATTATACTGAGGTTGCCAGCTTAACAATTTACAAATCTTATCTGCACTCGCTGTTACACAAGCAGGGTCTCCAAGGCGCCTTTCGCTTTCAAGTACAGCAAAATCAACTCCAGAAATAGCCTTAACACATTCAATTACTTCACGAACACTGTAACCCTGACCATATCCACAATTCAATACCTGACTTGCATTACCTGCCTCAAGATATCGGAGCGCAGCAATATGTGCTGAAGCAAGGTCTTCAACATGGATATAATCACGGATACCAGTACCATCAGGTGTAGGAAAATCAGTACCAAAAATTCTTACACCCGGTTTACGACCAAGTGCTGCATCACACGCCGCGCGTATTAAATGTGTAGCATTCGGGTTCATTTGCCCAATTCTACCCAAAGGCTCGGCGCCTGCCACATTAAAGTATCGCAAAATAACATAACGTAAATTAGAAGCTCTACTTTGGTCTTGAATTAACCACTCACTCATCAACTTTGAGCGTCCGTAAGGGTTAATAGGAATAGTAGGAGTTACTTCGGTAACAGGATTTTGCTGCGGTTCGCCATATACCGCAGCAGTGCTAGAAAAAATTAACTGATTCACCCTGAATGTTTCGCATACTCGGAGTAGGTTCAGCGTGTTGCGGGTATTATTTGCGTAGTAGTCGAGTGGGTGTACTACAGATTCCGGAGCAATTAGACTTGCTGCAAAATGTAAAACAGCACTAAACTTATTGCGCGCAAATGTTTGATATAAACGCTCAATATCAGCTAAATCGCCAGTAATCAGTTCACCATATAATACAGCAGATGCATTTCCTGTTGAGCAGTTATCATAAACTACTACATCATAACCAGCTTCACCAAGTTGACGAACAACATGCGAGCCAATATAACCTGCTCCACCTGTAACCAATACTCTTTTTTGCATTTATCTGCCCTTACCTAATAACACGACACGAATGGTTTTGAGTGCAATCACCAAATCTAAAGCAAACGAGTAATGTTTAATGTAATAAAGGTCGTATGACAGCTTTTGACGCGCGTCATCTACCGATGCACCATAAGGATACATAACTTGTGCCCAACCTGTAATTCCTGGTTTGATGCTGTAGCGCATTTTGTAGTAAGGAATAGCTTCAGCCAGTTTGACATCAAACTCCGGTCGTTCAGGACGTGGACCAATCAAACTCATTTCACCATTCAATACATTCCAAAGCTGCGGTAACTCATCAATTCGTGTTGCTCGTAACCAGCGTCCAACAGGTGTTACACGTGGGTCATGTTCCATAGCCCATTGGGCGCCTAATTGTTCCGCATCTTGGTACATCGAGCGGAATTTGTAAACGCGCAAAGTTTCACCATTATATCCACTACGTACTTGTGAATAAAGTAATGGGCCCGGACTGTTTAATTTCACAGCAATAGCAGCTAATACCATCAATGGAGACAAAACAGCTAAAAGCACACTCGCTGCAACAATATCAACTACTCGCTTACAGTTTTGATGAAATTGACTTGAATTCAGCTTAAATCCTTTAGTGAAAATAAACCAATTATCATTCACTAAATTTGGTGGTATTTTATACCATATTTGTTCATAAGCTTCAGGTAGTTCATAAATAGGCACTCCTTGCAGGCGATAATTTACAAGCGTTTGTAATTCCTCTCCTGCTAAAGGCGCCTGTGTGGCAACAACAACACCAGATAACGAACGTGCATTGGATTCTAATAATGGATACTCTTCTGCTAAATCTTTCTTAAATTGATTGGCGCCTTGACTTGCACCCACAATCAACCAGCGATTGCTATTGAACAAAGGGTTCATAGCAACCTTTCCAAACGGCGCCCGCATATAAATAACAGCTATAAGCCGGGACAAGACTGCCCATAGCGGAAATATACCTAAGCTAGCAAGTAAAATACCTTGATTTAGCTGCCAGTTTGCTTCCCAAATATTCGATAAGTAGATGAGTACAGTGCCAAAAGCACTAACTAAAATAAGACTAATAATGGTTCTCAATCGCGTCCAGACAATCGCGACTTGTAGGTGCGAACGGTACGCATCAAATATATATAGCCCAATTAACCCTGATAATATTATTCCAGAAGCAAATGTATTAAACTGCTCGATGTGTACGTTAAACTGCATCGACAAGACAGATATTATACTGAAAAACACACCAGCTAAATCCGATACAAATAGGAATACTGCTATAGTACGCGGTATTGCGATTTGCGTAGGTAATGTTAAGTTTTTTGGGAAATAAGAGGTATTCGCTGACATCGTACTGATATCTAATCGTCTTTGTATCTATACTTCCCATTTTTCTGCGAAAATCACACACAAATCATACATTTTTTCAAAAAGCGGGATTTCCTTTTTTCTTTTTTCAGAGACATTACATACGTCAGTGTAAAATTCACGGACAAGGTTCACTTCAGAAAATATACTGATGCCAAATGTGTAAATACTGAAATATATTGACATCAAATTAAAACTTTATTATTATCACTATTTCTTATGTCAGCACTAAATACTGAAAACGACTCTATTAATTTTCGACAAGCTTGGCGAATACTTAAACGACGTTGGCTAGCAGTAACTATTGTTATTAGTTCTGCTATCGGAGTAACAGGGGCAATCACATTTTCGCAAACACCTATTTATGAAGCTGAAGGAAAATTAACATTCAATAAGGCAAATTTATATTCATCACTGACAGGAATTACAGGGGGGCAGGAACTGGAAATGCTTGGAAGGGGTGCAAATGCCGGCAATCCGTTAGAAACACAAGCTGAAATTATTCGCTCCCAACCTGTAATCCAAAAAACAATCGATATACTAGAGCTTAAAAATAAAAAAGGACAACCGCTAGCATTTGAAGAATTTTCTAAAAATTTAAAAGTATCGGGAGTTAAAGGCACAGATATATTACAAATTAGTTACCGTAGTCCTGACAAGAAAATGGCTGCTGCGGTAGTTGATTCAGTTATTAAAAATTATCTCGAAAACGATATTCGTGCCAACCGAACTGAGGTTGTTTCCGCACGCGAATTTATTAGTAAGCAATTGCCAGAAGTCGAAGCAAAAGTTCGTCAAGCAGAAGTATCACTACGCCTATTTAAAGAGAAAAATCGCGTCGTTGAACTTCAACAAGAAGCAAAGACATCGATTGCTAACCAAAGCGATTTAGCAGACGAAATCATCAAAACTGAAGCAACGCTAGTTGATACCAGTTCAAAAATTATATCACTCCAAAATCAACTTGGGTTAAATTCACAAAAAGCCATAGCGCTCAATGCTCTTAGTCAATCGAAGGCAGTTCAGCAGTTGCTCGACGAATTTCGCTCGACTCAAAATAAACTAGCAGTAGAACGAATACGCTTCAGCGACGAGCATCCGACAATTATTGATTTAGCTGACAAAGTACAGGTGCTGCGACAGCAGTTACAACAGCGAATTATACAAACTTTAGGAGGCGCCCCACAAGGCTTAAATGAACGCGACTTAAATCTTGACTCCCTTAAGCAAAACTTAATTGCCGAACTAGTCAAGTTAGAAGTAGAACGAACAGGTTTATCCAACCGCATTTCTACTTTAAGCAACGCGCTGACTCTATATAAGCAACGCGCAACTTCACTACCACGTCTTGAGCAAAACCAAAGCCAACTCGAACGTGACTTACAAGTCGCACGCCAAACTTACGAGCAACTCTTAAGACGCTTCCAAGAAGTGCAAGTTATCGAAAATAAAACTGTAGGTAATGCGCGCGTTGTCTCTCAAGCATTAGTCACAGACAACCCCGTTTCCCCTAAAATTGCACTCAACTTAGCATTAGGCGGATTTTTAGGTATTATACTAGCTGTCGGCGCCGCGCTAACGTTAGAAGCATTAGATGGAACAGTCAAAACAATTGAAGAAGCACAGGAACTACTCGGTTATGCACTGCTTGGTACTATTCCACGTCTTTCTGTAAGTCGCCATTACCGAAATCGTCATATCTCAACTTTGCCAATTCGTGATAACCCTTGGTCACCAGCAAGCGCAGCATTTGAAAAACTGCAATCAACACTCGAATATACCCTCCCCGACCAAGTACTCAAAAGCATTGTTATCACCAGTGCTATACC
Organism: Calothrix sp. HK-06; assembly: GCF_001904745.1. Lineage (GTDB taxonomy): Bacteria > Cyanobacteriota > Cyanobacteriia > Cyanobacteriales > Nostocaceae > Dulcicalothrix. Next base: position 76,814 of record NZ_MRCD01000024.1, read on the forward strand.
CAACGAAGGCAAATCTTTTGTAAGTGCCAACTTAGCACTCGCAATGGCTCAACTTGGGCGCCGAGTATTAATCATCGATGCTGATATGCGGTGTTCAAGTCAGCACGAAGTTTGGAAAGTTGAAAACTCACAAGGGTTAAACGAAATATTAGAAAACAAAATCGACTTGCAAACAGCAGTAAAAAATATATCAAACAATGTTTATTTGCTTACAGCTGGCGCCACTCCCTCAAACCCCTTTGCTACACTTGCCTCTCCGCGAATGAACGCGCTAATTGCAACCGCACAACAGGAATATGATTTTGTAATTATTGATACCCCTCCTGTCATATATGCTGCTGATGCTTTAATATTGGGCAAATTAGTTGATGGCACCTTAGTTGTAGTACGTCCAGGCGCCGCGAATTCTGCGATTTCTCAAGAAATGAAAACATTGCTCACACAATCAACTCAACGAGTGTTGGGAATGGTTGTTAATGATGTAATGGATGAGACAGATTCTTATTATGGGTATGGAATACAAAAAGGATATTATCGATTACCAACGGTAGGCGCCAAGTAGGTCATTGGCAACGGATGATGAACGGATGTAACGGATAAGTTATTGGTTACAAACAAAATTTGTTATCTAAGAGGATGTTTGAAAAGTATTAATATTTACCAAAACCTAACTCCTAATACCAATTTTATATGAGGCTGCATATAACGCCCACAGGCAATATACCTGGGGCTATTGATACAAAGCCTGCCTACCATAAGCGGATATCCTTCGGATAACGCAGGCTAATTATATGCATCTTCATATCAAAACGGTATAGCCCCTTCCCTACGAGGATACAGAAGAGCGAATGATAGGTTTTACCCCTCACCCGAACGAATTAATAGGGTTTTTGAGCTATCATTCGAGGCGCCACTTATTGCTGAAATGCTTGATTTCTCGTTCAAGTGTGGGGTGTTACCCCTGAATCGCCAGCAGTTTCCGACGAGGGAAGGGGAACGATAATATAAGGTTTTTAAAGCCTCTCCCCGTATCGGGGAGAGGTTTGGAGAGGGGTTTGATGTATATTTTTAGACTTTTCAAACAACCTCTAAGATCAATTATCCGTTACATCCTAAGTATCCGTTGCCGGAATATTACTCATTGGAGTTGTAGCGATTAACAAGCTAGCAATTTCATTAGTAATAAATTTATGCGTCAAGTGGTTTGGGGTAAATTAGCATTATTGCTCACAATTAGCTTATTCAGCACTTCCCTCCCAACATCAGCATCAGACGTGTGCATCTCAAAACCTTACAACTTAGCAAGTAGAAACTATGGTACAAGTGGCAGCGATGGTAGTGACGGGCGCCCAGGAAGAGACGGGGCATCAGGTCAAAGTCAAAGTATAGTCGCAAATGGCTCTCCTATAAATCTTGATTTATCTGGTAAAGATGGAGAAGACGGAGAAGATGGTGAACGAGGTAGTAGTGCTTATTGCTCACATCAATCGAACGAAGACCACGATATACAAGCAGCAAGTGGTGGAGATGGTGGAGACGGTGGTAAAGGTGGAGATGGTGGAAGTGGCGGGTTATTAACAGTTTACTTCAATAATTTAGAAGACTTAAAACAAATATTTGTGCGCGCATCAGCAGGAGAAGGTGGACGGGGTGGACGAGGCGCCTCTGGGGCACAAGGATGTAACTGTCGTAAAAAAGATTGGGAAATAGAAAAATGTACAGGAACTCCAGGTAGTCCAGATTATAAATGTACTAAGAAAAAATACAAATGTACCGATGGTCATAATGGTAGCTACGGTAGTAATGGCGGCAATGGTAGAAAAGGCGATTTGGGAAGATTGAAGATTATTAAGAGCAAAGAAACCTTGGCGCCTGATAATTTTAAAATCACTGTACCAATTTCTGAACTAGCAAGTAAGCAATTTAATTTATCTAAAAATAAATGGGATACTAAGACAGGCGCCACAGCTTTACTTGCTCCAAATTCAGTTATTAGTGACGAATACCAAGAATTTGACAAACGACTCGAAGCAACTTTTGCCCTCTCTTGGCAAGATAAACAACTTATCAGCAGTTTTACCGAATCTGCAACCATTATTCTTAATGATAACAACCAAGTAGATATTACTTTTCCTGAAGATTTATGGATTGACGGTAACAGTAAAACAGAAGGTAATGTCACTAAATATACCTTAAACTATGCCGTTCCTAAAAAAGATGTTGCACGTTTAGCTGTGGCAGACTTTGCAGGCGCCAGAGAAAACTTAAATATCAAAGTAGTAGATTTAGGGGCAAGGTCAGATATAATCAATACTCAATTTCGCATTAAATATTATGTGCAAGATAGCAGCGAGCGCGGTTTACCAGATAATCAAAAAGTCTACACAGGTGATATTTCTCCAGAACTTGTAACACGCGACTTCAATCGATTTATCCTTGCTTTAGGTAAACTACCAAATATATCAGAAGCATCACATGCAGGCGCCAAAGTCAACATAGAATTAGAAATAACCCGAACTTTAGGACAACGTACTGCAAAGCAAACAATTAATTGGCAAGGTACTATTCGTAAAAGTAGGTAATAGAATGTACGGTTAATTATTCATATTTTCATTCCACCGTGATTCCTATTAAATTTGGTAAAGCCATTTTTATATGCTCAACCCAAGAATTAAATAAAGATTATTACCATATAAATACGTACAGACGCGGATTAATCGCGTCTGTACACAGAGAGAAGTTTGAGGCGCCTCAAAACCAATCAACCATCCGTTACATCCGTTACATCCGTTGCTAGGATACTCGTACAACTAGCGCATAAGATTGAGGTTGAACAATACGATTCGCGCGCACTATAATCTCAACTGTGGATGCAGGTATATCATTCCAAATAACCTGTTCAACATTATTATACCTATCAAATTCTGTAGATGTCGGCGCCATATTTCCATGTCGTTCTTGTCCATCAGAGGTTTTGACAATTAAATCTAAGTCGTTTTGAAGTGCTTCTCCTGGATAGTCAACCCATACTAATGTTACCTTTAGTAAAGAGTCTGTTTCTTTTATCTCAACTTCAATTTTTTCCTCTTCAGATGTATCAAGAGCCGTATTTTCATCTTTAAAAATAACTCGCTCGTTTTCACCTCTTGGCGCCACTGTTGCAGCTAAGTCAACTCTACCAAAACCTTCGGCAAAGTTGGGTATTTCTCCTGCTTCTGAAGGTACATATTGACCTGAAATATCTTTGGCGCCGTTAATAAGCATAGCTTTAATTAAAGCACCGCTAGGAGAATTATAATTTTCTTTCTTTTGGAAATATTCTCTAACTACAGCAGCACAACCTGCAACTAATGGAGTTGCCATGCTAGTACCAGATAAAAAAGCATAAAGGGGGTCTGTGGATGTGCCGTAGAAGGGTTTTATATTTGCTTCTCGCGAACAAGTAGATAAAATTACAGTACCAGGTGCGACAATATCTGGTTTAATACGTTCACCTTGAGTTGGTCCTCGACTACTAAAAGCTGCCATCCCTTCAGGGTTATTACACCATCCATCTGATGCTATAGGTTCAGCGCGATAGCGACCGAGAGTACTATATGGTTTCGATAGCTCTGGTCTATTATTTTCTGTAGCACCAACTGTAATACAATTTTTGGCGGCGCCAGGTGAGGCAATAGAACCACTATCAATAACACCGTTTGCATCTCTATCACGACCATCGTTACCTGCGGCAAAGCAAATTACCATGTCGCGATGTTCCCAGATAAATTGGTCTACTTGTTTGCAATTAATATTATATCTACCTGCGGTCGGGGCGCCCCAAGAATTAGTATGAACACGGGCGCCATCGTTTTCGTAAGGAACTTTAAATAAATCGTTTAAATCTTCAGGTAGACCTCCTAAACCTCCTCTGGGGTCTAAAAGAGATTGTAAAACAAGCTTGGCTTTAGGCGCCGTTCCTCGAATGGCGCCACCCATACTTTCCGAAAAACCATCACCTAATACCGAACCAGTAACGTGAGTCCCATGTCCATCAGGGTCAGAAGCTATTGCTTTCCCTAATGCGTAAAGCTTGAGTACCCTACCTGTAAACGCAGGATGAACATCCTCGGTAGAACCTTTATCAAAACCACTGTCAGCGACTGCCACAATTTGACCTTCACCTTCAAATTTGGCAATGTCGTGGGTTTTATCGGCATTTATTACTGAATTAGCTACATTATTATATAGTTGTGGTGGTACGTGTTCTTCAATATGTCGTACCTCATCTATTTTCGCTAAGTCTTCTATATATTGTGCTTGTACCGAAAGTCTAATTGAGTTACGTGCGAACTGTAGGTCATCAACGTTAATTCTCGCAGCAGTAGCAAGGCGCCTTTTTAGGTCGTCATTAATTTCAACACTATTATGGAAGACAATATCAACTACCTTTGGCTGCCGTGATATTGTATTTTCTAACTCGCCAAGCTCAAGTAAATTTGTTCTTCTGGGGTCAACAGTTCCAGGACGTAACCCAACTGCAACTTTAAAACCTTCTAAATATATATTTGCCCATTGTACAAATGGTAAACTCCGAATAGCATCTAAATCAGCAGGTTCATAACGACAAATATAAGCGTTTTCTGGTACATACTCAAGAATAGAGGCGCCAACACTAGCCAATTGACTTTTTTGCTCGCGAGTTAGGGGTTGAGTAGCTTGAATTATTATATAGTTTGAGGTGGAGCTATCTGGACTGATAAGATTGGCAAATCCCATAGCGTTACCTTGGGTTTCTGGGTCTATCGAAATGCCATTGATAGTAATTTTTGACATACGCACCTCATGTTTACTAGATTATTTAGTCAAGACAAAAGCCAGCAAGGGCATTTTAGCTTGACGTATAAATTTTATTACTTACTTCTTGCAGTCATAATGTTTGTAAAAAAACGTTAAAAATCGTATTTGATTATATAGTGATTTGCGGTCTTCGGTAGTCTTATACTGACATTCGAGAGTGAAAAGCCGTTTATCTCGATTTTCAATAGTAGCGTAGACGCTGCCACCTTGGGAAATAAATTGATGCAAGCGAAAAGCAAGTCCTTTAGTTTTGCTTGCCCATAAAAACATTTGTTTGAGGATGTCTAGATATTGAGAACCTCTCTCCAAATAATAATGAGTGTGGAACATGTTTTGGAACAGGCATCCTACCTGTGCAGTGAATAAAAATTTTTACCACAGAGACGCGGAAAACACAGAGGAGAGATTTGAAGGCAGGCGCCTAAGTTCAATATCACCCTTTGACCGTATGGTATATATTATAACTACAGATTTGTTGAGAGTTGGGAATTTTTGCAACGGATACAACGGATGTAACGGATGAGTTATTCGTTAAAAACAAATATAAAGCTTTATAAAATCAACTATCCGTTACATCCTTGCCAACATCCGTTGCCAATCTGCTACATTTTGCCAAAATTTAGCGACTTTTACCGTAATATGCCTAAGTGGGAGTGAAGTTATTTATAACCACGTGCATCAGAGGAGGAGGACGTTTGTGAATATTTTTTTAAGAAGTTGGAAAAAGCTGCCCAGTACGGCTTACGTAGGTTTATTATCTTTTGGCGCCACTTTAACACTTTTTAATATAATCGCGACTAAAGCCGAAGCACATTTACCAGCAGCAATAGAAATAAATATTACTCAACAAGATATAGCCACTAAAGCAGAAACAAAGCAACGCAGAAGTGGGCACCAATATCCAATCCTGCGTCGTAATAATAAGGGTCTAGAAGTTGAATATTTGCAGCTTCGGTTGCGGGAATGGGGGTATTATAGACAAAATATAACAGGCAATTTCGGTGCCGATACTGAAAATGCTGTCAAGAGGTTTCAGAAAGATTCAGATATTTTCCCAACTGGAGTAGTAGACGCTCAAACTTGGGATGCTATTGAGAGAAAACCAAATACAACACCAAGAACTTCACAGCGCTGTAATAGACCCACATTACAACCAGGAGCTTCGGGTGAAGATGTGCGAGAACTACAGCAGCGTTTATACGATTTAGGCTACCTGAAAATTCGTCCATCAAGTTATTTTGGGCAAGCTACTAAAGAAGCATTAATCCGCTATCAACAGCAGCAAGACTTACCAGCAACTGGTACTGTAAACGCACGCACTTGGGAAGCATTAAAAATTTCGTGTAAATCTGAAACAGTATTTGTCGTGGTTATACCAGTTAAAGATAGATTTACTTTAGCAGACGTGAAAGATTATGTATCAGGCGCCTTTGTCTACAATACAGGTGATGGTCCCTATGTTAATGCCGGTCAGTTCGCTAACCAACAAGAAGCAAGAAAACGTCTTGATTTTTTACGCGGTAAAGGATTTGATGCACGATTAATTAGAAGAAGCAACAGTTAAAATGTATGGTGGGCAGTGCCCACCCTACGAATGATATTTTGTTTTAGCTAAAGCAGCTACTTCAATTGCACATCCCCAGGATAATGTTACACCAGAACCACCATGTCCATAGTTATGGATTATAGAAGAGTTTGGTTCAGCTTCTAAACGTATATTTTCTTTACGACTAGGACGCAATCCGACTTTTACTGGTTCTTGTTTATCAACATTTGCATCTTCGAGGATTGGTAAAAAGTCTATACATCTTTCTAAAATATCGCGTACAGGTTGATAATTGTTAAGATTAATGTCGGTATTCCATTCATCTGGTTCAACTAATCCACCTAGTAAAAGCCTATCATCTCCTCTAGGAATTATATAAATCATATCCTGGTCAGATGTAGAGCTATCAAAAGACATGCAATAAGATTTTAAGACAGGTGCCATTGTTTTGCCATCATTCTCAACTTGCACTAATGCACCACGTATAGGATACATAGTATTATCCTCAGCAAGCTCTATTGAACCTAAAGCACTACAGTTAATAATAACATCGGTACCAAATTCTGCTTTTAAATCCTGTTCTTGATTCAACAAACTTCCTGATATTTTGCGTTGGATAATATGTATACCTGAATTAGTAGCTTGTTGAAGCAACCAGTTCATATACATGTTAGTGTCAACCATTGGTGCTATAAAAGTATATGCATCTTTAAGTTCCTGATTAGTATTAATATGATTTTCTGAAATTAAATTTGAATTCCTTTCAAAACCTTGTACTTTAGAACGAAATTCAAGCATTTTATTATATTCCCTCTCATTATCTTCAATAGGACGTTTGAAAAAGAATACAACAGGACGCATCCGCACCCCAGTTTCCGTTTTCGATGCGAGTTGTGCGAATATATTATATGAAGTAATACACCATTCTTTTGAACGGTCAAGTGATTTCTCATTACGATGATGTCCACAGACTGCTGGTGGATATTCCCATAAAGCTCCAGCAACAACAGAAGTTATATTTGGCGCCAAATTTTCTGCTACCACAGTAACTTTAAAACCTTCTTTATCTAAGCACAAAGCTGATGTTAAACCATTAACTCCAGCACCAATTACTAAAGCTTGCGGATGCTTCTTAGAATTGCTCATATATAATAAATATTCACAGCTACTATATGAGCGTATTCTTATTTGAATAAAAAGAAAGTTAGCAACGGATTATAAACGCATGTAGCGGATGGTTTATTGGTTACAAATAATATTTTGATGGCGCCACTTCATCAAGTTTAATCTATCCAAAGATAGAATATTGTTGATTATTAAATCTCTCTTGTGGAGCGGGCATCCTTGCCTGCCTCCAATACTACTCATTTAAAAATAAAATCCCCCAACCCCCTTAATAAGCAGGGCTGATCCATTCCCTAAAAAGCTTGAAAAATCAAGGTTTAGCGTAAATCTTTATTGATAACTTTAATACCAAGGCGCCGATAAAATAGACAATCACACTTATAATGAGGGCGCCTTCTTGATGAGTCTTGTTCAAACGGCGCCTCAATTGAGATTACTGGCTAATTCTCTGTGGTGTCACGCACCCTACTCCTGAATGGCACTTACTTAAAAACTGTAGGTTGGGTGGAGGCTTTGCGTAACCCAACACAGGTAAGAAAAATTGTTGGGTTTTGTTCCGTAACCCAACCTACAATCAGATTTTTTAGATCCGCGTAAGTGCCATTCCACCCTACAACCTTTTACACCAGCACGTTTGTCCCAATCGCTAGGTAGTTGGTAGTTACTTTATTCAATGTTACGAACGTGCTGAAGGTCATTCCACCTGCGGCGCCGTTCTGGTCAATTTGTACTAAAGTATTGCTACCGGATTGAGTGAATTGCAAAAAGTCTTTGGTAACTTCAGTTACGCCGAGGGTTTTAAACACACCGCTTAAATCGAGAGTGTCTTGACTAGTGTTAAAATCGGTCACAATATCCATCCCTTCATTGAAGGCGTTGTAGACAAACTTATCGTTGCCGCGACCACCTGTTAGGGTATCGTTGCCCAATCCACCAATTAGCGTATCGTTACCATTGGCGCCGTTGAGTAAATCAACACCAGCACCACCCCATAGAATATCGTCGCCGTTGGCGCCCAGTAAGGTATCGTTGCCTCGGTTACCATACAAGATATCATTGCCATTGCCACCGTCAATGGTATCGTTACCCCCTTTGCCATTGAGGGTGTCTTGACCATTGCCACCATTTAAAGTAAGACCTGCCTCAATATTAAATTGGGCAATTATCGGGTCGTGGTCGCTAACCTGGTCGGTAAACTCTGAGTTGATGTGAACCACATCAAAGCCATCCAGTAGGGAGAATAAATTGTTACTGACCAAGATGTGGTCTAATGCTTGCGCGTTGCCTTGGAAGTTGTAGGTATAGCGCTCGTTCTCTGGCAAGGTTTCAATCAGCGTATTTAGCCCTGCACTTTCTAAAATGGTGAGGGGGTTGGAAAACTCAAAGTCGTTTAAGTCGCCTGCCACAACTACATTGGCATTGGAATTGGTTGCCAGGATGCCCTGAACAAAGTCTTTGACAATGGTAGCTTGTTGGTTGCGCTGAACTTCGCTGCTGAGAATGGGTGGCTGGTTGGGACCAAATAACGGTTGATCGCCGCCTTTGGAATTAAAGTGATTCCCTACAACCGTAACTTCTTGACTGTTAAAGATGAAGTTGCCCACTAATGGTTTTCGGCTATTGGCGAAAGCATCTCCATCGGACAAGTTTGTATCGGTTAAGCGTTGCAACGAACCTTCTACAAAGTCAACTCGGTTGGGGTTGAACAAGAAACCGACGCGAATGTTACCACCGGGTTCTCCTCCGTCTTGATCATCAACAGGATTGATCTGACGAAATTCGTAGGTGGGTCCTCCAGCAGCAGCAATGCTATTAATCAAGGTTTGAAACGTGACGCTGGCATCCACAACGCTGTCATTTGTTGCGCCGTTGTTGTCTTGAATTTCCTCCAGGCTCACGATGTCGGGCGAGCGCAAATTATTGGTAATTGCGGCTGCTAGTTCGTTAAACTTCGCGGCGCCGTCACCTGGGTCAAGGTTTTCCACGTTGAAAGTAGCAACGGTCAATTGAGTAGCGCTGCCAGTCAGGGCTGTGATTTCTTTTTGCAGTGACGATGGCTGTACTACTGTTGGGGCAGAACCAACCAGCACTTCGTAATTGTTGAAATCGTAGCTAACCACACCCGTAATTGTGCTGAGTTGGGCGCCTACATTCACATTCGGCAAGGTTATAGAGCCATTGATCAAATCATCGATTTGAATCCGTTCTGGGTTGAAATCGCTGGGTGTAATCAAACTACCACCACGAGCAGTGCGGCTGGTCGCATTGGCACCATTGTCTGCCAGTACCCAGATTTCCTCTGACGAACCAAAGTTGCCAGTGGGAGAAGTGGCGAGCGCGTTATTGATTTGCACTACCATTCCTTCCAAGCTTTCGTAAAAGTCAATGCCTTCATTCACCGGATCAAAGTCTCCTTCGGTTTCCACATTGCCGCTGCTGGCAAAGTCATTGTTTATCACCTGAGTTGGAATCGTGCGTCCGCCATTGCCAAGTACAGTTGGGGTGATGGTTGTGGTGGGTGCAGTTGCCCAGGCACTTATACTCAGTGATTGCACACTGTTGTTGTTGGAGATTTGGGTAATGGTCAGGTTGTTATTACCAGGACGAAACTCAGAAACGGTACCGCTAACTGATACCGCTTCTCCCACTGTGCGGGCAGTCAAGATAGAAGAATTGCTTCCCGTGAAGACAAAAATCCCTTCGGAGGTTGCCACATTGTTATCAGGGATGGGGTCTTGGATATAAAACCCATTAGATGCAATCGCGGTAACAATACCTTGAACATTTCTCACACCCTGTCCATTAAAAGAAGAAATATGGCTGGCGCCTTGAATGTCACTGATGCGAACAGGCGCTGTAAATTCAAATACCGCTACTGTTTTGCTAACTTCGTTCGCTGTCACCAGCAACGGTTTTCCAGTTGGACTATCAGCTGCCGAGATAAAGGTTAAACCTTCAGGGGCAACATCTTCCGGCGTGTTGATGTACTCAATAAATTGGGGTGCCTTTGGGTTGGTGACTTCGTAAACAATCACATCTCCCGTGCGTTCTAGCCCGATGAAGGCGTAGGTACGATTGTTAACAACACCAACCACAACTCCTTCTGGTTCGGGACCTTTGTTATCGCTGCGGGTGTCAAAGGTAGCGTTTGTACCATCAGAGTTAAACAAACTGGGCACTTGAGCCGCAGTAATACGCTCTAGTTGGTCGCCGCTGTCAAACACTTGATTGCCGTTGCTGTCCCAAATGGAGAATGAGCGCGCACCAAAAGCTTCGATACGATCAAAATCCCCATCCCCATTGGTATCGCCCGTTGCAGTTGTAACTGTTAACCGTCCTAAGTTGGCATTTTGCTTCAAAGTTTCCGCATTAGGGAAAACCGTTGGATCGAGGACATAACTACTGGCGCCAACCCGTACTTCTTCAGCAAAGCCAGTGTAGTCACGGGCATCGCCTTCATTCGCAGTGATGTAATAGGTTTGACCATTAACGCTGTAGCTGGCAATTGCATCTGGTTGATATAATCCAAACACAGGCCAGTTTTGAATATTGATGGCGCCGTCCCGATCACTAGGGTCAATTCCATTTCCTGCAATGCTATAATCTTTAACTCCCAAAGGTTTGATTTCTGTGACGGTCGCAGTCGCAATATCGACGATTGCTAGAGCATTGTTCTCCTGCAACGTCACGTAAGCTTTAGTACCATCTCCCGAAAAGGCAATATATTCGGGTTCCACATCTTGAGCTACGGTTGCATTGAGTCCAAAAATGCGAACACCCGCTGCTCTCAGGGTATCAATTTGACTATTGAACGCCGTGAAGCCAGCGGTTTGTACTGTTGCATTGGTAACTCCATTCGCCAAGTTAATAATGCTAACAGACCCTTCTGGATCAAAGGAATTACCTTGCCCGTAGCTGTTGGGTTCTCCTTCGTTTGCCGTCAACACCTTCGTGCCATCGGGTGTAAAGGTAAGCATATCTGGTAAATAGCCCACTTCTACAGAGTTTAAGAAGGAAGCATTACCCGCATTAAAGAAAGCAACTTGTCCGGGAAGTTGGGCGCCAGTTGTCGTGTTCCGAATTGCATAGGCAACTGCCACCGTTCCGTTCTTGACTGCCACACTGTTGGGGATAATTTCGCTACCAGCAGGCGCAGTAAATCCAGGAGTTAGGCTGCCTGCTGCTGTTAATGCTCCAGTATTACTGACACTGTAGATTTCGACGGTGCTACCTGCTACTACGAATAAGCGATTGCTGCCCGGATCAAATGCCGGAATTTCGGCGCCTGTTCCCGTTGCACCACCCACTTTTTTCAACGAACCTGGAGCATCATTATCGGTAATGGTAATGTTTTGCGTCGTATTGGCGCCGAGTGTAATTCCCGCTGATGGATTGCTAATCGCTAGCACTGCTGTTTCAGTTCCTTCCACCAGCGTATCATCTACAACAGTGAAGGTAACAGAACCAGAGGTTTGTCCATTAGGAATCGTGATGGTGGTGTTACTGAGGGTATAGTCGCCTGCGGTGATGTTGGCGCCTGAAACCCCAAGGCTAAGAGTTTGGTTGCCTGTTACTGCACCTGAAGTTGTAGCGGTAACAGTAATAGAGGTTTGTCCTGCTTCAGTACCCGTATTAGGACTGACCGATAGATTAACAGTCGGGGTGGTAGAACCAGTAATAAACGCAACGGAGCTAAAAGGCACATCTGGCGCAGTGCCATCAATACCTTGATCACCAGTCCCATCCTGCGTAACCCAATTCGCCACATTATTTATCAACGCCTGATAATCATTGAAACTTGCTAGCCCAGTACGAGACCCTGTGTAAGCAGCAATATCAATACCCGTCGTAAATTCTAGCGCATTCACACCAGCCGTTAATCCTGTATTTATCAGCAAACCGTTGGCTGAACTGAATCCGCTGTTGGCAATCGCAGTAATAAATGTAGGAGACGCAGCAGAACCTTGATAGGCATAGATCACTTCATTACTAGCGGCAATCCCGCGATTCGTCCCACGTCCAGCTACAGTTGCTGCGGCGCCTGTGCTAGCGGTGATGGCGCCCGATCCAATATTATCAATTTGGATGATGGCGCCAGCGGGAACTAAGGTTGTTGCCGTCCAGCTAAATGCACTTTCGTTGGTGTCAACGAAGCTAGTGCCGTTCCACTCATTGTCCTCAAAAATAATAACTTCGCCAGGATTAATGTCAGTCAGTGCGACAAACGCAATATTATCATTGCCATCTGCATTAAAGCCAACAAATGCAATGCTTCCTATTGTTAATGCCATGAATGATTCTCCGTGAAAGACTGGTGTGTGGTGGCGTGATTTGAAACCCTACGTGCATTGCAACTCCCAGGAGTACTTGGAGTAAAAAAAATGAAACGCGCGTAGGGACTATCGCTGTAGAAAAGAAGAAATTACGTATAAAAAGACAGCACAGATAAGTCTACTGTGCATCTTTTTTATTTCTGTAAAATTACAGAGAACCCAGGTAATTTTTTTAGAGGTTCTGCTAATCAACCTCTCATATGAGATTTAAAAAAATGTTAAGAATTAATTAAATAGTATGTAAGTATACTGAATCTTCATAAAAAACTTATCAAGAACGCAATCTAAAGATAATAAAACTTCTCCGTATTTCAAAGCGTGTCGAACGCTTTTGAGGGATTACCATTTTACGAATGATTTAAGACTGTTATAACCCACATTCCGCACCCTAACTGTCACATAGCGGTTTTTACGGTGTATTTCTCTTTATAAGGGAATAAAAAAATACTTTAGCTATACGTAAAGTCATATTTTTACCAACTTTGGATGAGATTTAAATTCTCAATAAGATGCAATAAATACCAGTAGTATACTTATAGATAAAAATTTATAATAATTACACAAAACATTGTTTTTACTTATTGTATTTTCATTAAAAGTTAAAGCAATCTATGACTACTAAACTTAATTAATAGCGTTTATAAATATATTAAATAATAATTTACTGCTAATTATTTAGTTCAGCATTGATAATAGTAGAGGCAAGTAGTCGGTAAAAGACTCAAAATAAATCTCTAGGATTAGACATGACGATAAAACACAAGCTACAACATCCATTAAAATTTTCACACTTTATGTACCCAATAATTTATTTTCAATTGGAGGCGCGACTTATTTTTAGGCGTTTTATGTATATACCGATTGCGGCACCTCCAGTTGGTGCTTATATAATAAACAGGATTTATTCTTATTAAGCTTTAAAATATAGATGGGTCTCGCTCCCATTTATAGTTTCTACATACTATTTTATAATCATCAATTTAGTACTCATGAACTTGTGACGGTTAGGGTGCGGAATGTGGGTTTGAGTAAGTAGATTGCAACAACTTATCCTAAGTGATAATACCATCATTAAAAAATCTACGCTGCATATCTAATAATCTGAAATTGGTAATATCAGCTAAGTCGGCGATGGCATAATTGCTAGTTACTGGGTCAACCTATTATATACTTTACTTAACATCCAATCTTTAACCGCATCACCAAATTCTTTATCATCTAAAATTTTTGTAAAAATATCTTGATTTAAGTCCATTCGTTCAATTAACGTTGTTAGAAAAACGTCTTCAAATCCATATTTAAAATTGTGAATCGAATTGGTTTGAGCTTGTTGCGATAATCCTTCATTCTGAACTAATGATTCTTCAATTTGGCTGAAGAAGTATTTATCTGCCTCTGTAAATTCGGTGCTAAATTTACTATTAAGAATTTTTATAATTTCTGACAGCTTTGCTTGTTCCTGTTTATCTCTAGGAATACCAGCTTCAATTATAGGTTGTAGAGATGATTCTATATTTTTTGCTAAAATAATCCGACCTTCTCGAATCTTTTGCAATCTATAATATTCTAATGTTACTTCATCAGTTAACTTAAAAACCTCACTCTGAATACGTTTTGGTAGCTTGCTTTGGAGTAGACGAACAAATGCGTATATTTTTTCTAGTTCTTCATCTACAAACGGCATAATTTGTGCTAAGAATGCGTATAAACGTATGAATACTGCCAAAGTACTCTTAAACTCATCCTGCTGTATTTCATTTAAATCTCTAAAACGTTCTACAGCAAAATCTACTATAGAATGAAGTTTAGCATGGTCTCGCTTACTTGCTTTTTCCTGCGATTTAAAAAATATTTGAGCAAAAGCATCTACTTCATTAGACCAAATAACTCGGTAGCCCTCCAATCTACTTTTTAAATCATATAGTAGGTTTGGATCTGTGGTTGATGCTAATTTTGTTTGTTCGTAAAAAGGCTGGAAGGCACTAATAATATCTTGCTCTTCGTTTGCAAAATCTAATACAAAAGTATCTTCTTTTCCAGGGCAAGTACGATTCAAACGCGATAAAGTTTGTACAGCTTTTACTCCGGAGAGTTTTTTGTCTACATACATAGTGTGCAGTAGTGGTTGGTCAAAACCAGTTTGATATTTATCTGCAACGATTAAAAGT
This sequence comes from Calothrix sp. HK-06, assembly GCF_001904745.1. Lineage (GTDB taxonomy): Bacteria > Cyanobacteriota > Cyanobacteriia > Cyanobacteriales > Nostocaceae > Dulcicalothrix. The sequence continues at coordinate 91,825 of NZ_MRCD01000024.1, forward strand.
TGATATTCGTCTGTTTCAAACTTTTCAGATAATTCGCGTTCGCCAAAGCCATTGATCTCGGATTCACTGTATTGAATGTTTGTTTCTCTGTCAGTAAAAGCAGTAAAAGCTACTAATGCTTTGATATCTGTATAGCCTTTTTCTTGCAAGTACTTGTTAAATTCTTGATGATAACGAATTACATGAGGTCGAGAAGCTGTTACTAACATTGCTTTAGCCTGACCACCAATCTTGTGCATAACACATTGGCGGAAATGCTCGATAATAACTTCGGTTTTTTGCGCTAAGTTGTGAGGATGAAGAGATATAAACCTAGCTATAGCCTGACTAGCTTTCTTTTTCTGAATCTTGGGATCATCTTGTATTGCCTTAGTCAGACGAAAGTAGGTTTTGTATGTCGTATAATTTTGCAACACATCCATAATGAACCCTTCTTCAATTGCCTGACGCATTGAGTATAAATGAAAGGGTTCTAGTTTACCTTCGGCGTTTTTGTGCCCAAATACTTCTAGAGTTTTTGGCTTGGGTGTTGCTGTAAAGGCAAAAAAGCTTAAATTCGCTTGTTTCCCACGAGCGAGCATAGCTTTGCGAATATTATCTTCTTCATCTTCATCCCCAGAAGTTCCGTAACGTCCTCCTTCTTCTTTGACTGAGCTACTTAAGTCAATGACTGTAAGAACTTCTTTCATTTTTTTGGTTGTTTCTCCACCCTGAGAACTATGTGCTTCGTCCACAATCAAAGCGTAGTTGCGTTGAGGTAGTTGACCTATTTTATCGAGAACGAAGGGAAATTTCTGCAAAGTCGTAATAATAATGTTAGTGCTGGAGGTTAATGCTTCCACTAATTGTGAAGAGTTACGGTCAACTTTCTGTACAACACCTTGCTTGTGTTCAAATTGGTAAATAGTATCTTGAAGTTGTTGATCGAGGAGGCGCCGATCAGTGATGACGATAACGGAGTCAAAAACTCGGTTGTCTTGGTCGTTATATAAACTAGCAAGTTGGTAAGCTAGCCAAGCAATAGAGTTACTTTTGCCACTACCCGCTGAGTGTTGAATTAAATAGTTTTGCCCTGCACCCTTGGCTTTAGCATCAGTAAGCAGTTTGCGGACGACATCAAGTTGATGAAAGCGAGGAAAAATAAGGGTTTCTGTTTTGACTAACCTGTTGTCGAGTTTGATTTCGTCTTTTTGGATATGTAAAAAACGGCCGATAATTTCCATCCAACTGTCTTTCGTCCAGATATTTTCCCATAAGTAAGCAGTTTTGTAGCCTGCTTGGTTAGGCGAGTTGCCAGCACCTTTGTTATATCCTTTATTAAAGGGAAAAAAACAGGTGTTTTCACTTTCAATGCGCGTAGTCATCCAAGCTTCATCTGGGTCTATGGCAAAATGTACTAAAGCGCGTCGTTTAAACTGAAATAACAGTTCATGGTTTTCTCGGTCTTGCGTATATTGACGTTTAGCGTTTTCAACATCTTGTCCAGTGAACTGATTTTTTAGCTCAATAGTTGCTACGGGTAAACCATTAATGCTTAACACCAAGTCAACTGATTTTTTGTGCCTTGTGCTGTAATGTACCTGACGCATAACAGTAAGGATATTTTTTTCATATAGTGCTAATGTATCAGGATTAAGACCACTAGCAGGTTTGAAAAAAGCTAGTTTGAAGCGAACGCCGTAGTCCGTTATACCGTAACGTAGTACATCTAGCATACCTCTAAATTCTAGTTCTGCGTAGAGGCGCTGAATAAATTTTGGTTCGACAGCTAAACCATGAATATTTGAGAGCTTTTGCCATGCTTGTGGTTGAGAGGTTTGAACAAATTGGAGAATAGTGCTTTTATCAAATGCTAACTCACGGCTGAAATTGTCCGCACTAGCCAATTGGTAGCCTCCGTCCTTAATTAAAGAGTCAACAATAGCAAGTTCAAAAGCTTGTTCAGTCGTGGTCACTGTCATTGTCCTGAACTCCTCTACTTTTCAAATCATCAATAAAATACTGATACGCTGCTTCACGGAATACAAAAATAAGACGTTCACGGTCATTTTCGGAAATATCCTCTTTCAAACAACCTTCTCTATTATAGCAAGAGCGAATAAACTCAAAGTCTTCTAATTGACTGAATTGATTTAAGTTAAAAATAACATCTGGTAGTTTATCTTCTATAACGAGTAAGCTATCTGGGTCAAAATAGCGAACATCGGGTTTACTATGAAATTCAAATGCTCGTCCTTGAAAGTGAGGCTTTTCTTGTATGGATTTCCAATAAATACCAAAAAACTCTAATGTTCCGGATTTATATATTTTCCCTATTTGAATTGCACCATCAACAAACCTAATTGTATTTTCTCTAGACATTTCAATCAGTATCTTTAAAGGTTCCATGTCTAGTTTATCGTCGAGCTTATCGTTGTCAATTAGTTCTTGTTTATACCTCTTTGATGCTTCATGAATTAAATCATCAGGGTCACCCATAAAAGCATAAATTCTAGTTTTACTTGGGTCGTCAGTATATTCTTGAAATACAAATCCTTCAGCGTCCTTTGAATAATAAAGCTGCCAAATACGAAAACGGCTTTGTAGCCAACTCCAGCCACCAAATAAAAATTTTGCTTCACTCCTCAATTCATGTATATCCATACCAGAAATTTCGTTAATAATGGTATGTACTAATGAAGTAAATAAGGAAGAAAGATAATTTAATACTTCTTCAATATCTGTACGTGGGCTTTGCAGTCGTTTACTTAGTTTAATAGAGGCAACTAAATTTAATATTAATGGATAGGCGCGCGCAGTACTGCCAGCAAAGCAAATTAAACAATCGGGTCTGGGTAATTCAAATAGTTTAATACCCTGGTTCCACTTTTCTCCACCAGTTAAAGAACTATCAGTAGCAAAAATTAGCTCCTCGACAGAGTTTTTAGCTCGAATCCAGGCAACACAAAGCGTCATGCAGCCTCCTTTTGAGTAATATAAATTTTACCTGTAACGGCTGCCGTGATTAAAGATTGGCGATATTCTTGAAGTTTTTCTATTTGGTTTAGAAGTTTTTTTCTTAGATTATCTGTGATCTGAAAATTTTTATTTAAGGTATTTACAATAAAATGCTGCTCTTGAAGAGGAGGAAGCGGAAGAACAAAATCTCTCATACTTTCTTGGGAAATATTCTGCATTGAACTACTAGCACCTGACGATTCGCATTCAAACTGATTTCTTGCACACTTAGACTTTAGAAGAATGACAAAAAAAGCTGGGTCAACATCATCAACCGTTTTTAAGCGGTACAGCTTATCGCACAGCAAAAGCTTTCTTCGGACCTCATGAACTATTGCTGCTGACCCCAAAAGTTCTTTGGTATTTGCACGAGACACTAAAATATCGCCAGTCTTTATCTCATATAGCGTTTCCCAGCCAAATGAGGTATAATAAAAATTAAGGCAGTGCATCTCA
>NZ_MRCD01000239.1 GCF_001904745.1 Calothrix sp. HK-06
TCAGTAAATCGCAAAGTTTTTTCAGGCACCGTGGACGTGCGTATGCTAATGTCGCGATAAGTACTATAAATATAAGCTAAACTTATAATGTTAGACATTGTGTGTTAATTTTGGGCGCCTGCTTCACGTCATACTAACTTGGTAGTAATTACTATAATTTTTATTAAAATAAGTATTTATTTTCACGAATATTTATATTTTTTGGTTTAATTTACAAATACAAAAGTGCTTTAAAAGTAATATAAGTTCATTCGCGAATTAAGTTCGCGAATGAAGAATACTAATTTTTATAAAATGCCAAAAAAAAGAACTTCTAATGAAGACATGATTATGCGTGCTGACATTCTTGCAGCATTAATGTCAAATCTTGAACGTGAGATTAAGCAGATAGCCTCATCGGGTCCAGTGGCGCCACCAGACTCTTGGATTCTGCGCTACCAGGTAAAAGGTAAGAGCAATATTTACTGGTACTATAAATTACAATGCAAAGAAGCTGTTTTCCCAGAGCAAGCCGACTCTTCAAAGTTTTCTAAGTATAAACATTTAGGAAAACCTGGTAGCGCTGCATACAACGAAGCTGTTATATGTTTAGCTCGACGTGCGAAAATTGATGCGCTTGAACGTATGATAAATACGATTAAGCAAGGTTGGCTCGACTTATACGAAGAAAAAGAAAGAAGCGAAAAACGTAAATATTCGCGAAATAATAACGCGAATTAGTATTTAATTTTAGATTCGAGGGTATTGACAATAAACAATACTTTACTTATTCATTACTAAAAAAATGCTTCTGTTTTAAATTAAGGGTGCTATCTATTATTTTACATATATGACATCAAAACAATTAGCTCTTACAGACACAGAAACACTTGATGAAGTTATAAGTTGTTTAACTGAAAATTTTAATATTGACACTCAAGGAGCCACTAATCAACAAAACCTTTTTGAAATTTTAGTGAGAGCGGCAAGTACTGGAGACAGCATTGAAAATACAAGCAAAATTTTAAATCAAAGCCCTTCTGGGAATGATATTAGGTATCATTTGAATAAAATTAATGAATTTGAACAAATAGAACAACAGGTTAATTCAGCTTTAAAAAGTCGAATTCCTCAAAGGATTAAAAAAGGTCGGCATAAAATTGCAATTGATTTAAATTTAATTCCATATTATGGTGAACCAAATAGTCAAGAAAAAGATTATATTTATAGAAGTGAAGCCAAAGCTGGTACTTGTTCCTTTTATGCGAAGTCTGCCACGGGGAGTATCCCCGGTGGCGAGCTTCGCGCTTACGCAACTGTATATGTATTGACAAGAAATAAAAGAGTTACGCTAGCTATCAGAGGAGTTCGTTGGTTTGATACAAGCGTTGCTATTATAACTTATTTGCTTGCAGAAGTCAGCAAGTTAAAGATAAAAATAAAAACTCTTTATTTAGATAGAGGTTTTTTTAATATTCCTGTAATTCGATGGTTAAAAGCTTTAGATGTACCTTTTATAATGCCAGCAATTAGAAGAGGGAAAATAGGAGGAATTAAACAGTTTCTAAAAGGTAAAAGTAGTTACAAGACAACCTATACAATGAGTAGAAGTAAAGATGATAATGTAACTTTCGATTTATGGATTGTTTGTAAATATAGGAAAGGCCAAAGAAAAAAATATGGAGTAGAGTACTTTGCTTATGTTGTCTATAAAGCAAAAGTTAATTTAAGTTATATACATCAAGATTATCGAAAAAGATTTGGTATAGAAAGCAGCTACAGACTTAAAAATCTTTGCAGGATTAGAACAAATAATAAAAAACCTGCATTGAGATTATTGTTTGTTGGCATATCTTTTCTTTTAGTTAATATATGGGTATATCTTCTCTGGTTTAAAATTAGCCAGCCTCGTAAAGGCAGGCGTTTAATTTATAGTAGTCTCTTTGGACTAAAACAAATGCTAGCCTTTTTAAGGCAAACGATTGAAGATAAATATGGAACTGTAAAGAATGTTTATATTCCCGAAAATTAATATTAATTAACTACTGAAAAACTAAATAATTAACTATTACGATAAAAATTTAAATTATTAATAATGCACGTCTCATTCATTACAAGCGAGAGAGGTGTGAATCAATACTGCGTAGATTCTGGAGAAAAACTACGCAGTATTGGAGCGTAAATTTATTAGTTACGTGCGGCGCCTGTGAGAGAAGGTCTTGGCTCTACCAAGACCTTTCACCATAATTAAATATGCTTTAATAGTATGTAAATACTGTTAATTCACTTGAGTTTACTTATGAAAGAAATTAGTTATAAGTAAATCTAATTAATTTTCCATCAATAGTTAAGATTACTCTTGAATAAATTGTATTCTTTGCTACAGTTTTTCGGGTTTTTGAAAACTTTGCGATTTACTG
>NZ_MRCD01000240.1 GCF_001904745.1 Calothrix sp. HK-06
ATTTGTTGATGCACGCCATCCTTATTGTACCTCATTTACCTGCAATCTGCTGTATATTGATGGAGATGACCACGCCAGTTGCTTCAAGTCGGCAGAGCCGCCCAACGCACTTGCTCCCCTTTTTTTGCGAAGCTCGCCACAGGGAGTACTCCCCGTGGCAGACTTCGCGAGTACCCGTCTTAATCTGTCGGGACTCAATTTTATTGAACGTTCTTTTTCTAACTTATTCGCTAATTGATGGTTATTATAAGTACGTGGCTCGTTTCTAAGACATTCTTCCAAAAAAACCATATCCTCCTCTTCCCACTTTGTTTTTCGATGGTTAGTAGTAGAAAGTTCATTGAGAAAACAATCTGATTTACGCCAATTAGAGAAAAGAATTCAAAAACTAGAACAAAATGCCTTTAGCAAGTTAAAAAAGTTTAAGAAAGAAAAATTCAATTGTTATCAAGATGCACAATTAGCTATATCTAAACTATCTAAACAATTTAAGTATCATCAAATTGATAACATTGAAATTATTAAGAAAACATCAAATACTAAAACTTCGGGACAAGCATCATTTTACCAAGTGGACGCGACTTTATCTAAGAATGAAAGCGCTATAACAAGTGAAATGCAATGTGCTGGACGTTTCGCCTTCGGCACAGAAATGTTGAATGCAAAAAAACCTTTAAGGTTAAGCAAATGAGGAAATTCAGTATAAACTCAGGGAACAAGTAAGTAGCTGGTTACATCAATCTTATCCTTCTACCGACATTACCAAAATTGTAAAGAAATATTTCGCCAACAGTGTCTTCGCTATATTTACCCCTAATTGAACTAGAATTGCTGTTCGATCTCTGGTTAAAAACAAACAAAAAAGAAATACTTAAATACTTAGATATTTATTACTGCTCTGGGACGCTTTTGGTTCTGAGGAAAGGTGGGCACCATGAATTGTACGATGTTTTTAAAGGCGCCTCCGAATCACCCAACTCCATACTTCTGCTCAATCAAAGTCAATAATTCTTCCTGTATCGGTGTTAGATGTGCCGTTGGCAAATGAGCATAAAATTCAAACATTGAAATTACAACTCCTTCCATATTGGGAACAAGAGAAAGGCGCCGCAGTCTTTGATGCAGTCTTTCTGCTGCCGTGCGCTCTTCTTCTGGTAAATTACTGTTTTGGTTCTCCAATTCCATAATTTCTTTCAATTGTTACAAGCAACTCTTCCTGTATAGGGGATAAATATGGCTGCGATTGTTTGCCAAAGTAAGCAAGCAGGCTATTTACTGCGCCATCACAATCTGGCAATTGGTGCAGGCACCGCATCCGTCCAAGCAATTCTCGCATAAATTTACAATTATCATCTGATAGTTCCATCGATAATAAATGCTCTATTTTCACAGTGTACTCTGCTTCCAAAGTTTTAATGGTACAAGAATATTCGCCTACATGAGTAATGGCGCCCCAACACCCGCTTTTACCCCGTAACTCAGGATTATCTTTGGGAATCAAAATACATATATCTCCCTCACGGTAAGGATTTGGTACTTTGGTTCGTTCGCGAATTCTGTCCACGATGTCTTTTACTTGGCGCCCAGATGGTACTTTATCACCCGCTGCTTTAACTGCTTGGCGCCAGCATTCACGTTGTTGAGATGGTTCCAGTTTGGTTAATGGTCTAATTTGGCGTTCGTTAGTTGGTAAGATTTGTGCCCGATTGGGACACATTGGGTCATCCAAACTTTCTAGATGTGTCCCATTGGGACACATTTCTACTATGTTATCTATTACACCCGCAGCTTCAATTAAACGGTACGGTTGGCGCCGTTCAAATCCAAATCTTTCCTTACAATACTGCTCGAAACTATTGTGAGTACTACGATATAGCTTTTTATCGCGTAGGGCACGCAGTCCTTTTCCTGCTTCGTAAAACGCGCGCTCTACCAATCGTTCAAGATATTCCCGTTCTTGTTGCTCATCATAAGACAGTTCTCTTAACGAGCAAGTAACTTCAATAGATGTGGATGCGTGGTCTACTGTTACCTGATTCATAGTAATGACCCTGCCAGAAATTCCTTACTTCAACAGTATAAACGCATTATTACACTAATAGCATATAAATATACTCTATAATTATTAAAATATACGTCTCATGTAAAAGCGTAGTATCATCCCTCTTTTGTTACTACGGGGAGAGTATAATCAAGAAGGAAACCGGAAACAGTAA
>NZ_MRCD01000241.1 GCF_001904745.1 Calothrix sp. HK-06
CCAAATAATTTACATGCGTAATAAAACCAAAATCATTTTAGATACAGACCCTGGTGGCGATGATATTTTTGCGTTGCTGTGGCTTTTAAGTTTGGTGAAACAAGGTTTTGTGGAGTTGGTAGCTGTTACTACTGCTGAAGGAAATGTGAATGCTAAGACTACGTTTGCTTGTGCTAGTCAGGTGCTTAATTTGACTGGCTTTGCACAAATAGAGTTAGGCAAGGGTGTTGTAGAACCTACTGATATCGAGGATGCTGCTTATATTCACGGCGCCGATGGGATGGGAGGTTTGTCAGAAAGTTTACCAGATGTCAAGCACGATTATGTAAGCGCACGCTATTCTGATGACATTATAATAGACAAGCTAAATGCTCACCCTGGAGAAATAACTTTATTAGCTGTGGCGCCATTAACAAATCTTGCTGCTGCTGAAATGAAATCTCCTGGTATTTTAAGAAAAGCTAAAGAAATTATAGTGATGGGTGGCGCCTTTGAAGTACCAGGAAACGTCACCTCACTAGCAGAATTTAATATCGCTTTTAATGTTGACGCTGCACAACTCGTATTTAATAGTCGTAATGATACTGTTGTATTGTCGTTAGATGTGACTAACGAGTTAATTTTTACGAAAGAAATGGCAGAGGAAGTTTATTTGTCTAACTCACAAAACCCTGTAGCAAAATTTATCGTGCAGTTATGTGAGTTTTTGACTTATACCTCATTAACCTACCGTCAAACAGAAGGTATAAAAGGCTTTCTAGTTCATGATGCTGCGACTGTTGCTTATTTGTTTTATCCAGAAACTTTTTTACTACAACGCGCGCAAGTTGATATAGAAACAGCAGGTAAATTTACCAAAGGTCAAACCATTATAGATAATCGACACGTAGCGAAACCTTCGCTGAATGCTTGGGTAGCGTTACAGGTAGATGCTGTAAATTTATTGGCAAGTTTAGTAGAAGATTTAAAAGTACTCCTAACTTATAACTCCTAACTTTTTACTCAGCATCAGAAGATGAAGTCATTGCAGCAAAAAGTGAAGAGTAATCAGCTTGGGCAAATGACATGCGAATTGCTGTATCTAAAATACTACGGACACCATCAATGCCATTGATATTCAAACCCGCATTTTTTGCTTCATCAATAAATAGAACTGTATCTTTTAGTAGATGTTTAGTAGGAAAACTAGGATTGTCATAATTATTATCAAGCATTCGCTGTAACTTGTTGTCAAAAGTTGGTGCGTATAAAGCGCTTTCACGTAAAATTTGCATGAACACATTTACGTCTATATCTTGACGCTGTACAAATTTTAATGAGAGTGCAAAAGCTGCTGTTAGTGAACTAATTAGCTGGTTAAATGCTAGTTGTAAACCTGCCGCAGTTCCTACTTGTCCTACATATACAGGTTTTGGACCAAAGTGTTTTAGTAATTCTAAATTACGCTGATACTGTTCACGATAGGCGCCAACCATTACAATTAGTTTACCCTGAGTCGCTTCGGTAGTGCTGCCCAAAACAGGCGCCTCGATATATTCTCCTCCAGCAGCAACAACAGTATCGCGAATTTCTTTGCTTTCTGTCGGGGTAATAGTCCCCATTTGAATCACAGTGCGTCCAGCTAACATTCTAAAAGAAGTATCCGAAAGTAAAACACTGTAAATAGCTGGAGCATTAGTTAACATCAGTATTACACAGTCTGCCGCACGAATCGCATGACGTGGATGTTCAGCAATTTCTGCACCATTCGCTTTGAGTGGCGCCAATTTTTCTCTTGTACGGTTGTAAGCAATTAAATCTACATTTGCTTCTAATAACCGTTGCGCCATCGGCAACCCCATTAGTCCTGTTCCCAGAAATGCCACCTTCATACTGTATCCCAATACTTGTTCTTTATATTCTCTATCCTAATTGTTAATTATTTATGTTTGAAAGTACAATCGCTACGAACAATAACTTCTTAATTAATAAATTATTTCAAAAGTTATTAATAAGCTTAATGTTTAATTAAAATTGTTATTATCTAACATTTAATCCCCCCAACCCCCTTAATAAGAGGATGTTTGAAAAGTATTAATATTTACCAAAACCTAACCCCTAACCCCTTCCCTACGAGGGAAGGGGAACGATAATATAAGGTTTTTAAAGCCTCTCCCCGATACGGGGAGAGGTTTGGAGAGGGGTTTGATGTATATTTTTAGACTTTT
>NZ_MRCD01000242.1 GCF_001904745.1 Calothrix sp. HK-06
AAACGTTACACAGTATACATATAAAGCTTTTCAGGCGCCTTTGTCACCCCTTCAGCGGTTCTAGACATTAATGCAATATTAAAATCATATAACTCAGACCATATTTTCTCAAAAAGTATTTTAGATATAATTGCTATATCTATATCTGATTCCTCAGAAAATGAATTCCATAATTTTTTAGGAGCTATACTAAAACCTAATTTCGCAGAACCAACCATACGTACACATTCAGGGTTTTCATTAAATTGAGTGGCGATTTCATGCTTAAGGTCAAAATACTTGTGTTCGTCATCTTTAAAAACATAAGGCGTACCATGTATGATATATTTTTGGACAATAATCTGATTTGTTTGAGAACAATCACGTAATGCTGCTTTGAATACATCAATCTTTTGATTAATATAATTTTTATCAATGACTAGTGTCTGTAGCATAAAGTATTGGCTGAATATACATATTTTAGCTCACAAAAATCTTTGGACAAAATATAAGTAATTTTACGGTGTTACATATATCATTGCAATGAGTCTATATACTTATAAAAAGAAAAGGATGGAAAAATCACTGTTTTTCATTTCCAAATACTAGATATTCATTACTAGCGAGGATTAGCTCATTATTATTAGGGACTTCCAAAAATTTAATTCTCCATCTTGTGGGGTCGGCATCCTTGTCCGTCTCCTTTGAATGAACGGGCAGGATGCCGACCCCACAAGAAAATATTGGAGATTTTTTTATTTGGAAGTCCCTTAGTGAATAACAAAGGAAATAAATTTACAATACTTTACACTGTCCATGATGTCTTAGTAAGTGGTCGCACAATACTAGTGCTACCATTGCTTCTACCATTGGAACCGCGCGCGGTAATACGCAGGGGTCGTGTCTTCCTTTACCTGCTAATGTTGTTTCTTCGCCTTCATTTGTAACGGTTTTTTGTTCTTTACGGATGGTAGCTGTAGGTTTAAATGCTACATTGATGATGATATTTTCACCGTTGGAAATACCACCTTGAATGCCACCGGAACGGTTGGTGACAGTGCGGGTATTGCCGTTTTCATCGATATAAAATTCGTCGTTATGTTCAAACCCAGTTAATAATGTTCCACCAAATCCTGAACCAATTTCAAATCCTTTACTAGCAGGGAGTGACATTACACCTTTCGCAATATCCGCTTCGAGTTTATCAAATACTGGTTCGCCTAAACCTTTGGGTACGTTGCGCGCGACGCATTCGACGACACCACCTATTGAGTTACCGTCGTTGCGAATTTTTTCGATTAAATCTATCATGCGCTGTGCTGCTTCGGCATCGGGACAGCGGACGATGTTACTTTCTACTTGTTCGAGTGTAACTTTTCCTGGGTCAACGATACCTTCTAAATCTTTGATGCGTTTAACGTAACCGATAACTTCGACACCAGCAACTTGACGGAGAATTTTTTTAGCAATGGCGCCTGCTGCTACTCTACCAATAGTTTCGCGTGCGCTGGAACGTCCACCACCTTCCCAGTTACGAAACCCATATTTTGCATCATATGTTGCATCAGCATGAGATGGGCGATACTTTACCGACATCTCATCATAGTCTTGGGCACGAGTATTTTTGTTGCGTACTAATATAGATATAGGGGTTCCCAGTGTTTTACCTTCAAACACACCTGAGAGAATCTCACATGTATCGTCTTCTTTACGCGGTGTGACAATTTTACTTTGCCCAGGACGGCGCCTGTCGAGTTCAAACTGTATTTCTTCTGGGGTAATTTCCAACCTAGGTGGACACCCATCAATCACAACTCCCACTCCACCACCGTGAGACTCGCCGAACGTAGTAATGCGAAACAGATGTCCAAATGTGTTGCCCATGATAATCCAGTAAGCGCCTAGTTTTTATATTCTACAGTGTTAATTGACGCTGCATAATGCCGATTTTTTTGGTATTTGCGCTTGAGGAGCATCTTAATGCAAGCAAAAATATAACTTGTCATTCTGAGCATAGCGAAGAATCTTAAAGATTTCGAGACTTACGCTCCGGCTTCGCTCTGTTCAGCATGGCATTTGGGACGCTTCCTGCGCTGTACATGTGTATTAATTGTAATACCTTACGTTATTGAGGAAAAAATGGTGTCACTTATGTTTGCTACATTAGGCTAGCACTTATTCGGTTTTTGTTTATTTTGTCTATGATACTTTGCTCTAGTACCTCA
>NZ_MRCD01000243.1 GCF_001904745.1 Calothrix sp. HK-06
TTTGAAATATTAATAGGTCATGATTAGTACGAACGTGGGTTGCATGGCACCTGTGTGGTTAGTTATCAAATGAGGCTTATACACAAAAGTTTGTTCTACGAAGAAATGCTATGTGCTAATTTCATGAATCAATTTTTTATACCTATTAGAGCGGCTTTTGCTGAACAAACTGTCAATGTTTTAAATATTGATAGCGGTTTAGAGTTTTTAGCAGAAGACATATTTTTTATTGTTGCAAAAAACTTTTCTTATGATTCTGGGTATAAGAGTTTGATGGAAAGTCAATTAAATTCATCAAATGTTTTACCTAAAAATCTTGACTGCATTCGTACTGTACTAATTGATGGAGTTTTGCATCAAAAACAAACTTTGACTTGGCTAGCTTTAAAGCATGTTTTTCATAAATTTGGATATTCAAATGGAAAGGAGTTTGTGCGTTGGATACGTAAAACTTTATCACCCGCGCTGGCTTTAGAAAGTAGTGATGACACTAATCTTAAAACTGTAGAAGGTATAAAATCCTTATCTTGGTTTTTTAGTGAAAGTAATAACTGTCTTGATTCACTCGTTTCAATATACCAACCTAATTTATTTAGTTTTTTTGGCATTCCGCCCTCAATTGTTCCTATGCTAAATAATTTTTGTGATTTTAATAAAGGAGTAAATGACACAGGCGCCTATTTAAAATCTGCTGGCAAAACAGAACTCAAAATAAATGGAGATTTATGCTCACACACTGTACATAAGAATCAAGATGTAGACTCATCTTGCTGCCAGTTTAATGCTTTACAATCTTATCAATACTACTTAAAATTACTTAAAAAGCAAATAATAATACCTGGCTACGAAATATTGTATACCTCTGATTTAGCTGCTCGGTTGTTACGTCAACGCTATTTATCTCTTGCATCTATTGTCTTAGGTTTCAATAATATTAATTACTTCAATCTTTACGACACTTTTGTTATTAGTCGTAGTAATTTACTTCTCGCCCAAGAATTAGATATTGCAATAATTTTTTCATTTAAAAGAAGTCCTAATTTTTATTTAATGTTGCAAGTAATCGAAGGTGGTTTCTTTTTGCAAAGTTTGCTTGCTTGCACTTTAGCAGGAGTTATTGATAAACCTTTATCACTACAAATTAAATCCGCATACATTAATTGGCTCAACTATCTTTTAGTCAACATTAAGCCTTAAACTTATGTCACAAAAAAATAAAAATAATGATTGTGATAAGCAAGAAGCTAATCATGGAAATAACGCATGTTCAAAAAAACGTTTTGTAATTGTTACTGGTGATAAAGGTGGTGTAGGTAAAAGTACTTTTGCTCGCGGATTATTTGATTTTTATATCAAAAATAAATTACCTTGTATTGGTTATGATGCAGATACTCGTAATCCTCAATTAGAAAGACATTTTTCATCAGATTTAGTACGATGCGTTAATATTTTTGAGCGTGGTGGCGCCGATAGGCTGTTAACAGATTTGGAAGAAGAACCATCACCTTTAGTTTTGCTTGATATGCCAGCGCAGTCTGGTGGCTATTTTACAAAGTTTGAAAGTGAGATATCATTTTTTGCTTTATTAGACGAGCTTGGCTATCGCGTAACAATGGCATCAGTGTTAAATCGTGTAGTTGACTCTGTAAACGTGCTTAACGTTTTACATGATTATTGTGGTGATAGAGTTGATTATGTAGTCGTTAAAAATTTGTTTTATTCAGCAGACGATGCAACGCGATTTGAGCGTTATAACGAGTGGGAAGGTAGAAAAAAACTTATTGCAGCAGGTGCAATAGAAATAGAAATTAAAGATTTATTTTATAAAACTTATGATTTTTTAGATGCCTATAGTATTAGTTTTAGCGATGCTCTAGAGCATGAAAAAGCTACCATAATAATTAAAGGTAGGATTAAGTCATGGATAGCAGAATTTGAGAAAAATATTAGGCTGGTGCCTGAATATTTGGGGTTGAATACAAATCCAATGTCAGATAAACAATATGAACCGACTAAAAAAATAATTTT
>NZ_MRCD01000025.1 GCF_001904745.1 Calothrix sp. HK-06
GCGAAATGTAGCTTCTAAATCAATAGGGGTATCGATTGTATCTGATATATCGTGTCCGACAGCGCTAACTAAATCTTTTTCCAGAACTTGCTCGCTCATAGTTGTTACCTTCGTTGGTTTTTTCGATGATAACCTGAGTCCGGAAATATAAAAGATTGTAATTCTAATGGGACTGATATATTTTTTTTAATTATCAATATCCTTGGTAAGTCATTGAGAGAACATATTAAACCAACCGAACTGACTATTCTTAGTGGGGAATTCCCTATTCCACACCTAATATCAACGAAACCAATATGGCTATAGCTGTTAACCTGAAACAATTGCTGTCTATTTTGGCACTAATTATCATTTTTGTTTTGATGGTGCCGGATATTGCTTCAGGATTGCCAAGTCAATTCGATGTAGCAACAGACACAAACCTTACCCCACAGGAAAACCAAGAGTTACAAGCAGTACGTCAGCGTCGTAACCGTGAAATTGCTTCTGTACTAAACGAGTCACAACGGCGCCAACTTGAACATTTCCTTCGTTCTGGTCATGACCTCGAATACGCTATCAACACATTAGACATCGACCACGACCAATGGGACACAATTCAGGCAATTATGCAATTGAGCGCATTAAAGACAAAAGCTATCATACATCGTCACTCGTTAACCCTATCAAGTTAACCAACCAGTTACATACTTAGAAATAAGTCACAAATATGTAGCAAAAGTATCCAACTATTTCGTTCCATTACTAATGCTTTATTCTCTGTTCCTGGTTCCCATTAGCTGGTAAATTATACAACAGTGGATACTTTTTGGAAGGAACGGGAGTCTAATGAGTTACTTAGCCCGACAACTTTTACTGATAGTGCTGATACTCGCCACCGTCGGAGTGGCGCCAGGGATAGCTAATGCACTACCACCACAACTCAACAAAAATGTAGTTGTCACTAATGTCACAAAATCGAATTTAATCGAACTTGACCTTACTCCCCGTCAGCGTCAAATGATTCAAGCAATAAATCAAGGACGTAACCGCGAAATTGCGAAAATATTGAATCAATCAGAGCAAAAAAGCTTAGTAAAGTTGATACGTAGTGGAAGTACTTTAAATCAAGCTGTAGATAAGCTCAACCTAGAGAGCGATAAACGCGACATAATCAAGGCACTTAGCCAAGTATACGATTTGAAAATGAAAACTCTAATATCAGGCTTTTAAAAATTACAGCAAATTATTCAATCAAAGCAGGCGCCTGAAGTAAAACTCAGGCTAAACCACTAGGCAGATTTTTTCTGACTTGCTAAAAATTGTCTCAAGCTTAATAACGAGAGTGTTTGTCCCAATGATAAAGGTAAAACAGTCACTCCTTCTATACGCGACTGTACCCAACCGTCACCCCAGTACCATTCGTGAAAACCATCAATTCCTTGACTTAGTAATAAACGTAAGCTGTCGGAATTCACGACATCGACTTGGTGGTGAATCGAAATTGGCCCAAGAACGCGCGTAAACTCTAATCCTGGACGCAACTCTTCTGGCATTGAGTTGGTAAAATTACCGGATGGAAGCCATTTCCCAAGGTTTCCGGGACGCAGTAAACTGTCGCGTATGGCTGAAAAAGGCGCCTCGACTTCGATACGTAGTTGACTTTGTTGAAATTTGCCGAACATTAGTTTTTGTGTATTGCTTGGTTCCTACTCTTTATTTTAGTAATTTCTTCTTAGCATTCCGCTAAACAAATTTAAATACTTGTCTATACCACCAACGAAATCTAAAATACTATCTATATTTGGTGGGGTTTGAGAAATTAAACTATCTTGCGCAACCAAACGCTTCCAATCTACTTTTACTTCTCCCTCTCTGGCACTACCGTCTTCTTTATAAAACTTTACCCCTGAAGACTGCATAATTTTAATGATTTCTTGTGCCATAATTCCGTATCCTACTGTTGTTGGGTGAATACCATCGAGTGAAAACAAACCCCCATCAGTACGACCTTTACCTGATTCGGTACGAAACAAACATGAATTTAAAGGTGGTGAAATTTCTTTGAGTTCAGGTGGTAATTGATACTCTCCTCCTACTTGACTCCACCAATCAGGACGCGCTAGTGGGTCTTCTATATAACGACGTGATGCTAAACGGTCGAGTAATCCGCAAAGTTCCATTAAATACCAATCTCTACCTTCTAATCGCGCTTGTCGTACAACTTCTGTAATGGCATTATTATATTGGTCGATAGCACAATCAATAGCACGTGCTTCGTTTTCTGTGAGATGTGGATGTTTATCGGGGTTAAAATCTTTATCCTGAATCCAGGGTAATGTGTAGTAAGGAAAATACCGCGACTTGTTACGAGCTTTTCCGCCGACTCCGCGCGCAAATGGCACTATTGTAATGTGAGGTACTGTCGCGACAATAACGTGCCTAGCTTTGATTTTTTTAATTTCTGTCACTAATAAATCTAGTTCAGCTTTGAAGTGAGTTGGGCGCCAGACTGTATATTTATCGTTGACACTCATATCATCATAACCTTCATCGCTCCACGAAACATTAAACGTTAAAATTGAACCAAGCGCATTATTAGAGCCAATCATCACGATTAAAGTTTCAATTCCTTCCTCGGTATTACCTTCTTGTCCAAGTACCGTTGCTGCTTGTATGGGTGTTAGCGCTTTACCATTACTATCACGCGCACTATTCAATACAACTATTGCAGAACGTTCGTTATGATATTCAACAACTTGACGCATAAAGTCATTTTTAGGTTTATTTTTAGCCAAAATATCTAAACAAATATCTGCATTTCGGGATAATGTATTTCGTAAATCCCATCCATATACAGCTAAGTTATGATTTATTTTGCCCTTACTGTTATATACGCTACCTTTGCCACGTTCCCAATACTCTTCAATTGCATCAAGATATTGACGAATGGATAATATTGCTGGTAAACCATTCAACCAGTTAATCTTATCACCAAATCTTCCTCTTAAATCACGAGATAAATATTCCAAGTTCAATGGTAATCCACCTTCCGGCCCAGAATAAACAGGGTATCTCATATCTGACCACCCCATTTCTTTTGCGATGATTACTGGATATGACTGATTTGTATTAAAAATTGCCCCACTTTGAAACCCATGTGTTAATGAATCTCCAATTGTCACTAATCGATGCTGTGGATCCCCTACTCTAGTTACATTTACAGGTATTCCAAGGGTTGAATCTGTAATTGGTTTACGCGCTTCAAACCGTATCTCAACATCTGGAGGCGTTTTCGGGTCTTTAAATTTGGAATTAGATGCTTCTACCATATTTTTTACTGCTGCAAATCAATTAATTTTTATTGATTACAAAACTTAAATTTTTCTCAGTATTATGTCTGATTAATTTTTAAAATAATACATCGTAATTACAGTTATCATCTGTGATAACTGTTCAATCTTTATTTCTCATAATCAATGTTTATCATAGTATATTTTATCATATGTACATAGAATGCAATGTGACATAAAGCACTTATACATAAGATAATTGTTGATCTATATTGGGGTTTGGAAACTAAAAAGTATACATTATTTTTTAGCGAAAGTGTAATTAACTACCTATATTCAATTTCAACTGACAAAAACAACATTATCGCTGATTGAGGTATTTACCATGAAATTCGGAATTGATATTGGTCATAATTGTCCCCCTGACACAGGCGCCCGTGGTA
Organism: Calothrix sp. HK-06; assembly: GCF_001904745.1. Lineage (GTDB taxonomy): Bacteria > Cyanobacteriota > Cyanobacteriia > Cyanobacteriales > Nostocaceae > Dulcicalothrix. Next base: position 3,716 of record NZ_MRCD01000025.1, read on the forward strand.
TCAAATTTGAGGATAATTTAACTGTAGATGTAGGGAATCGGGTAATATCCAAGTTAAAAGCATTGGGACATGAAGTAATCGAATGCAGACCGCAAAGAGCCGACACAGTCAGAGAATCTCTGTCACAAAGATGTGATAGAGCCAATTCCGCAAGAGTTGAAACATTTGTATCGATTCATTTTAATGCCTTTAACCAACAGGCAAATGGTACAGAGGTGTTTGCTATTGGAGAACAAAGTCGAAAAGTAGCGAAAGCAGTATTAGACGAAGTAGTAAAAATAGGTTTTTTCAATCGTGGTGTTAAAAATGGCTCCCATTTATTTGTGTTAAGAAATACAAATATGACTCGAATACTGGTAGAAGGCTGTTTTATAGATTCAAAAAAAGATATGGCTTTGTATAATCCGGAAGCGTTAGCCAATGCTATCGTTAAGGGTTTAACTGGGCGACTGCCTTCTGAAAACGTCAATACCTTACCCGACGAAGAAGACAATATTGATCTATCGGTGTTACGGTTACAGCGCGCTTTGAACCGACTCAAAATTACCGACCAAAACGGAAAAGTATTAATCGAAGACGGTACCATCGATGTTCAAACGAAATTTGCACTAGAAAAATTTCAACGCATCGTGGGACTTCAAGTTAATGGAGTTGCAGGTGAAACAACCTGGAAAGCTATCAATCAGATTTTAGCAAAGCGAATTATTCGACTCAACCATGCTGGAGGACCCGTAATTCGCTACTTGCAGCATCGCATGAATGTTGAGATAGATGGAGTATACGGGTCTGGAAGCGAAGAAGCAGTAAAAAGGTTCCAAAGGCAAAATGGTTTATTTGCTGATGGAATAATTGGACCTGCTAGTTGGCAAAAGCTTATTGGTTAAAGTGGCAACGGATTATGAGCAAATGTAACGGATGGTTTGTTCTACTAAAATAAACCATCCGTTACATCCGTTGTATCCGTTGCAAATTATTACAAGCACTTCTCAATTGTTGCGACTACAGATTGGGAAAGCGTATGTAAATCATAACCCCCTTCTAAACCAAACAAAATTTTACGGGTTATTTGTAAGCAATAGTCGGTGAACAATCCATAGTCTTGTGGTTGAAGGTTTATATTTGCGAGTGGGTCATCACCGTTGGCATCATACCCGGCGCTGACAATAAGTAAATCTGGTTCAAAACCAGATAAAAACGGTATGACCATTTTTTCAAAAACTGGCTGATAAAGGCTAATATCGCTACCTGGTGGGAAGGGTAAATTTAAAACATTGCCATGAAATCCACGTTCTGTATGTCTGCCAGTACCGGGATAACACGGGTATTGATGTAGTGAACAATAAGCTATTTGTGGATTAGTTTCAACTATTGCTTGAGTACCATTGCCGTGATGAACATCCCAATCAAGAATTGCGACACGGTTAACACCAGGTTTTTCGAGAGCATAAGCTGCTGCGATTGCAGCGTTAGAAAATACACAAAACCCCATCCCAGTCTTGCGTTCAGCGTGGTGTCCAGGTGGACGTGCTAGAACAAAAGCGGGTTTACCTGTTTCTAAAACAATATCAACTCCATCTAACCATGCACTTACAGCTAATAACGCTACATCATAGGTTTGAGGTGAAATTATTGTTTCAAAATCTAGACAATCACCACCAGCCAAGCAAATTTCTTTAACTTTTTGAATATAACTAGGGTCGTGCGTTTGTTCGATTAATCGTACTAAAGAACGTCCAGTTGTAGGTGTTGGCAGGCGCCATTCGATTTTGGAAGCGATATTACCTTCGCGCAGTGCAGCAGTGATAGCACTTAAACGTTCGGGTCTTTCTGGATGTCCCCTTCCTGTCTTGTGTTCGAGAAACTCGTTAGAGTAGATAACTGGCAGCATAGCACGAGCAGCAATAGTAGCGATTTTGAAATTTTAAAGGAAAAGGGGAAGTTAGTGCTGAGTACTGAGTGCTGAGTGAATTTCCAACTCTTAACTATTAACTCAGCACTGACCACTCATAACTTTTAACTCTTATCCCAAGTCTTGGGGTCGGTCGTCAAGCATTTCAGGCGCCATCGCTGGGTTGTTTATGCGCTCTTCGACGGGTAAATCGCGCATTGCATCATCAATTCTTGGAGGATGTTTAATCATATCTAATAATTCTGGACGTAGCTGTTCTGAACTACTTTGCGCAGATGAATTTTCTTCTTTTTTAGACGCTTTGTCTTCACTCATGATTTTTACCCAAAACTAGTTTGCTCACATCTTATTCTCTGTAATCCTTATACGTACACTATCTTAGGGCTTATTTTGTTTGTTATTATTTGAAAATTTTATTATAATTTTTTTATTATTATTCACATTTAAATTGTTTTGAGGCTTATATTTACTAAGTTAGTAGCAGTTCATTGATATACATTATATTCGCGTCGATTCCAATTAAAACTATTAGGAAATTTTGTAATTATTATTAGTGAAAATTGTGTATTAAGTAAGATTAACAAAAGATATGCATAATCGAAAAAAATTTGCTATATTGTAGTTTGGCTTAATTGCAAAAAAAAATTAAATTTTTAATTTTCTATTCAGTATTTTTTATCTTTGAATGAGGTACTTTAGCGGCAGAAAAATGCCATTCTATGATAGAATTGTATACAAATATAGCTATTATTCAAGCAAATTTTGGAATAATTTGGCTTTTTTCCGGCTATCAAGGCTAAAAACAGCGATTTTTGGAGTTATTTAGGCTATGACATTCTCTCAGGAGAGGATTATCCCAACAGACCTACGGAATGAAATGTCCAGGTCTTACCTGGAGTATGCAATGAGTGTCATCGTGGGTAGGGCGCTGCCAGATGCCAGGGATGGTCTGAAACCTGTGCATCGTCGTATCCTCTACGCTATGCATGAGTTGGGTTTAACGCACGACCGACCTTTTCGTAAATGCGCGCGTGTAGTTGGGGAAGTATTGGGTAAGTATCACCCACACGGCGATACGGCAGTATATGATGCCTTGGTGCGGATGGCGCAGGATTTTTCGATGCGCTCCCCTTTAATCGAAGGACATGGTAACTTCGGTTCGGTGGATAATGACCCACCAGCGGCGATGCGATACACCGAATCTCGTTTGCAAGCGCTGACCACTAATGCACTATTGCAAGATATCGAGTCTGAAACTGTAGATTTTGCAAGTAATTTCGATGGTTCGCAGCAAGAACCAACAGTTTTACCAGCGCGTATACCACAGTTGTTACTAAATGGCTCGTCGGGTATTGCCGTTGGGATGGCAACGAATATTCCCCCGCACAATTTAGGAGAATTGATTGATGGGTTAGTGGCAATGATACATAACCCAGAAATTACTAATGCCCAGTTGATGCAGTATATTCACGGTCCCGATTTCCCAACAGGCGCCACTATTCTCGGCACCTCTGGAATTCGAGATGCCTACATGACTGGACGCGGGTCAATAACGATGCGCGGTGTTGCGAATATTGAAACAATCGAACATCGTGGGCGCCCAGATAGGGAAGCAATAATTATCACCGAATTACCATATCAAACCAACAAAGCAGCTTTAATTGAAAAGATTGCCGAGTTGGTGAACGATAAACGGATTGAGGGAATCGCCGATATTCGCGATGAAAGTGACCGTGACGGGATGCGGATTGTTATTGAACTCAAACGCGATGCTTATCCCCGCGTAGTTCTCAACAACTTGTATAAGCAAACCCCTATACAAGCGAACTTCGGCGCCAATATGTTGGCGTTAGTAAATGGCGAACCGCAAATACTGACTATTCGACAGTTTTTACAAGTATTCCTCGATTTCCGCATCGAAGCAATTACTCGTCGAACCCGGTACGAGCTGCGAAAAGCTGAAGAACGCGACCATATTTTACAAGGTTTGCTAATTGCGCTGTCACATTTAGACCAAATTATTGCTACGATTCGTCACGCTGCCGACGCACCAACAGCCAAAGGTGAACTCATCACAACTTATGGACTTTCGGAAGGACAAGCAGACGCAATCTTGCAAATGCAATTGCGACGGTTAACAGCACTTGAAGCAGATAAAATTCGTAACGAACACGAAGATTTGCAAGTTCAAATTGCTGATTTACAGGATATTCTGGCAAAACGTGAGCGCATACTCGAAATTATTGAGAGTGAAGTTACTTCTTTAAGAGAAAGATTTGCAACACCACGTCGCACATTAATTACTCACGCTGAAGGCGATTTAGGAGATACAGACTTAATCGCTAACGAGAAAGCTATCATCTTGCTAACCAAACAAGGTTATATCAAGCGGATGCCAGTCAACACTTTTGAAGCGCAACATCGAGCAACGCGCGGTAAAGCAGCTGCAAAAGTCAAAGATGACGATACCGTTGAGCATTTTCTCACCTGTTGCGACCATGACAGCGTATTGTTCTTTAGCGATAGAGGTGTTGTGTATTGTTTGAGAGCGTACCAAATACCTGTTGGTTCACGTACCAGTCGGGGGACTCCCATCGTACAAATGCTGCCAATTCCTAGAGAAGAAAAAATTACTTCTATCGTACCAGTCGATGAATTTAGCAGCGAAGAATATCTTGTTATGCTTACCAAAGGCGGAAATATCAAGAAAACTGCACTGGAAGCATTTAGTAATATTCGTTCCAACGGTTTGATTGCTATCTCCTTAGAAGAAGGTGACCAATTACGTTGGGTACGTCGTGCAAAAGTAGAAGACAGCGTGCTTGTGGGTTCGCGTCATGGAATGGCAATTCATTTCCGATGTACCCACGACCAACTTCGTCCCTTGGGTAGAGCAACTCGCGGTGTCAAGTCGATGAAACTCAAAAAAGGTGATGAGCTTGTTGGCATGGATATTTTACCAGCAGCCATTCTCGAAACTTTTGCCGCAGCTAGCGAAGTTGAGACAGAAGAAATTGAGGCACCAGATAATGCAGATAATATCGAAGTTGATACCGAAACTGAGGAAACAACTGAAGTTAGCGAAACCGCTTCGGTTGGACCTTGGGTACTGGTGATTACAATGGGAGGATATGGTAAGCGTGTTCCTGTTGCTCAATTCCGTCTGCAAAACCGTGCAGGTCAAGGATTAATGGCGACTAAATTTAAGAACCGCAAAACCAAAGACCAACTAGCAACGTTGCACATCGTCAACAATGACGACGAAATCATGATGGTAACAAATCGCGGTATCATCATTCGACAGGCAACAAACGCAATTTCGATTCAATCGCGTTCAGCTACAGGTGTGCGTGTTCAACGTCTCGATGAAGACGATGCTATCACTGGGGTAGCAATTGTCCCACCCGACGCTGAAGGTACTGAAGTTGCTGAAGTTGCTGAAGTTGCTGAAGGTGCTGAAGCTGAGTAGCCAAGGAATTAAACACTAAAAAGGTGAGTAAAAATTTATGAGTAAATCAAATAATTTTTACTCACCACTGATTATTGCCCTATTGAGTGGAGTACTAATGGGGTTAACTGTTGCACCATTTGGTGCTTGGTTTTTAGCTTGGTTTGCCCTAGCTCCACTATGGGTTTTAATATTTAACCCAGCGTACAAAGCAAAATTATCTAGATTACAACTAGCAGGCGCCTGGGGTTTAGGTTACTATGGCACCACACTTTCATGGATAACAGGGCTTCATCCTTTAACTTGGATGGGAGTCTCTTGGTTATCAAGTATAGCTATTGCGCTTTTTGCCTGGACTTTTGTGACGCTTTGGGGAACACTGCTTGCAATGAGTTGGGCAACTTCTTTTTTTTGGATTAGTCAGAAACTAGAAACACCTTTTCTAACCCCAATATTGCGTGTTCTTATCGGTACTACTCTTTGGTGTATTCTCGAACATATTTGGGCTAATGGTCCATTATGGTGGAGTTCACTTTCATACACCCAAAGTCCTCATAATTTAGTAATTTTACATTTGGGTCAATATAGTGGCGCCAGTGCAGTTACAGCTTCAATTGTTGCTATTAATGGGTCAATCGCTGAAATTTGGATACAAACAATAAAAAATACTAAATATAATAAATATTATTTTATACCTTTAAGTTTATTTATCATTATACATGTAATCGGCTTTAATTTATATAACCAGCCATTAGTTAAACCACAAGAAGCAGCAATAAAAATAGGAATTATCCAAGGGAATATCCCCAACCGAATTAAATTTGATTATTATGGATTACGTCGCGCCATCGAAGGTTACACTACTGGATACTTAAAACTAGTAGACCAAGGTGTAGATGCAGTCTTAACTCCAGAAGGAGCATTACCATTTTTTTCGCGCGATATACTTGATAGCTCTTTAGTTGCAGCAGTGAAACAAAAAGGAATTGTTGCGTGGATTGGCGGTTTTGCAGAACGTCCAAATAGTAACACTTATGCAAATAGTTTATTTACCTTTACAAAAGACGGTAAAATTTATAGTCACTTTGAAAAGTCTAAGTTAGTACCTTTGGGCGAATATGTACCTTTTGAAGAAATACTTGGTAAATTAATTAGGCGCCTATCACCAGTAACAGCACGACAAGTACCAGGTTCAAAAAATCAAATATTTGATACACCATTTGGACGTGTAATTGCTGGCATTTGTTACGAATCTGCCTTTCCAGAGCAATTTCGGCGCCAAGCATTTTCAGGTGGAGAATTTATCATTACCGCATCCAACAACGACCCATACAGCAAAGCAATGCAAATGCAGCATCACGCATTAGATACAATGCGGGCAATAGAAACCGACAGATGGGCAGCGCGCGCAACCAATACAGGTTTATCAGCATTCGTCGATCCCCACGGAAAAACCCTATGGATATCTGGACACAATACCTACGAAATACACGCAGAAACAATTTATAGGCGCCAAACCCAAACAATGTACGTGCGTTGGGGTGACTGGCTAATCCCCTTACTAATACTTCTCAGCACACTAGGATTTATTGTAAATATAAAACCCCGTAGGCTGGGTGGAGCGCCAGCGCAACCCAACAAAAACTAGATTTAAATATAAAAATCTTCTATAAGAACGATAATAAACCCAACGCACAAAAGCTAAGATAGAGAAGTAAAAACCATTACAGCTTCATAGGATTGTTGTATGGAAACACTTCCTCAACGTAAACTTTTATCCGCCTTATGCCACGGAGCTATATTTTTTAGTTCTACTATTGTATCCATAGGTATACCAATCGCGATACTCTTTATTAGTGATGACCCAGTAGTTAAAGACAACGCTAAGGAATCTTTAAATTTTCACATTAATCTTTATATTGCGGCATTTGTTTTTGGGTTATTAGCTTTTGTACTAATTGGTATTCCGCTTTTAATTTTACTCGGTATTTTTAGTTTGATAGTGCCAATTATTGCAATTGTCAGAGTACTTGAGAACGAAAATAGGCCTTACCGTTACCCATTCATTTTCCATTTTTTTAGTTAATCAAAAACAACAAATATTTTTTTAACAATACCCTTGAGGGTATAGCTATACAAGCAAAGCCTGCCTACGCAGGCTACAATAATATATTATCAATTATTCTTGATCGACTAATTTTTAACATTTGATTACCACCTTTTTGAAACTCGTAAGCTACAGTTTCAAGCTTTACATTAATACCTTTGCTCGATAACTCCTGAATAACTAATTCAACATAAGGTGATATTTGACAATCAAGATTAAGTAAAGGAAAAATCCGAATTTCAGGAGAGATTCTTAAAAGTTCAAAAATTGAAGTTACGTGAAAATCAAGCGATAGCTGTTGTGAGTACAAAAAAAGTAAATGAGAGCATAAGCATAATTCAAATTGATTATCTGCCAGTTCTAAATTAGGTAAAGATTCATACAAGTAACGCCCTGCTGCTTTGCCAACTTCATAATCTAACAAAAACTTTTCCATTGTGGCAAGACGAACTTGACCGAGTTCATCAGCATCGGAGAAGTTTTTCCAAACGTAACGGTTAGGATTCTGTTTCACTTGAGAAATAATTGGTTCGTAAGTTTCTTCTACTCGCTGTTTAATTTGTTCAGCAGAGAATTGGTATACTGGGTCAATAGATACAACAGAATATCCTAGCTGCGTCATTTCGGCATTGAAACTAGCAGGCCCATCACCGCATCCGAGAATTTTTGTTTTCAAATCAGATAAAGATAGATTGAACATTAGCTTGTATTCTTCTAACGTTCTACCCCAAGGTACTACTTCGTTTAATTTCATAAGTTAATTTATTAAATTATTGGTGCCTACGCTACGCTGTTTTGACGAATACACTCTTTGTACCAATCAAAACTGGCTTTGGGAATGCGCTGTTGAGTTGCATAATCTATATATGTAATACCGAAACGGCGCCCATAACCCCAAGCCCATTCAAAGTTATCCATAAAACTCCATAAAAAATACCCTTTTAATGGATAACCTTCACTCACTGCACGATGTGCTGCTTTCAAATATTGTCGTAAGTACATAATGCGGTCAACGTCAATAATTTCACCTGCTGCGTTAACTTCATCTTGTGCAGCGCAACCGTTTTCGGTAATAAACACAGGTAAATTGGGATGTCCTAACGTTTCGCCAATATGCCGAACACCCCAATAAATGCTTTCAGGTATAATATTCAACCAAGGCATATACATTCTTGGATAACCTTGAGGCAATGGTAAAAAATCATAACCGCGATTATTATCTGTTGCGCGTACATACCCACCCGTGTAGATATTTAACCCAACAGCATCAAGCGGTTGATGAATAATTTCTAAATCACCTGGTCGAATATCAGGCGCCATCTCACCCAGTTCTTCCAACATTGTGGAACTGTAGGCGCCTGTTAGTACAGGAAAAATAATTCCGCCATTTTGCATTGAGGTATATAAAGCTTTTTTTGCAGCTTCGATATTTGCTGGTGACTCGCTAATAGGTACAGTCACACTCATATTATCAACCAGCGCAACTTTACAAGGTACCGGGGTTGCCGCGCGGATAGCTTGACATGCCAACCCATGTGCAAGAATTGCGTGATGCGAAGTTTGCCATACTTCTTTCTTACTGCTTACACGAGTACCAGGTGCATGGGGTGGTTCTTGCTCCACATCGTAACTCATATGAGTAAAGCAGGAAATTTCATTTATAGTCATCCAATTAGTAACTTTATCACCTAACCTAGTTACCACTGCCGTCACATAATCAGCAAAATCATAAGCCATTTGACGATGGTGCCACGAACCATATTTATCTTCCAAAGCTTGGGGACTATCCCAATGAAACAAAGTAGCATGTGGCGTAATGCCATATTTAAGCAAACAATCAACTAAACGCTTATAAAAATCAACACCAGCTTCATTAACCTGTCCACATCCATCAGGAACAACTCGCGGCCACGCAATACTAAACCTGTAATGTTTAACACCCAAAGAAGCCATCAATCTAACATCATCTTCATATCGATGATAATGGTCGCAAGCAACCTTACCAGTATCACCATTCAGCACCTTACCAGGATTAGCACTAAAAGTATCCCAAACACTAGCTTGGCGCCCATCCTTCTCAGTAGCACCTTCAATTTGATAAGAAGCAGTAGCCACACCCCAACAAAAATCATCTGGAAACTTATAAATACTCATAAATAGTAAAATAACTTGTAACTAAACTCTCTGTGCCCCTAGAAGTCTCTGTGGTAAACACCTATAAAATTATCATGACAACAACCAAGCAAACAATAACATACCAAGGTGGATGTCATTGCGGCGCCGTCCGCTTCCAAGTCACAGTAGACAACCACAAACTAGATGATTGTAACTGTTCAATTTGCAGTAAAAAAGGCTTTCTACATCTAATTGTTACAAAAGATAAATTTACATTACTCCAAGGAGTAGAAAAATTACAAACATATACATTTAACACACGAACAGCAAAGCATAAATTTTGCAGCGACTGCGGTATCCACTCATTTTACATACCCCGAAGCCACCCAGATTGTATAGATGTAAACGCGCGCTGTTTAGACGGAGACGTGATAAACAACTTTGAAATAGTACCCTTTGATGGAAAAAACTGGGAAGCAAATATTGACAAGCTGAAAGAATCGTAAAAATCTAAGAACGCAATATCAAATCTACTACAATTGGTGCATGGTCTGAATTTCCATTTTCACTAATGCGGGTATTCACCACCCCAAAGTCTTTACTTACAAAACAATGGTCAATAGGAATGTTTAGTAATGGTATTAACCAGCTAGGTATTTTGACATGTGTTGCTGGACGAGGCCAGCTTGGTAAAATTCCAAAACCCAAACGTGTATTGTGTAAGTTTGTTTTTCTAATAAATTTTCTATAATATGGTGACCAAGGACTTAAATTAAAGTCACCTGCAATAATTATAGGTTTCTGCTGTTGGTTAATATATTTTTCTAAAGCAGCTAGTTGACGGTTACGACGATGAAAAGTCGAGGGTTTTACTGGCACCATTGGATGTGTCCCGATAAAGTGTACAGTTTTTCCGTTTACTTTTAAGTTTGTTACTAAATGATGACCTGCTTCATCTAAATTAATACCCCGCGCGCCTTCAAGCGGTATACGGCTAAAAATAGCTAGTCCACCACCAGGACTACGAAACGAATAAGGAAAAATATCCTTTAAACCTGTTTTTAAATTACTGAACCAGGCATCATGAATTTCGATAAATAAAGCAATATCAGGTTTATCTTTGCGAACTACATCGATAGCAGCAGTATATTCTTTATTTTCAACATTTACATTAAAACTTTCTATTTTAATTTGAAGGGTTGCGTTGTTACTCACTTTTTGTGAGTTAGGTAGATACCAAGGTAGTATTTCAGCTAAATTTAAACTAACTATTGCTACGGCAATAAAAATAATAGCTTTGTTTTTTATAATACGTTTTTGCTGTAAAATTAATAATATTCCAGTAATCATTAACGCTGCAACAAAATATTGAACCCTAAAGTGTGTTAATAGTTCTAGAGGATAAGACCAAGTAAAATAGTTTAAAAGCGATAATAATCCCAAAATACATAGTGTAACTAATATTATAATTTTAAGCATCTGAATCATAAATTTTGTGGAACATTCTTGTGGAAAATTTTGTGTAACAGCCATCCCTGCCTGTTAAATATATACACAAATTTAAACTACTTTACTTTAATAAACTTCAAGTATCAGTAATTGAATTACGGAAAAAAATTAAAAATCCTGGCTTCTTTAAGAAGCCAGGATTTTAAGTATATTGCAGATGGAACGGGCAGAGATGCCCGTTCCACAAGAGTTATATTAAAACCTAAACAGTTGGTTATAGTAATTTGATGTTGGAAAAGATGAATTCTTGAACTGAGGGTTTACCATCAACATCGGTAGTAATTTCGCGACGGTTGAGAATAAAGTATTTACCTACTTTCTCATACTCATCCACGAAATAGCTCTTACCACCTTTTTGTTCACCTGTTTGAGGGTCGTGGTATATAGAGTCGTAGGTGTGGGAAAGGTATCCTTCACCTGTATCATGGCTGCTGAAGGTGTTGATGGTGACAACTACATTGTGAATGTGACGGTGAACTAAGCTAACTTCGTTGTTACGAACTTTGTATTTGTCACCTGTTGCTTTACCACCCATTAAAAGTTCTACTGCACCATCCGAATCTGTGGCGCCATATGTAAAGGTGTTTTCGCCGTGGGTTTGTTCAAAGGTACGACGGACGCGGTGAACAGCAATTTCCCATGCTTGACCGTGAATTGCTTTTTGTGCCTCTTCGTCTTCGACACCCAACACTTCCGCCTTCATATTGGCGCCGATAGTAACTTTACCTGTATACTCTTTACCGTCGTACTTATAAGTAATATCAGCTGTGTAACCAGGAAAATCTTTGTCCCAGGTGTAGCGGTTTTCGTAGGCAGCGCGGAAAAGCTCTCTGGCTGATACTTGTGTGGCTGTCATATACTTCTCCTATAGACTGTTATATATGCTAGTTTTCGACTTGCTTCTGTTATTTATTAGGATAGAAGTAATCGAGTCAGTCCGCCTAGACCCCAACTGGGTACACTTATGCCAAATTCCCTCCACACCGTATTTGATGCAATAGCTGGCGCCCAAACCGAACAACAACTCCAACTTGCTGTCATGGAAACGGTCGGCGAACATTTTGATGTACAACGCTGGGGTATTTATCTTTTAGATGAGCAACCCGAAGTAAAAGTAAATTCTCAAGGTTTTCCCGACATCCCTGAAGTTTGCTTGCGGGGAAATCCTGTTGGTAAATATGTTGTTGAACGTCACGCACCTGCACATGAACAATTAATACTACCACACGGTGACTGGAAACAATTTTGTTCGCGCGATGACCACGCCCATGTTATGAGTGGTCCAATTGTCGCTGACGGGCGCCTAGTGGGTACATTAAATTTAGCGCGCGCCACAGGAAACCCCGCTTTTACAGCAAATGATTTAGCTGATTTAAGCGCATTATGCCTGCATTTATCAGCAAAACTCGCATCGCTACGAGCAACTAAACCATCTTCTAATATTACTGCTTCGAGTCTCTTAACTCCGCGTGAATTAGAAATTGCTGAATTAGTAGCGCGGGGTTTAACTAATGCCGAAATAGGAGAAAAACTTTGGATTACACAAAACTCTGTGAAACAAGCATTAAAGCGAATGTTTCGTAAGCTTGAAGTGAGCGCGCGTGCGGAAATGGTCGCAAGGTTACAAGAGATTTTACCGTCAAAAGCTAGCTAATAACTAGTTTATTTTTTTATAACACAAGGTGATTACGATATAACTTATACAATTTTTATGTTAATAATATAACTTAATGATTTAGGTATAAGCAAGGCACCATTATATTTTTAGATATAAGTTGTATTATTTTTTGAATATTTAAGTATTAATAGCTACTTACCCTATTGCTTTAAATTAAGGTTTTTGCTAAATGTCGAGTAGCAGTATATAGCTGAAATCATGCAGTTAATAGCTGGATGATTTACTTTGCCTGGGTGAAGTTCCACTTATATTTATACTTATGTTTTTACTGCCAGAGTCGGCTAAACCTGTCAAGATTTTTTTCGCTTATTCGCCTTCTGATCAGGATGAGCAATTAAAAATTGTGTTAGAAAAACACTTGATGATGTTGGAAGAATTGGATGTTGTGATGGTTTGGTATCAGCACCGCAGTGAAAACACATATGAAGATTATGAGAATTCTTACCATTTGCAAACTGCTGATGTAATCGTATTACTGATTAGTTCTGATTTTTTGAGTTTGATTCAAAATCGAATTGACTGGAATAATGAAATCGCCAAGTTACAAGAAAAGCATTTTCTTGGTGAGGTTGTTGCTATACCTATACTTTTATATCAAGTTCAGGGATGGCAGAAGCTATTGGGTAATATTGCTCATTTACCAAAAAATGGTATGCCTGTCAAGAGTTGGCAAAATCCTGATGCAGCTTTAGCTGATATATCTCAAGGTATTGAAGCAACTGTAGTAGAAATAAAAAAATATCAGCAGCGTTTACAAGAATATAGATATAGTTACGGCGCCGCAATCGTCCAAGAATATCCACTGCGAGCGAAAGCTTTAAATAATTTAAACGATATAAAGAATTACTTGGGTATAAAAAATCAAGATGCCGACTTAGTACAGCAAGAAGTAACTGCCCAAGCTCAACGCGAATACAAGCAAAAATTAATACAGTATAAACAAGAATTAGATTATTTTAAACGTAGTAAAAAAGGTATTACAGAACAAGACCGTCAAAAGCTACAATCTCTTCAGGAATTTTTATGTTTACAACCAGATGATATTGCTTTGTTTGACCAACAAACTCTCACAGCTAAAGCTTCAAAAATTTTAGCTGCATTGACAAGAAACTATAAGTATATAGGTCAAACTACTTTAATCTGGCTTTTAGTTTTTACCGCTGCAACAATGGTGATTTTTATTAGAGCATCTAACGCCAAGTCATCTGAAAAATTATTAACACAGGCACAAACTAAGTTTGAGCAAGGTGCCTATCAAGACTCAGTTAATATTTATACTAGTGCTATCAAGTTAGACACGCAAAATATTGATGCGTATATCGAACGTGGCAACGCTCACTCTTACCTTAAAAATTACCAAGCAGCTATTGCTGATTATACGAAAGCAATTGGTATTTCTTCCAAGTCGGCTGTTGCCCATATAAACCGCGCAGTCGTAAATTGTACTTTAGGCAATAAGCAAAATGCTATCCAAGATTATCAACGTGCGGTAGACATATATACACAGCTTGGTAAAAAAAATGAAACCAAACAAACTATTCAAAGGCTAAATAATCTTCAGACATGTTTACCAAAGTAAAGACTGGTAATGCATGTACATATAGTTATATAAATCACATTAAGTATATCTTAAGGTAGATAGAAATCTGGCTTTTTTGTATACATGGCTACAAAAAAAGATTATTTAGTCAAAAAATAAAAATAATATTACCAAAAAAAGAAAATATTGTGATGTACATCACTTGGAAACAGTGATTTGATTTTGATAAATTGACCACGTTGGAGTTTTAAATCTTGCCTTAGTTCCCTATTATCAAAAAACCGAACAGATGAATAATACTAAGCTGTGGTCAGTTGTTGCTTTATCAACTACTGTTGTAGGAATACCCTCCGTTGCTAGTGCTGCAACGACTAAAAAAACCTCTCCCCAATTGCCACCGTCGGGTGATACAACAACAGGAGAATCATCTCCAACCGAAAAACCAGGTACACCTACTATAGTCACTCAAGTCCACGCACACCAAATCGCTGGTCGTCAAGCAGCAACATTGTATGTTCGCAGTATTCCTGTATTAACTTTTGTTGGTCAAGAAACAAATCCCATTGAAAGAGCAAATACAATTGCAGCCAAAATTAATCAATTAGTCGCTTCTAATGTTGACGCAAATCAAATTACAGCTAGCTGGACAAAAGAGGGCCAAAGTATCAAAGTCAACGGTGAAGAACTGGTAAAAATTGATGTCAGTACAATATTACCAGACACGACCAATAACCTAGCCCACGATACATTACAAGCTACTAATCGTTTACGAAGACTTCTCGGTGGCGCCCAACCTATAAATCAACCAACTATTGCGCGACAAGAAAAGACCCAACCACAGCAAACAGGAAAACAACCACAAGTAACTAACCAACAGCCTACAGTTAAAAAGCCACAGCAAAATACAAATGTTAAAGTCAAAGCAACTAATAGCGGTACAGCTTCTTATTACAGCTATGGAGATTCAACTCGTACCGCAAATGGCGAAAGATTTAATCCTCAAGACTTAACAGCAGCACATCGCACTCTACCTTTTGGTACCCGCGTTCGTGTCACTAATAATTGGAATGGTCGCTCTGTAATAGTGCGAATTAATGACCGTGGCCCATTCATCCGTGGTCGCATTATTGACGTTTCACTCGGCGCCGCAAAAGAATTAGGAATGATCAGCAGTGGTATTGCGTCAGTAAAAGTAGAAGTTCTAGACAACTAATTAAACATTTTAAAAATTAAATCATCAATCTTGTGGAACAGGCAAGAATGCCTGTTTATTTTTTTATTAACTAAAATCTCAGCCTTTTTATATAGCTACAGTCAAAACAACTACTCCTCGTGGCTGATGGCGCCCGAATTTTAAAGTTTGAATATATAAATAGCAACACAAACAATTTACAAACTCTACAAAAACGCTTTTATTATCCTGTGCGTGGAATAGACGCTTACTGGGGTGATAAAAGCTGTTTGTTTGCTGGTTGCACAACACTGTATTTATACCTTGATTCGTAAACGCATTAGTAAACAAAGATTCTATGAGCGAACATACCAACGAGCAAAGCAAAAATCAGGACTTAGAACAGTTCCGCAAAGAGCCGGGAGAGTTATTAACAACTAACGAAGGCGTAAAAGTAAATAATACGAATGACTCACTCAAAGCAGGTACACGCGGTCCAACCCTGCTCGAAGATTTTCATTTGCTAGAGAAAAACGCTCACTTTAACCGCGAACGGATTCCAGAACGTGTAGTTCATGCTCGTGGTGTTGGCGCCCACGGTTATTTTGAGCCATACGAATCACTTTCTGAACTGACAAAGGCAAAGTTCCTTCAAGACCCTTCAGTAAAAACTCCAGTTTTCGTGCGGTTTTCAACTGTGGCAGGTTTTCGTGGTTCAGCAGACGCAGTGCGTGATGTACGTGGATTTGCTGTTAAATTTTACACTGAAGACGGAAATTACGACTTGGTAGGAAATAATATTCCTGTCTTCTTTATTCAAGACGCGATGAAGTTTCCAGACTTAATTCACGCAGTTAAGCCTGAACCTCATAACGAAATGCCCCAAGCTTCTTCTGCACACGACAACTTTTGGGATTTTGTGTCATTGATGCCAGAGTCAATGCACATGATAATGTGGTTGTTATCCGACCGTACCATCCCTCGTAGCTATCGAATGATGCAGGGTTTTGGCGTTCATACTTTCCGTTTTGTCAACGAACAAGGTAAAGCACGGTTCGTGAAATTCCATTGGAAACCATTGCTTGGTATACATTCAATGGTGTTCGATGAAATTCAAACGTTGGGCGGTAAAGACCCTGACTTCCACCGTCGCGATTTGTTGGAATCTATTGAAATGGGTGATTTCCCAGAGTACGAGCTTGGCGTACAAATTATCGAAGAAGAAGACGAATTTAATTTTGATTTTGATATTCTCGACTCAACAAAGATAATTCCTGAAGAGTTAGTACCCATTAAACCAATAGGCAAAATGGTACTTAACCGCGTCCCCGATAACTTCTTTGCCGAAACTGAACAAGTAGCATTCCAACCTACAAATGTAGTACCAGGAATTGATTTTTCTGATGACCCATTATTACAAGGTCGGATATTTGCCTACCCAGATACACAAAGACATCGTTTGGGAACGGGCAACTTTGAAAACATACCCATCAATAGGCCTGTATGTCCGGTTCATAACGACCAGCGTGATGGGTTCTCGCAATACAATATTTACACTTCCAAGGTAAACTACTTCCCGAACTCACTTGGTGGTGGTTGTCCAATGGCATCACCAGAAAATTTAGGTGCCTTTGTACATTATGCTGAAAAATTAGGTGGTAGAAAAGTTCGCGAACGTAGCGAAAGCTTCAGCGACCATTTCTCACACGCAACCCTATTTTTAAATAGTATGTCAAAAGCTGAGAAGGAGCATGTAATTAAAGCTGCTCACTTCGAGTTAGGCAAAGTGATGAATAAAGAGGTCAAAGAACGTGTAGTTGGTTTATTTAACCACGTTGACCATGAGTTTGCCACTTTAGTTGCCGCAGGATTAGGTTTAGAGACGCCACCTAAAGAAGTAATTCCTAATCATGGTAAGAGTTCAGCTGCTTTGAGCATGGAAAATCAGCCCAAGGACTCAATAAAGACTCGTAAAATTGCTGTTTTAGCTGCTGATGGTGTTGATGCAGAACAATTAAAAGTTGTTAAACAAGCTCTTGAAGCAGAAGGCGCTAATTCTATGATTGTTTCCAAATTTGGCGGTAAAATTAAGAGTACAGACGGTAAAGAAATTGACGTAGAAAGAACTTTTCTTACTAGTGCTTCTGTAATGTTTGATGCTATTTACATTCCTGGTGGAGCGCAAAGTATAGCAGCTCTTAAATCAGACAATGATGTAAGTGAATTCATTTACTCAGCCTTTAAACATTGTAAAGCTATAGCGGCAACTGGCGAAGGTGTAGATTTGATTGCAGCAGCTAATATCAAGGATATAAAACTAGCTGACGCAGAAAAATCAGTATCAGACAAAGGTGTTATTACTAGTCTTAATGCATCTAATGTCAAACAAGTTGCCCAAGACTTTGTAAAAGCTATTGCACAGCACCGTCACTGGGTAAGAGAAGAGAAAAAAGAAACTAAGCAAATGATACCTGCTTAGGAAGCATACTTAGATAATTGAGATTCCCGATTTATTGAAAGTCGGGAATTTTCTTTTTTATTGCAATTATCTCGCGAGGCATTAATAGCTAGATTCGTTACACAAAACTAAAAAAGCTTATTGTTTAGTATGGTGGGCAGTGCCCACCCTACTTTTATTTTATTCTTCAGTTCTTACTGTTGAAGCTGGCTGTCTACCAGTATTTCTGACGTTAACTACTTTACCTAATAAATCAAACCAGAACGGCGCCCCCATTGCAATTGCAATTCCACTAATTATCCAACCAGGTATTAAAGTTATAATTCTCCATATTGGAAATGGTCTGCGCTGTTTGCTTGTCCACGAAAGTTGTCTTTCTAAGTTTGCGTCACCCCAACCGATAGGTAAAGCAATTTGATTTAATGCTTCATCGGTTTGACTTCGTAATGTATTAATATCAACATATCCTAACTGATTACGATTTTGTAACACAATTTGTCCGGCATTTTGTGTAATAGTGTCGCGCAGCGCCGAATCTTTTGACAATCGACTTATCATATAAAAAGCATCCGCGTTAGTTGCCGCTGCAATAATTAGCCCAAGTAATAAAGCTACACCTTTTGCGTTACGCTTGTATACACCTGACGCACGTTCCATCGAGTTATCAAAATTGTGTTCTATCTCTTGGCGTAATGCATTAACACCTTGTTGAGTATTATTAATATTAAGCTCTGCGCGTTCTGCTAAATCCTTAATATTATCAGCTATTGATGGAGGTAATCTATCAATTATCTTCTCCATTCTTTGCAATACCTGATTATCTTTATCCTGAAGCGCTGAAGTCAATTCCTGATATACATCAGTTCCACGTTTAATTGCTTGAGCTATTTCTCGAACATTTGGTTTTAAACCTGTTCGTGAAATTGTATTTTCAACCGATGGCATTGAATTATTTTTTAAAAATTGCAATTGCTGCAATGAATTTGATAATCTTTCTTGTGGGAGGGGTGAATTTACTTTTAATGACTCAATAAATCTATCAAAACTAGCAATCATACTACCAATACTATTATTCAAGTCAAATTTATTTTGTTGAAAATTCCAAACAACCTGCTCAAAATCAGCTTGTATTTCTGAATAACTTTGATACAAAAAATTAAAAAAATCTTCGTTTTCCTCGTTTTCTCCTACTTGCTCTTGTAATTTGAAAATTACATTTTCAATTTCTGCTAAACGCTGATTTTTAAAATTGTCTAACCGCGTGCTTGAAAGTGACTGTTCGATAGTTGGAATTTCTAATGTTTCAATTAAAGTCGTTGCAAATACGTCTGAAGGAATATATGATGGCCCACTATGCCTATTATCTCCAACTTGTTCATTATTAAATACAGTTTGTTTCTTGTCAGATTGGGTATTTGTCAATGAACGGAAAGCACTCGCTACTGTCCAAGTAAAACGACGTGGTATATTAACAAGGGCGCCTTTTGCTTGTTGATTAATACTTTTTATTAACGGATTCGCATAAATTTGATTGGCAAGCTCTAAAATTCTTGCTTGCTCTGCATCTTGGGCATTACCCGTCAATAATACCTCGATTGATTTTCTTAAATGTTCAGCACGCCATTGAAAAACTGTTGCAAGTAACTCTTGAATTTCTGATGCCAATAAACTTAATATCAAATATATAAATATTAGCCCTATTGAGACATCTAAGATAAATGGTAAATTCATATATTTTTCACTCCTGATTGGTAAGCAGGGCAAAGCCATACCTAGATTTTACGAAACTTTACGTTAAAATTAGTCTAATTATCACCAGATAACGATTAAAGAATATAAAATTGTTTTACTCCTTTTCATGATTATTTTAAGTTCCTAGAACGTGACACGAATTTAAAAGAAAATTCACAGATTGTCAAAGCGCGTTTTCCCAATCAATCAAAGTTGAGATAAATTAAAGTTTGGCAATCCACAACGCTGGTTGCGAGAGTGGCAACCAACTCTTGTATTAAACCGTCTGTTGTAAATCACTAAATTCTCATGCAAAATAAATATCCTACACTATGCAAGAAGGTAACTTCATTTGGGGTCGTCTAGAGAAAAAGTACCGCACGGTTTCAAAACGAGCAGACTCGATATGGCTAATTTTATTGCTATTAGCAGCAGTAATCATTTTTACTATTGATTTGGGTGACTTGCCGTTACGGGACTGGGACGAGGGTACGGTAGCACAAGTTGCGCGCGAAATATCTGAGGCGCCATTTAATTCATTACGTTGGCTTTATCCAACTTTAGGGGGTGTACCGTATCATAATAAACCGCCTTTAATGCATATACTTATTGCTAGTTGCTACTCGTTGTGGGGAGTGCATGAGTGGACGGCACGTTTGCCTGGTGCAGTTTTAACCGCTGTTTCAGTGCCATTACTGTATTTTATTGGGCGCGAAATATTTCATCAACGTACAGCCGCTATTTACAGCGCTTTATTTTACGTTACGATGCTACCTGTATTGCGACATGGACGTTTAGCGATGTTAGACGGCGCCTCGGTATGTTTCTTTATGGTGATGATGTTGTGCTTGCTGCGGTCGCGTCGTAATCTTCGCTATTGTCTTGGAGTTGGCATTGGGTTGGGACTAATTTGTCTAACTAAGGGAATACTAGGAGTTTTATTTGCAGCAATTGCGTTTGCCTTTCTATTTTGGGATACTCCCCGACTAATAACCAGCGTTTATATGTGGGTGGCGATTATAATTGGCTGTTTGCCTGTAGGGTTATGGTATGCTGCTCAATGGCTTCACTATGGCAACACTTTTACTAACGTTGGTATGGTTGACCAGTCGCTAAGTCGTATTTGGGAACCTGTAGAAGGACACTCACAACCAATTTGGTATTATCCATTAGAAATTGTTAAATATACTCATCCTTGGTTATTATTCTTAGTCGCAAGTTTTCGTTTGACTTGGCAAAATCGTAACCTCAGTTGGGCAAAACTAGTACTTGTATGGAGCTGCTTATATTTAGTTGCTATTTCTATAATGACTACAAAGCTTCCTTGGTACGTTTTTCCTATTTATCCTAGTTTAGCGCTTGCTCTCGGCGCCAAGGCTGCTGAAATTGAAAGTACACCTTTATTCTCATCCTATCCACGTCTGTGGGTAACAGGTTTAGGTATTCTTGCTGTTGCTGCAACTGGAGGCAGTATTTATTACAGTTTTGCAAAACCAGTACACCCCGACTTACAATTAATATTTGCCGCAGTCGCAGCTACTATGGCATTAGGCACCATTTTAACTGAGAGAGGTGACGCACAATTTTTAAAAGTATTACTTTGGGGAACTTATATTTCGCTGCTGCTATTTGTAAAATCAAATTACTGGGTGTGGGAACTCAACGAAAACTATCCAGTTAAACCGGTTGCCCAAATGATTCAACGCACGGTAAATCCCACAGGCAAAATTTACAGTTTTTCACCTCACCATCGTCCATCACTCGATTTTTACAGTAATAGGGTTATACCTGCCACTAGTCAGCCAAACCTGATTGAGAAATATTGGCGCCAAAATGGACAACGATATGTTTTACTCTCTGAATCTGACAGCGCAAAACTCAATCTAGATGCAGCAGAAATTGTTGCGCGCACTGAAGCAGGCAATCAAGTATTTCTACTAATTACAAAAAGTACTAGTAGAATTTAATATTGCGTCATTGCTAGATAAAATCAATTATCAATTCAAAAATAATAAGTGCGGATAGTTTATTAGATAAATGACTATCCGTAAAGTTTATAATTTACTGTTTATCAATAAATTTATCAGTTTTTTCAACTTTGTATAAGTTTTGCTCATAACTAGTATTTTGCTGCGTTGCGGCAATCATGCCAAACATAATTGCTCCCCCAACAGCCAAAGCTAACATTGGGCGCAGTAGCATAAAATCACGAAGAATCCGAGCCAGTGGACGGCTTTGACGGCGTAAAGCGCTACTTACAATGATTTGCCTCAGTATAAAAGGATCACGGACATAGTGTCCGCTTTGCGAGACAACTAACCGTTCTTGGCAATACGGACAGCTAAATAATCCGACGCAAGATTTAACAGGTTTTGGTGTAGCATTCTTTTGGCAAATTGGGCAGGTCAGGTAATGATTGTCAAAAGTGTGTGTATTCATCTACTTAATCCGTCAAGTCCACTTATTCGCTAATTACAACTTATTGATCTTGATTTCCGAGTTAATCCCAATTTTAGATCGTCCCTATGGTCTAACTCCACTAATTACGCCCATGCATCAATTCTGATTCATTGTTTCATGCAAGAAGCGGAGATGACATCCATAATGCTAGCTCACTTTCACCCAAATCAAAGGGCAAATAGGCACGTGCATGACCATTTAATTAAAAAATCGGCAGAACATTATGCTTTGAGTAAATACAGCTTGTCTGGTTGGTGTGGAATGCACGACAATATTGAGTAAGAGATATATTTTAATTTTTTTATTAGATTTAAGTTCATTTATCCATGACTCTCCTGCCTCCCACGTTTGAAAAGAAGGTGGCAGACCAACCTGTGTCTACTCCTTCTACACAACATCTAACACATTTGCTCAATCGGTTTCAATTATCACCCGAAACACTGATATTGCTTTTAGGTCTGCTAATCGGTGGTGGTACTGGTATGGGTATTGTTACTTTCCATTACTCTATCCAGATTATTCATCACCTGCTACTAGAAGATTTTATGGGGCTAGTAGGTACTTGGGGTGCATGGACTCTTTGGAGTGTTCCAATTATAGGTGGTTTAATTGTCAGTTTAATGCGCTGGCGCACTCAAGATTTTGGTCCGAGTTTATCTTCGCTAATTGCTGCTTCTAGAGCTGGGGGTTTAAAGCAAAAACTCCGACCTGTTACAAAAATGCTCGCTGCCGCTGTTTCCTTAGGTAGCGGCGCCTCGCTTGGTCCTGAAGGACCGAGTGTGGAAATTGGCGCCAATTTTGGTGTTTTACTGTCGCAGGTGCTACAAGTCTCACAAGAACGCTTGCGCTTGCTATTAGCTGCGGGAGCTGCTGCTGGTTTAGCAGCAGGATTTAATGCCCCTATTGCTGGAGTCTTTTTTGCGTTAGAAGTTGTATTGGGTGCAACATCGTTCGCGACTTCAGCTGTGAGTGTTGTACTATTGGCTGCGGTACTAGCGGCACTTATAGCTCAAATTGGTTTAGGTTCACAGCCTGCTTTTGAATTACCAGCTTATCAAGTTCGTAGCCCTTTAGAATTGCCCTTATATATAGGTTTAGGCTTGGGAGCAAGTTTAGTCTCGCTATCGTATACCCAAGCAATTCGATTTGCAAAAGCCTGTTTTGACGGAAAAGCACCTTATTTAAATTGGCTAGGTCGTATTCCAAAGCCAATTCATCCTATTATTGGTGGCGCCATCGTTGGTGCAGTAGCGCTAGAATTTCCTCAAATATTGGGAATTGGTTATGGAACAGTACAAGCAATGCTTCAAGATGTCCATTTATCGATTCAGCTTTTGCTTGCCTTGCTAGTATTAAAAACGCTAATGACGGCTGTGTCTGCTGGCAGTGGTTTTGTGGGTGGTTTATTTGCCCCAGCAATGTTTTTAGGAGCATCATTCGGCGCTGCATACGCAAAAATTATCGCTTTGCTTGCACCCGATATTGCTATTTATATGGCGGCACCCCCTGCATATGCAATGGTTGGTATGGCTGCTGTACTCGCTGCCAGTGTTCGGGCGCCTTTAACATCAATTTTACTGCTATTTGAATTAACTCGTGACTACCGAATTGTTTTGCCATTAATGGCAGCAGTTGGGTTGAGCTTTTGGTTAGTAGAACAAATGTTGCCTAACGAAAACTCTAACTCCAATTTGCAGCGGATTGGGTTATCAGAGCTAAAAGATGAGCAAGCAGAAATGTTGCAAGAAATCCTAGTCATTGATGCAATGTATGCCAATCCAAAAAAGCTGCCTTCTACAATGAAAGTTTTAGAAGCAGCTTTGTCGATGTGGCACGCTCGTACTCATAGCGCACTAGTGATTGATGAACTTGAACAACTAGTGGGTATAGTTACTCTCGAAGATATCAACCGCACGCTCGCGAATTATCAAAAAAATTCCGATTTAGCTACTCAAATACAAAATAATTTGTCGAATCTGAGCTTGAAAGAAATATCTACTACTGATATTCTGTATGCTTACAGCGATGAACCTTTAACCGAGGCATTAGACCGAATGGCATTAAGAGGTTTACATCAATTACCAGTAGTAGCGCGAAACAATCACGAACAGATTTTAGGTTTACTCGAACGCGAACAAGTTGCATTGACCTGCAATTTAGCAGCAACGCGCAAAGCTTTAAGTCATTACTTACCGTCACCCTCCAAAACTGATGTTGAAGAGTGCCTTGTTAGCCAATAGCCATTAGTCAATGGCTTATGTACGCATATTGGTTGTGCTAGTTTAAGCGCGCGAATTCACGTAAAAGCGCGCTATTAAACGTTCGCAACATAAAGTAGCCCCCTCCCAAGCATTTGGCACCCTATATCACGTATATAGTTTGCGCGCACACAAAGCGCTTTCTTATTTCATAACGGCCATAAAAACAGCCATTGGTAATAAGCGCTCGAATGTGCTGACTAATAACTAATGACTAATAAACAACTTGAGTTGAAGCTATTTAAGCTGTAGCTTCCATTGCTTCACTTTCTTCACGTTCTTCTGAGTCTACCTGCTTGAGTCTGATGTGCTTTTTACCTAACGTGATGATGAACTCATCTCCTGCTTGGAGACCCATTTGTTTGGTATAAGCCGAACCGATAAGCAAGTTACCGTTTGACTGCACGCTAATCCGATAGCTAGCGCTGCGTCCACCACGTCCATTTGCACTAGGTGAACTATCTAATTGAATGCCTTCTGCATCAATTAAAGCATTCAAGAACTTCATCATATTAACGCGCTCGATGCCGTTTTTGGTAACTGTGTAGTATCCACAACGTTTAGCTTTTTCGTCTTTGCTCAGATTTTCGAGTTCTTTGACTTTGGTGAGCAAATCTTCGCCGACGAGGGGTTCAATTTTTTTCTGTTTAGCCATCAACGTAAAACAAAAATGAATGGTTCAAAAGGTCGAATCGTTTTTATTTTAGCTGACAATTTGCTCTAAGCGAGTAGAACTTTTTATTTTTATATCAGCCTAGCTAAGTATATTACATAATTAGGTGGTTGAGAAGAGCAATATTAGCCTTATCGTCAAACTTTCTCTGGGGAACCGAAACTAAAGTCTAACAAACGTCATATCAAAACAAATTTATTTATAGTATCCACCCACAAGCTGTTTTTGTGTCTTTCTGCTTATTCGTACAACAGTGTCAAGTTTTGTAATGAATTTTGAATCGTGAAGTTAAATATCGCAGACAAAAGTCCGTAACGCGACAAGCGTAAATTTTGCACATAAGTGGCGCCGTTGTCTACAGCAGTTGCGCGTCTTCTATTTTCCAAAATCCCTACATATATAGATGTAGTTTGTAGATTTATGGTTTATTTGCTACACTATCATCTTTCATTGACGTATAAAAAGGTATCCCTCAACCACTGTTGAGTTGCATCTATTATTGGTATATGGGTTAAGTATGTAAGTAATCTCGTAAACTTTTGCGCGTTTCGGTACGAGCTTGTTTAAGATTCCCGAAGTAAAGCTAAAAAATTTGTCTTCTAACTCTTGGCATAAAAATTACCTTACCGCAAATGTAACACGCTATAACAAAACATAAATACGATTAAAACAAATAGCACAAATGTTTTCCTATGAAACTGACCACTCGCGGACATTACAGCGTTAAAGCATTACTCGACTTGAGTATGCTTCGACCTACGAAAAGCGCATCTGTTAAAGCAATTGCATCTCGTCAAGATATTCCTGCCCCTTATTTAGAAAAATTGCTAATCGAAATGCGGCGTGCAGGACTGGTAAAATCAATTCGTGGTGCCGTAGGTGGATACCAGCTAGCCAAACCACCCGCACAAATCTCAATAGGAGAAATTTTAGAGGCAGTAGGTGAAAAAATTACTCATCTACCGCAACAAAAATCCGAACCCGACCAAGCTCTTGACTGGGTAACGTTAACTCTCTGGCAACGGCTAAATCAAAAACTTAAAGAAGCTTTATATAGTCTCACTTTAGCTGACCTTTATTACGATGCCCGCAGTTGGCAAGCATCCCTTGGTGAAGAAGCTAATTTTATTGTTTAGTCAATAGTCAATGGTAACAATTACAGATAAATTACTAATAACTAACGTTTTTGTGTTGCTGATTGCAGCACTCTTAGACTATTTAATTGGCGACCCTATTAATTGGCTTCATCCAGTCCAAGTAATGGGGTGGGTAATTTCTCGTTTCACTAATATCGCTTTATTCTTATGTAAGAATGCTTTGACACAAAGAATCGCTGGTATTCTCCTTACTATTCTTTTAATATTAGGCACTGGTGCCATCAGCACTATATTGATAAAAGCGACTTTATGGATACATCCTAACTTCGGAATTATTACCAAATGCATTTTACTTGCAAGTTGTTTTGCCGCAAAAAGTTTAAGAAACGCTGCTGAAACTGTCTTGGAGCCATTAATTTTAGAAGATATTGCGACTGCACGTCTGAATCTTAGCCAATTTGTAGGACGCGACACTGAAAATCTCTCTAAATCAGAAATATTACGTGCTGTTTTAGAAACTGTTACCGAAAACGCCACCGACGCTGTTATGGCACCTTTATTTTATGCAATTATTGGTATATTTATTAGTGCATATATACCAATAATTGAACCTGTATCTTTAGCATTGGCATATAAAGCTAGTAGTACTTTAGATTCAATGGTAGGTTATAAACAGCACCCCTACACATATTTAGGTTGCTTTAGCGCACGAACTGAAGATTTTTTAACTTGGGTACCTTGTCGTTTGACTGTAATAACTTTAGCTTTAATCTCTTTTAAACCTTTATATATATGGAATATTTGTTGTCGTGATGCGGTATTAGACCCTAGTCCAAACTCTGGGTGGAGTGAGTGCGCTTATGCTGCCATACTAGGAGTGCAAGTCGGTGGCACCAATTCTTACCGAGGAGTAATTAAACATAAACCCTTATTGGGAGATAACATTCACCCAATTCAACCATCTTCAATCCGAGATTCGCTACAACTAACGAGATATTCGTTTTTAATATGGTTGGGGGTAGCTACCTCTATAGGCTTTTTGGTGACAAACAGGTAATCATAAATATAAAGCTTAAGAATTAGGGAAACTAATTATATGAATCTGTCTGCGAAAGTAGTCTCCATACTTTCACCTGAAGAAATTCGTCGCACTGTAAACCGTCTAGCTTCGCAAATTATCGAAAGAACTCGTGATTTATCGCAGTTAGTGCTTTTAGGTATTTTTACAAGAGGGGTACCACTTGCTGAATTACTCGCGCGTCAAATCGAAGCAATGGAAGGCATTTCAGTTCCAGTTGGAGCGTTAGATATCACGTTTTACCGCGATGACCTTGACCAAATTGGTCTACGAACTCCAGCAAAAACTGATATCCCTTATGACTTAACAGATAAAACAGTTGTTCTTGTTGATGACGTTATTTTTAAAGGCAGAACTATTCGAGCAGCTTTAAATGCTGTTAACGAATATGGTAGACCAGAAGTAATTCGTTTGGCTGTGCTAGTTGACCGAGGTCATAGAGAAGTCCCGATTCATCCTGACTTTATTGGCAAGCAGCTACCTACTGCGAAAGAAGAAATCGTTAAAGTTTACTTGAATGACTTTGATGGCCGCGATGCAGTAGAACTTATAAGTTGCTGATATGTCGCTAATATATTGATGAGTTTGGCAATAGGTATTAATATTTATTAATATACTGTTAACAAACTTTACGCTCTTTCAATATGAATTTTTTTCTGGTGGCTATAGACAAGGCATCTTACAACTCGCATCTCCAGGCGATTTTGACTTTTGTGGGTATAGGAGGATTTTTAGCAGCTACGATTCTTGGCTCAATTGGTTGGTATAACTCGAAGCGTCCCGCAGGTTGGGAAGCAAGTGAGGCGCCTGGTTGGGTACCAAAAGTTCCTGAAAGACAAAAAAACCAAGATTAGGTTCTCACCTCATAATTGGACTTGCATGGTGGTGTACCAAATACCACTTGCCACCAAGCAGTTCAAATATATTAGTAAGCCTAACTTTTAGTTAGGGTTTTAAACCCAAATTTTCGATAATTTGTTAGTCAGGTGCTTTTAACGGCGCCTATTGTTTGTAAGAGTTGTTTGGCAGTATAGGGTTTGGATAGGAAGGCTTTGACACCTATTTCTGTTGCACTGTTTATTTTATCGCTGGAGATAAGTCCGCTGACTGCAATAATTTTGACAGCGGGGTTAATTTTTTGTAGTGTCCTAATAGTTGTTAATCCATCCATTGCGGGCATAATCATATCTGTCAGCACAATTTCGATTTTATCACGGTGTTCAGCGTATAAAGCTATTGCCTCAATACCGTCGCAAGCTGTTATGATTTTATAATTGTAAGTTTCTAACGATGTTTTAGTGACATTGCGGATTGAATCTTCATCATCGACGACTAATATTAACTCACCGTTACCTTGTGGTAATTGTGTTTCACTCTCTTCTATGGTTTCGGAAATTTGCTGTGCAGGTAAATAAATTTGAAATTTACTACCTTTGTTGATGTCACTAATAACGTTTATAAATCCCCCGTGACTTTTGACTATTCCTAAAACAGTAGAAAGTCCTAGTCCTGTACCTTTACCAAGCTCTTTGGTGGTAAAGAATGGTTCAAATATACGGTCTACTATATCTGAAGGTATGCCAACACCTGTATCTGTAATTGATACTAATATATAATTGCCAACTTTTGCTTCAATATTCATATTGGCAAAATTTTCATCAATAAAAATATTTTCAGCGGATATTTCTAGTTTTCCTCCCTGTGGCATTGCATCACGCGCATTGACGCAAAGGTTCATCAAAACTTGGTGGAGTTGAGTCGCATTACCTATAACAGTCCATAATTCCGGATGGATATTTATAGATACTTGAATCGATTTTGGAAATGTTTCTTTAATAATTTGTTGAATTTCAGTAAGCAGGTGCTTGATTTGTGTCAATGCACGCTCACCCTCAATGCCACGTGTAAATGATAGTACTTGCTTCACCAAATTGGCGCCGCGTTTGGCGTTAGATATTAGTATTGGTAAAAGTCGCTGACTGCGTTCGTCGCGCAACTGCGACTCTAAAAGTTGTGCTGTCATTAAAATCGGCGCCAACACGTTGTTAAGGTCATGTGCAATACCGCTTGCTAAAGTTCCAATACTTTCTAAACGTTGTGCGCGAAAAAACTGGGCTTCTAACTGTTTTTTTTGCGTTATATCTGTATTTACTACAAGAACAGCTTGTGCTTTATTATCAAATTCTGGTACTAATGTCCAACGACTTTCAACAATAATCATATTACCTGATTTTGTAGTTTGTTTTAACTCGCCTTCCCAGGCGCCATTTCTGAGCAGGATATTAAAAGCTGATTGTAATTGTGACAAGTTCTTTTCTTGCCAAAGCTGTATTGTCTGTTTACCTATTGCGTCTTCCTCTTTCCAGCCGTACAAACTTTCTGCGGCTTTATTCCAAAAAAGTATTTGATTTTTTAAATTACAAACAAAAATGGCATCGGTGGCAACATTAAGTAAAGCTGCTTGTTCACGAATTTTACGTTCCGCACGCTTACGTTCTAATGCGTAGCGAATCGAACGCTCGAGTAATGCTGCATTAAGTTGACTTTTTTCTAAATAATCAGCGGCGCCAGCTTGCATCGCTTCAATATCAATATCACGTTCGCCTTGACCTGTCAGTAAAATCATAGGCGCCGTTGTACCCGAAGCTACAGCAACACGTAATAACTCCAAGCCATTACCTTCACCCAAACGATAATCAACAAGATAAACATCGTGCTGATGTTTGGCAATTTCCACGAGTCCAGCTTCATAACTGCTGACCCATTCTAATTTGCACCCAGCTACCTGAAATTCAGAAAACCAATCACGAGTTAAGACGTAATCATCTTCATCGTCATCGATAAGAAGCACCTGGATGGGGCTATTTTTCATGATTTCCTCCCCGTTTAGAACGGTAGTTCTACAATTTCAAACCAGTACTTTCCAATAGTTCGCATCACTTCAACTAAAGCTGCAAAATTCATTGGTTTAATTATGAACGAATTTGCACCTAATTCATATGTACGATATATATCTTCTGGTGCTTTGGAAGTCGTCAGTACAATTACAGGGATTTTTCGTAACTCCGGGTCATTCTTTATTTCCTTAAGCGCTTCACGACCGTCCTTTTTGGGCATATTTAAATCCAGTAAAATCAACCCAGGACGAGGTGAACTGCTCAAAGATACATACCGACCGCGATGATACAAATAATCCATCAACTCCTCACCGTCTCTTACTACATACAATTCGCTTGACAATCGACTTTCTGCCAATGCCTCGCGTGCTAACATGCAATCGTCTTCATCGTCATCTGCTAATAGAATTTTTACAGTTGTCTGCCGACCTATCACTATGCATTTTCTCCTTTTTTGCTAACAATAGTATTGGTTTAGTATTAAATCTCAATATAAAATGTGACAATAATACGTATTTTCTCAGACACTATGAAGGTATCATAATCTTTCTCAAACATGAAAATTGGTAATTGAAGACTAAAAACCCTTTTTACTTACTTATCGGTAATATCACGATAAATTTTGCACCTTGTCCAGGTTGACTTTTGGCGGTAATGCTTCCGTGGTGTCGCTCAACAATTTTGCGGCATATAGCTAACCCAATACCTGTCCCGTCATATTCACTACGTCCATGTAATCGTTGAAAAACTTGAAAAATACGGTCGCAATATTTTTCATCAAACCCAATACCGTTATCTTGAACTGTAATTTGGTACATTTGTACAGTTTCTTTGGCGATTATTTCGCTATAAATACTTACAATTGGAGCAACTTTCGGACGATGAAATTTCAGAGCATTCCCAATTAAGTTTTGTAATAGTTGTCGCATTTGAAGTGGGTCGGCGTTAATTGTTGGTAAATCGCCTAACTCAATGCGTCCAGAAGCTTGTGCAATAGTTTCCTCCAAGTCAGATAATACTTCATAAGCAATTTGCGACAAGTCAACAGGTACAAACGGTTGAGCGCGCGTTGTTAGACGCGACAATGTTAATAAATCTTCGATTAGTGCCTGCATACGCCCAGTGGCATTTTGCATTCGTTCAAGATAATCACGTCCTTGAACAGAAAGATTCTCATTACACGTACTTTTGAGTCGGTCTCCAAATGCTTTAATTTTTCGTAGTGGTTCTTGTAAATCGTGAGAAGCAATAAAGGCAAATTGTTGAAGTTCCTCGTTGGAACGCGTAAGTTCTTGACGCTGTAATGTTTCTTTCTCTAAAAGTTTTGCTTGAGCCAGAGCAATACCAATTTGGTCGGCAAGTTGACGCAATAGCTCAATTTCCCATGTCGTCCAATGACGGGTATGCCCACATTGGTGGGCTATTAACAATCCCCACAGTTGATTGTGAAGTAAAATCGGCACAACAAGGTTTGCTTTGACGGCAAATTGCCGCAAAAATTCGACGTGGCAAGCTTGAATACTACCATTATTAATATCCGCTAGCGAGGCAATGTGTCCTTGGCGATATTTCTGAATATAATTTTCATTAAAACAAGGATCAAAAATCTCTCGCCCTAACATTACAGGAAAACCAGGAACAACAGCTTCTTGAACTGCCGTCACCACACCATTTGACCGCAACCGCAAAATTAATACACGGTCAGCGTTAAGTACTTTTTGGACTTCAATAACGCTAGTCGATAAGATTTCGTCGATTTGCAGCGATTGACGAACTTTTAGAGTAAAATCAGCAAATAATTGAGTACGTAAATTCTGACGCTGTAATTCTTCTTGAACCCTTTTACGCTCGGAAATATCCATCATGGCGCCAATCATCCTAACTGCGGCGCCTCCAATTCTTACAACATAACCTCGGTCTAAAATATACGCATACGAATTATCAGCGCGTCGAAAGCGATACTCGTTCGACCAAACTTGTTTTCCCCTATCAATAACAGCTTGCATATCGACGACAATCCGCCATCTATCATCTGGGTGAATGCGTTCGCGCCACCAAGTTAAGGTCGAGCTAGCATCCGACGTTGAATATCCAAAAAGCGTAGTAACACTTTCATTCCACCATACGCGGTTAGTTATTAAATCCCAGTCCCATACAGCGTCGTTTGTTGCTCGCGCGAGTATTTGAAATCTTTCTTCACTTTGCTGTAACCGTGTTTCGGCTAACTTACGTTCAATTGCTGTTGCTAAAACGTTGGCTACTGCTTGTAAAAAGTAAACTTCATCGCGGTTATAATTTCTCGGTGACTTTGAGTGGGCGCCTAAAATACCAAAAGGGCGTTCTTGACAATGAATAACAACACTGACACCGCTAACAACATCATGTTCTGCTAGCAATTGTGATTTATTAAATCGTGTTTCACTTGCAAAATTATTTACAATAACTGGTTCAGTGGAAATTAAAGTAAATCCAGCTTGCGATAAGTGTCCAGTATTGACTTTTGCTTTCCCTATTAAACCTTCGCGCCATCCAACTCCAGAACGTAATAAAAAATTATTTTCATCAACACACAATTCAAGTATTTTAGAATACTCAACTCCTAAACTTTGAGCAATGACGACTACTGCTCGTTGCATTAACGTATTTAAACTAGAACCTGCCAGCGCTAATTGGCTCAACTCAGCTACGATTGCTTGACGGTTAGCATATATTTCTAGTGCTTCTTCTGAGTGTTTACGCTTGGTAATGTCCATATCAACTCCAGACATTCTCACTGCGGTGCCTTTTTCGTCGCAAAATACTACACCTTTACTTGCCATCCAACGAATTGTATTATCGGGTAGCAAAGCTCGAAATTCTAGGTCATATTCTGTTCCTTCTTCAACCGCGCGTTTGACTGCATTTGTAACTAAATTTCTGTCGTTCGGATGAACGCAACGTATAAAAGCTTCATAATTACCTGTAAATGCACCTTTTTCTAACCCAAATAAAGATTCTTTATCATCCGACCAAGTAACTGTGTCAGTAACTATATTCCAATCCCAGGCGCCCATTTGGGCAGATTTTAAAGCTATTACTAACTGTGCTTCACGTCGTAATGCGTACTCTGTTTGCTCTTTCAATTTTTCCATTGTGTGCTTGGCTTCAAGCAAACGACGAACCCGTTGACGCAACACTTGCCAGTGAATTGGTTTTGTAACGTAATCTGTGGCGCCTGCTGAGAAAGCATTTTCAACTGAAATTTGATCGGCAAGTCCTGTAACCATTAAAATTGGAAGATTTTCGGCTTGGGGAAATGACCGTAACTGAGCGCAGCAAGTAAAACCATCCATTTCCCCCATTAAAGCATCAAGCAATATCATGTCTGGCTGTCGCTCTTGATATAGCACTAGCGCTTCAGAGCCACTACAGGCTTCGATAATTTGATATCCAGAGTATTCAAGTAACTCGCGCAATTGCATCCGAGTCAATACGTCATCGTCTACAACTAAAATTAAATTATTCATTTTAAAGCAAGATTTATTTGTTCGTAATTCATAATTACTCAAATTTTAATAGTATTTTTTTGTTAAATATTTTCAATTGTAAATAATCGTAACATAATATTTAATTACACTTTGGTGGTTTTTAATTCTTGGACTATATTTTTCGCATTTTTATATAAGTTTCTATCTAAAAATAATTAGTTTTTTTATCATTAGCTTCGCAATAGTTCGATGTATTTATAATACTTCAGAAATTTTTATACAATTGGTTGAGTTACGCGAAGCCTACACCCAACCTACATATTAACATGAATACAAAACTTTATATACACTACTAAGTAATTCTTGGGCGGTATAGGGTTTAGCAAGAAAAGCAAATATTTTTGAATTTTTATCGATATTAACTTGCTCACTAGTTGCTAACCCACTAACGGCAATAATGGGAAGTAAAGGATTCATACGAAGTAAAGTACTTATAGTAGTTGAACCATCCATATTGGGCATCATCATATCAATGATTGCAGCTTTGATTTTATTTTTGTATTGAGCGAAAATCGCTACAGCTTCAATACCATCACTTGCGGTCATAACTTCATATTTATAACTTTCTAGTGAGGTTTTAGTAATTTCTCTAATCGATGGTTCATCATCAACAACTAAAATAAGTTCACCATTCCCACGAGGAATTTCTGTATATGAGTTCTTGGGAATGATTTGGCTATTAACAGCAGGTAAATAAACTTTAAATTGTGTGCCTTTACCTACAGTACTAGAAACATTAACAAAACCTCCGTGACCTTTAATGATACCCATAACAGTTGATAAACCTAGTCCGGTACCTTTGCCAAACTCTTTGGTTGTAAAAAATGGCTCGAATATTCGGTCTAAATTTTGTCTATCAATTCCAATACCTGTATCTGTTAGTGTGATTAAAACATATTGCCCAACTTTTGCATCAATGTGCATACTTTGAAAATTTTCATCGATTAAAATATTTTCAGCACTTAGTGTCAATCTTCCACCTTGTGGCATTGCATCACGAGCATTTAAGCATAAATTAATTAAAACTTGATGCAATTGAGTATTATCACCGCTAATAACTTGCAAATTTGGTTTAATATCGGTGTAAAAATCTATAGACTTTGGAAACGTTTGTTTGACAATTGGCTTGATTTCTTGAATTAAATCATGAAGCTGAATTTTTGTATGTTCACCTTCCATTCCGCGTGCAAACGATAGTACTTGTTTTACTAAGTCGGCACCGCGTTTTGCATTATTTTCAATAATTGACAAAATTTGTGAATCTCGCGGATTGTTAGATTTATTATTCAATAATTGAGCAGACATAAGAATTGGCGAAAGCACGTTATTTAAATCATGTGCAATTCCACTTGCGAGAGTTCCAATACTTTCTACTCTTTGTGCGCGTAAAAATTGCGCTTCAAGTTGTTTTTTCTGTGTTATATCAGTATCAACAGTTAAAATAGATTTAGGCTCTCGATGTTCATTAAGTACAAGTGTCCAGCAACTATCAACAATAATTTCTTGACCTGATTTTGTCAGCTTTACTAATTCTCCTTGCCAGCAGCCCTTCTCTAAAACTGTATGATATATATCTTTATATTGCGGTGATTTTGCACAAGATAATACATCGTTAGCATTCTTATTAATAACTTCTTCTGCTTGCCAGCCGTAGAGCTTCTCAGCACTTTTATTCCATAATAATATTTTATTCGATAAATCGCGTAAAATAATTGCATCAGAAGTAACG
This sequence comes from Calothrix sp. HK-06, assembly GCF_001904745.1. GTDB lineage: Bacteria > Cyanobacteriota > Cyanobacteriia > Cyanobacteriales > Nostocaceae > Dulcicalothrix. The sequence continues at coordinate 39,101 of NZ_MRCD01000025.1, forward strand.
TCAAGTAATGCGGCGCTAGAACGCATTTGTTGTTCAGTACGTTTGCGCTCGGTAATATCCTCAAATATATACAATCTACCAGAGCAACAGTCGCCCTCTTGACGAAATTGCGTTGAAACCCTGCGAATAACTCGTCCGTCTTTTAATAAAATTTCATCTTCGCCAACAGTCGAGTTATTTTGATTATGTATTAATTTATCAACTTCTACAAAAGCCGGAACATCTACAACAAGCTTTAAACACTCAGCTATAATATCTTTGTTTTTTAATTGGTAATGCTCAATTTTTTGTTCTAGGTGTTCAATGCCCCAAATTTCGCAAAAACGATTGTTAAGGAAGAAAACTTGACCCGAACATTTATTTACAACATAGTAACCTAAAGGAGAAAGGCTATTTATTGAGCGCATAATAGCTTGTTGGCAATTTAGTTCTTGCTCTGCTTGTTTGCGTTTTGTAATGTCTTGAAAATATACTGATAAGCCATCAGTCGAAGGATAAGCATGAACTGCAAACCAAGTATTTAACGGTGGATAAAATTCTTCAAATTCAACGCTAGCTCGTTCTACAACAGCACTGTGATATTGATGATAAAATTTTGAGTTGACAGCATCAGGGAAAGCTTCCCAAATATAATGACCTAGTAAATCTTCGCGCTGACGCTGTAGTAATAGTTCGGCTTGTTTGTTCAGATAAGAAAAACACCAGTTGTTATCTAAAGCAAAAAAACCATTTGTGATACTTTCAAATATATTTTTAATACGGTTAGTGGCTGTACGGTCAAGCTCAAGTAATTTTAACCGTTCTTCTTCGGCTTGTTTACGTTCGGTAACATCTTCTATTATATAAGAAAACTTTTTATTTTTATTTATACTTTTATCATCACTGTAAGCATCTATTGTCGTTACTGTAACATTGAAAATTTTGACATTACCTGAACTTTCGTGGATATATTCAAATCTAACAGGCACCTTAATTCTTTCTGCTTCGCGATAATATCCAATCCATTTATTAATGCATTCTTGCGAGATACCAATTTGACTAGCGCGACAATTGTGTAGTTCTTGAGGAAGTACTTTCAAAAAGTTGGCACTTGCAACATTTCCATAAATTAATTTAATATCATTATCGTATATCTCGACAACACCCATCATCATCGCAGCGCTATTGAAAAAACTACTGAGAATATGCTCGCTTTGAAGAAGCGCTTCTCTAGCTTGTTTATAATCGTTTTGAATAGCAACTAACTGATTAACATTTCTGCGAACCTCTAATTGCCGCATTACTAAACGAGCTAGAGACTTTAAACTATCGACCTGCTTTTGTGTTATTTGTTTGGGCTTTGTATCAACAACACAAAGTGTTCCTAACGTCAAACCCTGCGGTGTTGTTAGCGGTACACCCGCATAAAATCGCACATACGGTTCAGCAATTACAACAGAATAAGTAGCAAATTTTTCTGAAGCTAATGTATCAGGAATAATTAAAACATCGTCAGCTTCCATGCAAATAGGGCAAAACCCAAATTCACGAGGTGCCTCGGTCAAGTCAATACCAACTTTTGCTTTAAACCATTGGCGGTTCGCATCAATTAAATTAATTAACGCAATCGGAGCGTCACAAATTTGTGCGGCTAACATTGCTAAATCGTCAAACGCTTCTTCTGGTGACGTATCAAGAATTTGGTATTGTCTCAGGGTCAAAAGCCGAGCGCTCTCTTTATTCAATATTGCAGAATTCATCTAAATAACCCTAGCTATAAAACCAATTACAGTGTTTCGGTCAAGCCTAAACGTGAGTACTCACACTAGTCTTGCTCGATAAATACGTGCGTCAAATTCACGGAACAGGAGTTTACGGGTTGTGCAATATGTCAAGCCACTTTATGTCCAGCCACTTTAAGGCGCCGCGTCGTCAAAAATGGTGCTTACGTAAAAAAGCTTATCCGACTGTTTGGTATTTGCCTCTTAGCCACCTTATACGTTTCGCACCACACAGCAACCGAGTTAATTAGCAATCCATGCTAAATGCCATGAATTACTCAATAGGGTTATAAAGCTATTTTGTTACCCTACTATAGTAATATGCCTTAAGGAGGATGACTATTTTGTTTTCTAATATACGTATAATCACTTAAGTTATACAAAAATTATGTATTTTTATGTATATATTTAAGTTTTTCTATATACTCTATCTTATAAAAATCCTATGTTTACAGCTTGATTTACGTGTATCAACAACTTGGGAGCGCTTAATAATTAAGTAAAATGGATAAGTAATCCTCTTTACAATCTATATAAATTCAAATGAACTCAGGCGTGACATTCTCTCCTGCTTTGTCAAAAAAACCGCATCAAGAAGATAGTTTTGCAATTAGCTTTGCTCCGCTATCTGTTACAGAAATTTACGAACTCGCTTCAAACTCGAAAAACGGCGCCGTTGTGACAATGAGCGGTACAGTTCGCTGCTCTACAAACGGTAAACCCGTGATATGTCTAGAATATCAAGCGTATGAACCGATGGCTATGCAAGTTTTTTACCAAATTGCCAATCAAATTCGCGCTCACTGGCCAGACGTTAACCGCGTAGTTATCCACCATCGAATCGGGCGCCTTTCAATTGGAGAAATTAGCGTTTTAGTTGCAGTCGGTTGTCCTCATCGAAGCGAAGCGTTTGAAGCGTGTCGCTATGCTATCGATACTCTTAAACACAATGCTCCTATATGGAAAAAGGAATTTTGGGAAGATGGTACGAGTAACTGGGTTAGTATTGGCGCCTGTGAACAATCTGAAAATTGTTAGAGATTGGTTTGTGTAAGTAACGGGCAAGAATGCCCGTCCCACAAGAAGATTTTACAAAACAGCTTAATTATTGGCAGCAGTATTAAAATCTTTCTAATTTATTTGCATGTTCGCAGATTATATGTATAATTGCTTATATATGAAGGGGAGTAGCTGCTGACAGCTTTAAAACAAAAATTAAAAGTTAGTCAGTACATTTGAATCAACATACTGGTGATAAACCTGGTTCAGATGGCATACACCAAATAAGATTTTGCGAGCGAGACCTTCACTAAGTTCACACAGCCTAAATGTGTGTGGAGCTTGGTGAGGTCTTTGTTACATTCATCAAGCTCCATACCGCAACATAACTAAAAGGAGCTTGATTAAGTGCTAACAGCTTTTACTGCGGGATTATCTATAATTACAGTTTCGGAACTAGGTGATAAAACTTTCTTTATTGCAATGTACTTAGCGATGCAACACTCGCGACGACTAGTATTTAGCGCAGTTACGGTAGCGTTAGCAGCAATGACAATACTTTCTGTAGCATTAGGACAGGTTGCTTCGCTTTTACCAGCTAGTTTTGTCTATCATGCGAAAATAGGATTATTTTTGGGCTTTGGGTTGAAGCTAATATACGATGCCTCTAAAATGCCAATGGTAGCAAACTGCGACCAGGTACTCTCCGAAGCAAAAGAAGCAGTCGTCAAAGCAGAAGAACAACTGGGTAAGAAAAATGCTTTGGGGATTTGGTTTGAAGGATTTTTGTTAACTTTTATTGCTGAGTGGGGAGATAGAACCCAACTTGCGACTATCTCACTCGCAATTGATAATAACCCCTTTGGTTTAACATCGGGCGCCGTTTTAGGGCACGCTATTTGTGCAGCAATAGCTGTTACCTGCGGCAAAATGCTATGTGGACGCATCAGTGAGCGGCAGCTTACTTTTATTGGTGGGTTCTTATTTATAGTGTTTGGAATCATTGCAGTATTCGAGAAGAGTTAGCGAAGAAACCTGGTTTCAAAAGAAACCAGGTTTCTAATTCTTAGTAGATTTTCGGATGCATTTTTCTTTACCTTGAGGTTATCTTGGGTAAATAAAAATTATCACTATTCAATTTATGTCTGGAGCTTCTAATTCTAAAAGCTACTGTTTTTGCACCCTAGCTTTTAGAAAATAATACCGTAATTTTGCGAAGCAATTAGCAAAAGATTTAGAAACTTTTTCACCAGGTACACAATTATTTGTTGCCACTGATAATCCTAAAGATTTTAAAGATAGCCCGAATGTTACTTCCTTAAAATGCGTTTAAGAAAATCCTTTATTTCCATATAATGACAAGCTACAAGCCATTAAAATGGCAATAGCAAATTTTCAAACAGTCATATTTGTAGATGCCGATTCTAGAATGACTGATTATTTGAACGAAAATATAAATTGGACTCCGGGCATGGTTGTTTACTGTGACCAAGACCGTAATCTTGCCAAGAGCTTAAAAGATTATTATCCTGCACGTGATTATGAATTTTTTCAAAAATTATCAGAAAAAATGGGGGTAAAACGTAATCTTGATACAGTTCGCTTTCCTATGCAATCCCTCTACGTTATTTCTAGGGAAAATGGGAAAGAGCAGCAGTTTATTGAAAACTGGAATTTAATTTCCAAGTATCTTGCGGTTCATCGCTGTGCAACAACAAGTGATGGATATACTATGGCGTTAGCATTGGCTAGTGTAGGCTGGGAACCAAAAATGATGGACGAATTCCATAGCTTAAACCGAGTAATTAAGCATATTGGAAATCGAGAAGGGCAAGTAGGGCGCTTTAATATCTTAGAAAAAATTGAATTCCGACTTTCATACTATTACCGTTTATTAATAATCTATTTAAAAGCTTTAAAAAGCTTTGGCTTCTTTTTTGGATAGAATTATTTATTGGGTATGGCGGGAAAAACATCTTCCCGCCAACTTTTTATGCTCCGCTGCTCTTTAAGGTGTTGGTGAAGTTGTTGCTGTTGGTTCCGCAGTGGGTTTAGGCGCCTCGGTAGCAGTTTTATTAATTTCGTCTTTGTACTGAGCAGGTGCCAAAGCAGCAGCGTTGGCAAACAAAGGTTTGGCTTCGTCAATTTTGCCTTGCTCTTTGAGAACGAGAGCTTTCGCCCAAACCGGACGAAAATCTTTGGGGTCGCTCTTAATTGCTTGCTCGTAAATTTCAAAAGCTTTTCCATATCGCTTTTCAGAAGCGTGGATATTGCCTATTAAGACTTGGATGGCCATTGTATCAACGCTACCAGGTTGAATTTTGTTTGCTTGGGGTGCTTTAGCCAAAGCTTCTTGTAACAAACCAATAGCAGCTTCAGGGCGTTTTTGACTCATTTGCAACGCTACCATTGACTGCAAAGCATCCATATCGCCAGGTTTTGTCTCTAAAACTGCGCGCAGAGTTTGTGCGGCGCCTTCCGGATCACCCATTTGCTGTTTGGCTTGAGCAAGCAAAACAGCATATCTGGTTTGATCGGGGTTTAACTTAGCGAGCTTTTCAAGGGGTGGAATTACATCTTTTATTTCTCCCTGCTTCAAAGCTAGGAGTTGTAAACGTGCTTGTAGCAAAGCTTTTAACGCAGTTTGATTTTCTGGTTCTCTTTGTAAAACTAGCTCATAACCCCGTACCTCATCTTGGAGCTTGGTTTTTTGGTCAACAGGTGCCGTTCCTTTGTTATTACTAGAATTATTAGCCTGAGAACTACGCGATGCATTGAATCCGTCAATAATGGGAAGTACGGAAACACCTATAAAAGCCAAGACGGCTAATCCGAGTATAACCCTAACAACTAAGCGATTTTCCGATTTAGCCACAAAACCTCCGTTAAATTAAACGTGATAGGAAAATTTAAAAATTTGCAAAACTTTGCGGAATACCGCGTTTATGTTGTGAACTTTATAACAAATAGCAAAAAACAAAGCAGTCTAGGAGTGCTAACTTTAGGAGGAATCGTCAGAATTGTAACTGTGATATGCTTCCGAAACTAGTATAAAGACGCGCTTTTTACACCTAACTTGTGAGATGAATCTCGTGCGCGAGTCAGTATCTTTCATGTGGGTGTTCCTTGTTGAAATAACTGGCATCGCGTCTTCAGTATCACATAAGGTATGCTCTTCACGGTGCTTATGGAAGAAATATACTTTCCAAAAGCCACACAAACGCTCTTCCTGTGTTTACGATTAATCTAATCCCATAGCGGGAATATATCTCCGTCGCAAGGAGTTTCTATGAATTCCGACCTGATGCCGTCATCCGAACCGATCTTACCAGTTACGTCAAATCTTGATTCAGCCAAGCTAGAAGTATCTGCTACTCCGACTCAAAATCATGCTTATGCAAAAGAAACTTTGTTGGACAATAGCGAAGCTACTTTAGATCAAAACACGAATCGTCTTTCTCCAATTCCACCACCTAGCGAACCGATGCAGTACCGAGCAATCGGTCTAATTCGGGGTCGCTACGTGAGCAGTGCCGAACAATTTACTCAAGGTTCGCTTGTTACCGCAGATGGCGCCTCTATCAACACCGTTCTCCTTGGACGAATGATGAGTTTGGTTAAAAATCATCTCGACCTGCAACAAGAACATTTATGGGTTGTTTACCCACGCACTCGCCAAGAAAATGACCAACTACACCTTCAAATAGTTGGTGTTTGGGAGCCAGAAAAACTTGCTAAATCAAATAATATTGAAGAAACAGAAAGATTACCATCCTTACACAGTAATGAATCATCCGAAGTTACTACATCTTCATCAACTGTTTTAGATGGTAAGTTCTCTGTGCGTGGTGAGGTTGTTTACCAAGCGCAAGATGGTAGCAATTTGGTCCTCAAAATCAAGCAAGCTCCCCGCAAGCAGGATGATAAGCCCAAATATTTCAAACTAAAGCTTAAAGGAACTCTTGACGCTAGAGCGGTAGGTAAGTTTTGGGATATAGAAGTGATACGTCAAGGTGATTTGCTTGCCATCGAAAGTGGAAAAGCAATTGCCGACCTACCCAAAAAACGGCGTCCACCATTTAAAGGAGGCCCAGTAGGAGCAAAAAGACCCTTTAATAGCTTTAATAAAGGTGGTTCTAAAAAGCCATTCAAGAGACCAAGCAACGGCGAAACTCCACTGCCAATTAAAAAAGGTAGTGATGTTAACGTAGCACCTAGACCAACAACGTCGGGGCGCCCAACCCCCAAACCTGTTAAACGTCCAAAACCAGAAGAAGCATAAAATAGTTAGGAGTTAGGAGTTAGGAGTTAGGAGTTATAAGTTGTCATTAGTAGCGTAGCGTAAACGGAGTTTTCCCGCACGGTAGAATCTTTAAAGTATTGATAAATTATAGAGATGCTTTACTACGGTGACTCATGACACAACAAAGACACTCATAACTCATAACTCATAACTCATAACTCATAACTCATAAATCAAAATTCTGTCCATCGGTCTTGTGGTAAAAACGAACGCTCCATTGAAATTGAAGCCACAGCTTCGGTTAGCGTAAATTTACCCTCTTCAATCCATTGTTTTAATTCAATTGCAACTTGTAATGAAAGATACATACTTGCAAGGGGAGCGGTTCTAACGTTTTTACCTTCGATGGTAATGCGTCCTGATTTTAGTTGGGCATAACTTACTAGCCCAAATGTCGGACGAACACGTCGAGGAATTGAAAAATCTACTATTGGCGCCACTAGTTCTTTGTCTTGAACTGCACAGCGAGCTACTACTTCTTCATTAAGTACAGGGTAAGGAACTCCTACACCCAGCATTAAAGATGGTCCATAATTTTTAAAGTAACAGCCTCGCACCCAACGAGCGTCCATTGATTTAGCATCGCCAATCAATGCTAAAGTCGCAGCCGGACCTATAGGAGTGTCGTTAGGTAATCGCTTTTGTAAAGGAAAATGTTGAGTACCTTCCCATGTTACGTAACCAACTCCTCCACCTAGAAAAATCCTTGTACCAATACCAACGAGTTGTAATTTTGGGTCGTTGAGAAGCGGTGATATTGCACCCGGATTTGAAAATACAGCATTTCCCAACCGGGGTTGTAACGGCCCTAAATATGTAAATAGTGGTCTGTCTCCTCCATTTACACCCACTATAAAATTTTGATAAAGGTTTCTGGGATTAAATAAATAAAACTGATTTATGGTTTCGCGCGAAATTGTCGTTTCAAATGAAGCACGGGGGTAACAGTCGGTTACTTGCCCTTCTGCCCGCAATTGTATTGGTTTCCCGGCAATCAAATCTTCTATGACGTGCCCACCACCACGTTTAAACTTAGGTGTCGTTTTCCGAACACGCGCTTCTTCACCGTCTTTTGTTTCTACTGTACAACTGGCGCCTATATATAAATCAACAGCACCAAAACCAGAATATGCTGGCACTCCATCAAGCCAACAACGCCGAATTTTTATTGGTGGGTCAGTATGTCCTAAGTTTATAATGGCGCCGCTCGATTCCATTGGTTCAAAAGTACCAGTTGTGATTACATCAACTTCTTTAGCCACTTGAGTAATACCAACTTCTGCAACTCTTGCTTTAATTTCAGAAGCGGTTAAAACTACAGCTTTTTGTTGACTGATTTTTTCATTGATTTCCGCAAGTGTTCGCATCATCGTGTCCGTGTTATAGGCAGTCTCATCTTGGGAAACATAGATATAGGATTCGAGTATACGGATTCTTCTATGCTCATGGCATATAGGTTATCAGGTTAGCACTCTACTTTTATTTATAAATCGATGAATATTTCTAACTCTGAACGAGAATTTTTATCTTTGGTTTCTAGGCTAGAACAAATGGAACGCCAGCAAGTACTACTCAGGCAGTATTTGCAAGGGATGAAACGTGAGTTAGATAATTTAATAGATAAATTTGAGAATCGACCCGATGTTCAAATTGTGGAAAGTTTACAGTGGGAAGTAGCAGATTTACAAAATATTTTGTATCAACAAGCTAATATCAATCCAGATATAGAATTTTCTAAATTTAATAAATCTGAATCTTCGCTACATGCTACTGCGATTTTTTTAGAAGCAATTGACACTGTTTCTGTTCCAAAAACTAATAAAACTGGCAATACGACAAGACCTTCTAAAAAACTCAGCGATGAAGAATTTAAGATAGAGCGTATGCTATTGCTACTTAATCAAATGTATGTAGCCCAAGACCGAACCGAAATCAATCTTGAGGAATTGCTAAATCGTTATCAAAACGGAGAACGTAATTTTTGTAAAGTTGAACTAGAAGGTGCCTTATTTACTGGATATTCGCTAAATAATATCAAACTAAATCGAGCTAATTTAAACGGCGCCGATTTTAGCGGTATTGATTTACGCTATGCAGACCTTAGCCATGCTAATCTTCAGAATGCCAACCTGCATAACACTAACTTATATGGCGCCGATCTGACACATGCTAATCTCAACAACGCTAATTTGAGTGGAGCAAAGCTAACTCGTACAAAGTTAGATGGCGCAAACCTTAGTTGTGCTGATTTAAGCGGTGTTGATTTTAGCGAAATTAAGCTAAATCGAATTGATTTAAGTGGTGCAAATTTAAGTTGGTCTACGTTACGTAAAGCTGAGTTGAAAAATATAGACATGAGAGGTGCCCGTTTAAGTCGAGCTGATTTACTTGATGCCAATATATCGGGTGTAAATTTAGACGATGCAAATCTCCAACATGCGGTTTATAACGAAGCTACTGTTTTCCCTAATAATTTTGACCCTGCCACAAAAGGCGCCTATTTAATAGCTCCTGGTGCCTGTTTAGAAAACGCGCTTTTAACTAATGTACAGCTTGGTAACACTAATTTAAGCGGCGCCAATCTCCGAGGTGCAAATTTAACTGGCGCTGATTTGAGTGGAACCGATTTACGCGAAGCTAATTTAAGCGGTGCTAATTTAACTAAAGCAAGATTAGAAGGTGCTAATTTATTATTTGCTAATTTGAGTGATGTTGATTTGAGTGAAGCACAACTCAGTGACCCTGAAGGCGAATTTCCAGCAAATATGATTGGTATTAATTTAAGTGGGGCTAATTTGAGTCGCGTCAAACTAACATATATTAATTTAACTACAGCTAATCTTAGCAAAGCTAATCTTAAGTACGTGCAAGATTTTACACATAATTTGAGCGCAGCTAATTTAACAGGAGTTAATTTGATGGGTATGTATTTAAGTAATGTAAATTTGAGTGGCGCCAATTTAACAGCAGTAAACTTATCTGGTTCGTGCTTACGTGGCGCCAATCTTAGTAATGCTAATTTGAACAATGCCGATTTGCGTGGCGCCGATTTGCGCGACACAAATTTGAAAGATACTAACTTTACAGACGCTAATCTAAGCGGAGCAATATTTGATAATTAATACTTTACTTTCTCATCCTCAACATTTGCTGTAGAGACGTGATTAATCACGTCTTTATGATTCACATCTCCACGAGGGCGCCGTTTTTTCCCAAACCCATATTTGAATAAGTTTATAATCCAGGTTTGGAAGTCGTCTATATAACTAAATAAGACTGGTACGACAAGCAACGTTAGCAACGTTGATGTTGTAAAACCTCCTAAAATTGCCACTCCCATTGGTTGACGAACTTCGGCACCTGCCCCAATTCCTAATGCTAATGGAATTGTGCCTGCAATACTCGCTAATGATGTCATCATGATAGGACGCAACCGCGATACCCCAGCTTCGATTAACGCTGCACGCTGCGGTTTTCCTTCTTCCATGTTGATAATGGTGTAGTCTACAAGCAAAATAGAGTTCTTAGTAACAATACCTAACAACAACACAATTCCAATGAGCGCGTATATACCCAATGCTTTTTGTGATACTAATAAGCCAACTAAGGCGCCTCCCAAACAAAATGGTAGTGCTGCCATGATGGTAATAGGATGCAAAAAGTTGTTGTAAAGTAGCACTAATATCGCGTATATACAGGTAACTGCCAAAAGTACAGCTAAACCGAAGCGACTAAAAATATCCTGCATGATTTTTGCGTCACCTGAGCTACGCTGAATAACTTCAGCAGGCAAAGAAAGCAGCGCTGGTAACTGAGAAACTTTGGTTAAAGCATCACCTAATGATAATCCGGTTAAGTTAGCTTCCACTGAGACTTGACGCAGACGGTCAAAACGGTTGATTGTTGAAGGTCCACTACCAAATTTAATATTTGCAACGGAAAGTAGCGGTACAGTGCTACCGTTTTGGGATGGTACACGAAGATTTTTGAATGTATTAATATCTGCCCTAGCTTTGGGGTCAATTTGTACACGTATAGGAATTTGACGGTCGGGTAAATTAAATTTCGCCAGGTTGGCTTCATTATCACCAATTGTTGCTAACGATGCTGTTCGTGCTATTGATTGTACGGTGACTCCTAAATCTGCCGCACGCTGTGGGTCTGGAATGACAAGTATTTCTGGTTTAACTAAACTGGCACTCGAAGATACTTCAACGGCACCAGGTATTGTCCGCATTTGTGATTCTAATGCTACAGCAGACCTATTTAACGCTTCAGGGTTTTCGCTTTGTAATAATATAGTTAAGTCTTTACGACCACCAACGGCACCTGCCGAGGCAAAACTAATACGGGCGCCAGGTACTTTTTCAAGTAATGGGCGTGTTTGATTTTCGTATTCGATTTGAGAAATATTACGTTGTTCTCTAGGTTTTAGTTTAACCGTTAGTGAAGCGGTATTTATTTGTTCTGTTGCGAGAACACTTTCTACTAAGGGATTTTGGCGAATAATATTAGTTGCTATTGTGCTTGCTCTGTCAACATCTCTTAACGTTGAACCTGGTGGTAATTCAATATTTACCGTAGAAATACCGATATCTCCACCATCCACTAGCCCTTTAGGAATAAGCGGTACAAGCATTAAAGAAGCTATAAAGAATCCAATCGCGATGCCAATTGTAATGATGCGATGGCGCAATGACCATTTTAATAGTGAGGCATAAGGTTTAAAACGGCGCCCTTTGCCACGATTTAAATTAGATACACGAACTGCATCTCTACCTTCAGCATTTTTACCTTCGTGCTTATCTTTGAGTAAATAGGCGCCCATCATAGGAGTAACCATGCGCGCTACCAAGGTAGAAAAAATAGTAGAAACGGCAACAGTAACACCAAATGGTTGGAAAAATTGACCTGGAACCCCTCCCATAAAAGCAACAGGTAAAAATACGGCAATGATTGTAGCACTCGATGCAATTACAGCTAACCCGACTTCAGCAGAGGAGTCGAAGGCAGCTTTCATTGGCGTTTTGCCCATTGCCATGTGCCGTTCCATATTTTCAATTTCTACCACCGCGTCATCGACTAAGTTACCCACCGCCAAAGCTAACCCTAACAATGTCATATTGTTAAGCGTGTAACCTAACGCTTGCTGTACAGCAAAGGTAGGTATCATCGATAAAGGCAACGCCACAGCAGTAATTAATGTCGCACGCCAATCACGTAAAAACAATAAAATTACTATTACCGCGAGTGTTGACGCTTGAATTAATTCATCAATGGTGCTTTGGTAAGACTGCCTAACAAACGTAGCGCGCGTAAAAATTAGCTCAAGTTTGACATCTTTAGGCAAACTTTTTTGCAGCTGTGCGACTGCTTGCTTTACTCCTTCTTCAACAGTCACCATAACGCTGCCCGTACTTCGCAACACTTCAAAAGCGACAACGGGTTTATTATTTAATTTTGCTGCTTGACGAACATCGCCAAAACTATCATCTATATTTCCCAAAGAAGCTAAAGGTACACTTCCTCCCCCAGGCAAAACAATTTCATAGTTCTTTAGAGCAGAGACACTTTCGGCACTACCAAGAGTACGAATACTTTGCTCACTGCCACCAACTTCAGCGCGTCCTCCAGGTAAATTAATATTGAACGCTCGAATTTGGTCGTTTACTTGAGTGGCAGTAATACCTAGAGACTGTAATCTTTCTGGGTCTAAGTTTACACGTACTTCCCTATCTACTCCTCCAACACGGTTAATTTGAGCAACTCCACGAACACCCAGAAGCGCACGGCTAATTGTTTGGTCAACTATATTACTTAAATCTTCGACCGAACGAGATTCTGATGTTACCGCATAGGTCATAATTGGACCTCCAGAAAACTCCAACCGTTTAACAATTGGGTCATTAACGTCTTGGGGTAAATTTTGTCGTATTTGGGCAATTGCGTTACGAACATCATTTGTTGCACGGTCAGTGTTTGTACCCAAAACAAAATTAATGGTTGTAACGCTAGAGCCATCAGTGACTGTCGAGCGTAACTCGTCGATATTACCCAAAGAAGCAACGGCATCTTCTACTTTTTTAGTAACTTGTGATTCCAGTTCGGTCGGCCCAGCACCAGGTTGTGTTACTGTCACCGAAACAGTCGGAACGTCAATATTAGGGTTAATATCTATTCCCAAAGTGGTGAATGAATACCAACCAATTAAGGTCAAAATTATAAATAAAATTATGGTCGGGACTGGTTTTTTAATCGACCAAGCTGAAATATTAAATGACATTAAATTAAGTTAGGAGTTAGGAATTAGGAGTTATGAGTTAGTTGCGACTCTAACTGTGTCACCATCTTTGATATAACCGGCGCCATCGATGACCACTTTGTCACCTACTTTCAAACCGTCTTTAATTTCAATACGGTTATTATTGAGTATTTCTCCCACTTGTACTTTCTGAGCTTTTACTTTGTCTTCACCCATTAGCATGAATACAATCGCGCTGCCATCAGATTGTGGTTGAACGGCTTTTTGTGGGACTGCAACACCAACAGATGTTGATGTATTAATCGCACCAGTCGCGAACATTCCTGGTTTGAGCAAATTTGTGGGTGGCAATTCTATTCTTACGGTTGCTTCGCGTCGCTGTTGGTTTACCACTGGCTCAATTTCTCTAACTGTTCCAATTAAACGAACTCGGTTATCGCGGTCTGAAGTTACTTGTACCGAAGCGCCAATTCTAACTTGAGGTAACTGAACCTCTGGGACTTGCGCTTGTAATTCTAATTTGCCGTCTTGAACAATAGAAAATAGCTTTTGTGAGCCACCAACTACAGTACCTACTTGACTTTGTGGTGGAACTCCTGTGACATCACCCACACGGACTAGTTTCTCTGCTATGTATCCTGAAACTGGCGCCCGAACAACAGTCTGACTTAGCTGCGTTTTGATTTGCTCTAATCTAGCATTATTACTCCTGACACTAGCTTGGGCACTTGACGTTCCAGCTTCAGCGATGCGAACTGCTGCTTGTGCGCTACCGACGTTTGCTTGTGCAGTGGCAACGTTGGCTTGAGCGTTACGAATATTTGCCTCAGCTTGACGCACTGCTTCACGCGCTGTAGTCAAATTAGTTTCTAAGGTTTCTAACGCTTGACGACTAATGGCACCTTGAGCGAAAAGTTGTTGATTACGGGTAACATTTCGCTGTGCATCGTTCAATCTTGCTCGTGCTTGTCCTAAATCAGCTTGTCTTTGCTGTACAACTGCTTGTGCTGATGCTACTGCCGCTTGTGCAGCTTCAACTGCTGCTTGCCTTGATATTACATCAGCTTGTTTCGATGAAACATCAGCCTGTTTTGATTCAATATCTGCTCTTGCTTGACGAATTTGGTCTTGTATGACTGAGTTATCAAGTACTGCCATGACTTGACCTGCTTTTACAAAGTCACCAATATCTACCAACACTTGCTTAACTTGTAAACCATTACTAATTGGCAATACTGGGGTCAAGTCTCGTGCGGCAATATTCCCTGTGACTGGGAGTGTACGAAATATTCGAGTTGTTTCAGCTCGGGCGAAAGTCACAGTCATACTTGGCGCCACACTAGTTGACGCTGCTACCTGTTTGGTTTGTGGCATAGCACCCGGACGCTGGCTAAATGCTCGTATCCCTCCTAGGGCAATAATTATTCCCATTCCCAAACCAAGCATCAATGGAGTCAACCATCCCCGCTTTGGTCTTGGCGGTTCCGAATGCCAATCTTCCTCATCAACCGATATCGGTTTCCGCACTTCCAACTCAGAAAAACTTTCTTCCCCCACAATTAATGCCTCCAGTATTAACCAAGTTGAATTTACACAGTTTTGTTTAAGAAAGTTTTCAAACAATTACTATATTTTAACTATGCCGCACAAATTTGACTTCCGCCTGTACAATGCGTCACCCGATAGCATGATTTTTAGTTAATGCGAAGCACGTCACACTCTTGGCAATGCCTTAATCACCATCAAATCATCGTCAAATCACCGCACTATAACGAGTTGATGTGAAAAAATAATAATCATAATCGATTATTTAAATTTGTCCATTAAAGAAACCGGGTTTCTAGCCCAAATTTTCGTTTTCATTACAAGATTGGGGCAAAGAAACCCGGTTTCTCAGAGCTTCTGCTTTACCAACGAAGTCATAGTAGTCAATATGTATTATATATAAATAGTATAGTAAGCCTTACGGCTTTTAGTTGAACAGATATCGCCCATTAATCGTAAATCTTTGCACCTAACTAAAGGCATAGCATATCCTGTGGTAAGGGCAGAAAAAGTTTTCTCGTCTATGCAAGCGATTCAAGCAATTTAGTGAATAGTGATGGTAGCTACGAACAAAATCTGGGAAAAATCTGTATAACCCTTAATTAATCAAACTATGTCTCAATAGATTGATTAAGAAAACCCATTAATACATAGTATCTAGATTCATACCAATATGTTTAATACAACAGAAATTTTAATTGATGCGTTTGTAAAGCAGATTCGTGAAGGATATAGACGTACTTACGGCTGTCTAAAAACAGATTATCAAGATATTATCGCTTGGGCTGGCAATATGGCGTTAGAGAACATTGCCAACAGTGATGCTCTTTATCACAACGTCGAACATTCTATTTTAGTAACCCTAGTTGGGCAAGAGATTCTTCGTGGTAAGCATATCCGTGAGGGAGGAGTATCGAGCGAAGACTGGTTACACTGTATTATTTCGTTATTATGCCATGATATTGGCTACGTCAAGGGAGTATGCCGTCAAGACAAAGAAATTGATGGTTTATATTCTACAGGCAAAGAAGGAAAAATGATTCCTTTACCACCTGGCGCCTCTGACGCAAGTCTGACACCTTATCATGTAGACCGAGCCAAACTGTTTATTGATGAGCGATTCGGTGGTCATAAACTTATTGACTCAGAAGTTATCAAAAGCAACATTGAATTAACTCGCTTTCCAGTACCAGCAAAAGAAGACAGTCAAGGAACCCAGTGTTTTGCGGGATTGGTACGTGCTGCTGATTTAATTGGACAATTGAGTGACCCTCGTTACCTAAATAAAATCACTTCATTGTTCTACGAATTTGAAGAAACAGGAATGAATAAGGTATTGGGGTATAAAACACCTGCGGATTTGCGTAAAAACTACGCTAAGTTCTACTGGAACGGTGTGTTTCCTTATATCCAAGACGGTTTACGCTACTTGTCTTTAACCCAACAGGGTAAACAAATCATAGCTAATCTATACTCCAACGTCTTTGTCGTTGAACACGAGCGTCAAATTGAAGAAAAACTATACCTTGTTAGTTAAAAGTGCTGTGTGCTGAGTAGAGTTAGGAGCTAGGGTGCGTAACGCCATAACAATCGTAAACTAAGACTAATGAACTAGTAGCGTTACGCACCTTACGAGTTAGGAGTTAGGAGTAAAAAAACTTAGCACTCAGCACTTTCTACTCAGCACTTTGTAAAGATTGACATTTTGCCCCACAACGTTGACGATTAACTATTAACTTATAACTATTAGGTCTTGACAATTTACATAAACTGACTATGAACTGGTGGCAACGTTTAAAGAAAAACCCTTTGGCAAGGTTTGGGGCAATACTATTGATAATTTTCTATGTATCGGTAATTGGAGCAGACTTTTTTGCTCCCTATAAACCTAATGAACCACAAGCAAACGGTTCATTGCTTCCACCCACTAAGATTCATTACCAAACGCGCGATGGAAAATTTATTGGCCCTCACGTTTACCCAACGACGCAGGGAAAAACTGATTTGAATACGGGCAAGCGCGAAATCATTGTAGATTACACAAAACCCTCGCCGATTCGACTATTTACCACTGGGCCTGAATACAAGCTTTTTCAGGTAAGCTTACCATTACCACCTTCATGGCAAGAAGTTGATATTCTGCCAGGTATCACTCTCAACTTGCACTTATTTGGTGCTTCGGGTGACGGAAGGATAAATCTTTTGGGAACTGATGACCAAGGCCGCGACCAATTTAGTCGTCTTTTGCACGGTGGTCGTATCAGCTTATTCATAGGAATTGTTGGGGTTGCGATTTCTTTTCCTATCGGTATGTTAGTTGGTGGTATTTCTGGCTACTTCGCTGGTTGGACAGACAGCACGATTATGCGATTTGTTGAAGTGCTAATGACAATTCCCACAACTTATTTATTAATTGCTCTTGCCGCAGTATTACCCCCTGGACTAAGTAGCACTGAGCGCTTCTTACTTATCATCGTTATTACTTCGTTTGTTCGTTGGGCTGGTTTAGCGCGGGTAATTCGTGGACAAGTGTTATCAATTAAAGAGCGCGAATTTGTTCAAGCTGCACGGGCAATGGGAGGTAAACCGATATACATTATTTTGCGTCATATTTTGCCCCAAACAGCGACTTACATTATTATTGCAGCCACTCTTTCAATTCCTAGTTTTATTGAGGCAGAATCGGTATTAAGTTTAATTGGTTTAGGCATTCAACAACCAGATGCCTCTTGGGGTAACATGTTATCGTTAGCATCGAACGCTTCGATTATAGTGCTACAGCCTTGGCTGATAATACCACCCGCACTGTTAATTATTTTGACTGTACTCGCATTTAACTTACTGGGAGATGGTTTACGCGACGCTCTAGACCCACGTAGTTTACAGCGATAATATCACCAATGAGTGGGATGGGCATCCTTGCCCGTCCTATTTATACGTGTCCACTTAATATTCATCAGTAAAAAACTCCGGGTCATCATCAGAGACCGAATTCCCTCGAACAGAACTACTAAGACCCCATACTGGTATTAGAAATGCCATAGTAATAACACCAATACCAGCACTAAACGCTAACAGTAACCCAAAAGGTATTTGAATCGACTGGTAGGACAGAAATCTTAAAGATACAGGTTCAGCGTTTTGGACGGCAACAATAGCAATCGCAATTACCCAAAACGCTATTAGTAAAGATGTTAGTAGGTTGGCAATAGTTTTCATTATGTTTACTTTTTTAGCTTTTTATTAAGGTTAAAGCTAGGTTAGTCGAACGTATAACGCTATATATAACAGGATTATGGCTAATTGCGGTTAAAGTACATCTGATAAAAAACTCAACAATTGGTATACAACATAGCTTTTATATTTGCCACAATAGTAAACAAACTACTGTTGTGGCTGTTGCTGTTACATTGTTTTCGCTCGCTACTGCTGGTTGATTAAGCTAAATTGCGCTTAAGTAGTATACCAAATAACCAAAATTAATTTTGCTTAAGTATAGGCTTTATCAATATAGCTGTTGAAAGCACTGTTTTTAATAAAGAAAAGCAATTTTTTGTCGCTGAGGCGCCAAAGTTCATTTTAATGAATTTGGTGTCAAATTTTACATTAAGCTATTACTCGACTCGAACAATGTTAACCCCTCGACCATTCATAAGCTATCATCTTTGGTCATTAGTTGTCCCAGCAGCAGGACAGCAACGTTTGCATTGCCAAATGCGAAGGGGGTTTATTAAAGCACGTCAGCACGAACCACAAGTAAAAGCTTTATTAAAAAGCGCAACTCCATCACAGCGTATAGGTCTGTTAGCGCAAAAAGGAGTATATGAATTTCATCACAACCCACATCTTCTAAAGCGAGATGATGGCGTTGAAAAAGTCGCACAGCTACTGAAATTAAATTATACAACTACAGAAGTCCAACAAAGGGTGTTACAAATCTTAAAAAACTATCATAGTTCACCTTTACTACATAATAAGCAAATAATCCAGTTGACGCGCGGTGATGAAGGTTTTCCAAAACCAATTGCCGTAGAAAAACAAGATTACCGTTTTCGATTATACGCAGCAATGGACTGTGTTTTTATAGAAGGTGACATAAATATCCAACATCAACCCGCATCACTACGGACTCTACATATTTTAGACTTCAAAACAGGCAAATCTCCATTTGACCACCGACAAGCGTTAGTTTATTTAGTTGCAGCACGATATTTATACCCTGAATATCAAGCTATAGCTTCGTTTTATAATTTAGAAGTTGGCAAAAAATCTGAGCTAATTGTAATTTCTGACAGCGAATTAGATAAAATCGAGCAAGAACTAGCAAATATAGCTATTAAACACCAGCAAGATATCGAAAGATACCAACAAAAATCACAGTTCTTTAACACAATATTCCCACCAAACCCAGGTTACCACTGTCGTTTTTGCCCGTTTAACTCCATTTGCCAATTCTCTAGCGTACCTAGAAAAATAGTATAAATATATTGCCGTATTAGTATTTAGTTTTAAGTTGATTAAAGTATGAAATGTCTACATTTCCAAAATGAATGCTGTAGGCAATATTCAACTGTTCGAGTGTTTCCACAAGCCAAACTATACTGCTTGTCGTCGCTGACTCATAATGATTAAACAAAATTGCAAATCGTTTTGTTAAATAAGGTTTGACTTTACGACAAATCAACACAATTTTGAGTAACAATCCTGTTGTAATGAGGGTACCTTGGTTGGCAATTAAATCAATAAAAGTAAAATGCTGAGGTAATGTTGCACTTTCTACTACCAAAAAGTTTAGTAATTGACTACAGGTACGAACTAATAAGAATTCATTCATTTTTTGGTCATCGGCATCTATTAAAGTACTTTGCAATTGTTTATACAAACGCTGATTAAATTGTAGCTTGCCATATTCTCTATCAATCCCAGAAGTAAGATATTTATATAAGTCATCTTTAAAGGCGCCATAACAAGAAGCTTGAGTATAGTTTAAAAATCTTCGTGCTAATTCTTGATAAGTGTAATCACCCTCAACTCTACCCATAAATTGTGTGAGAGCAGCGTTTAAATTTGCTTCACTTAATAAAGTCGGATTATTAACGGGCATAATTAGTTTACTTGTATTATTGTTTTTATCGATTTGTGAAGCTTGATGGCAACGAACTTTCCAGGTAACATAACGCGATAAATCAAGCTCAAAGTCTTTTTGAACTTCAGCTTTGATTTTTTTAACAGTCCACTTATGCTCAGTTGTTGAGTCTTCTGTTAGTAAACAATGTTCGTATAAATATGGGTAGCGTCGCATTAACATTGCTAGAGGTTGATGAACATTACGCTGTGCTTGATTGTGTGAAATTACTTGTGCTAATCGGCGTAAAGCAACATATTGCTCGCTTTGAATAAAATTTTTCACTAATATGTGTAGGCGCCGAATTGCCTTTTCACGAATACTAATAATTTTATGACGAGAAGGTGAAGATTGACATAAGGTAATTAAATCGGGGATAAAAGTATGTATTTGTGGCTGCATGTGCCAGCGATTAATCAAAATATGGCAGCAACGATTCAGAAAAAAATTAAACTCATGTTCAGCGGTTTCAGACGTAGTAATTTTGTATAAAGCCAATAATATCTCTGATTCGGGATAATCAAAACCATTTATAAAGAGTGCTTGAAAACGTACAAGCATCTGACTTGGTGATTCAACTTGCACCAAATATAACAAATGTTGATATATCTTTTGCTCTTCTGGAAGGCTTGTGTAGTAAAGATTTATTAAATTGCTCACTTGCTTTCACCGCTAATATATAGTGCTGAATGTAGAGACGTGACATGTTACGTCTTGTGCCGAGTGTCATTTAATAGTAGATATAAAATAAGATTCAATATTTATATTTTTATCTTTATTATTAGCTATTATGCAATGTCAATTACCGCTAGTTTAACAACTAATATTCATATATTTTCAATATATTTACTGATGTACTTTACTTAAGAGTATTTACTGTTCATCAATAATATTACCTGATTATAATTAAAAAATTTTACTTAAGCATCTTACTGTTTTTATATGAGTCACTAAATTTAGTGCGTGATAATTTCCAAGGTAATCTATGAATATACTGAGATTAATCAAGCTTGAATAAAGCTTTGCTATAAAACCATGAATTATTTGTAAAAGTAATTGTAGAGACGCAATTCCCTTTGCATCTCTACTCAGAAGTCAGCGCTTTTCACTGATTACTTTTGAGGTGGTAACTCATCAAGAATCGTAAAGCGAATGTGATTAATCGCTAGCTCACCGATTGAGATATCTTCTTTTGTAAGGCGTACACCTTTACTAAACAAGCTTTCAAATGAAATGCCCTTACCGATTTCGATATGGTACCAGCATAAACCCATGAAAAAGCGGGTTGGATGAGCGCTATAATATCCCAAATCATCAGGGTTAGACTCCATTGGCAACCAACCAAAACCAGGAACGTAAAATTCTAACCAGACGTGATTAAAATCAGGTTGCAAAGGAACGTTTTGATGTTCGGCAAAGGCAGGACACTTGTAGCGTCCAACTGTACGGCAAGCTATACCATTCAAGCGACATAGTGCTAGTAAAACTCCTACGTACTCACCACACGAACCAACACCACGTTCAAGTACAACATCAGGAGAGTCAATATAAGGTTTTATACCGTATGAAAGCTGGTCGTACACATAATTACGGATGTTATACATTTTCCGCAAAATATTAGTTTCTGTACCAACAGCGTCTTTTGCCGCACGAATAACTATACCCGTATCCATTGCCAAGTCATCGTTGTCTACGAGATAGCGGGTTTTGAATTCTTCGGGCAGTTCGGGGATATTTTCAACGTCGCGCGGAGTAATGCGGTATTTAATCCCACGGACTTCCACAATTGCCTTCCAACCGAGAACATGACGTTCACCTGGGGTAAGAGCGTCAAATTTAAAAACCGCAACTCGCTGTCCTTCAATTGTTTGTTCGCTAAAAGGTAGCCCAATTGGTTCAACACTAACAACTTTTTGACGGTCAGTATCGCTGGGTAAAGCAATATGCCATTCTAAATCAGGCAAATAAATTTCTTCGAGAGGCGCCACTTCCTCAACATAAGACATTTCTATGCGATATCCGTTCGATAAAGCAACACGCTTTTGAGGGTCGTAGTGATATTGTAACTTATGAACAAACGTCCGGTCACGATATGCAACCTCATAGTTTGGGTCGGCGTTAGGATTATCGCGCACGTAAGGCTCATCTGATGCATAAGCAACATAGATGTTACTTAAGCCGTTTTCGTCTGTGTGAATAGCTATGCCTGTAGGAGAATCAAACGGTGTAAGAACATTAAACTGAATTTCTCCTGTTGCGCGGTCGAGAGCGTAAACGGTTTGTTCGGTACGGTCGCAAACCCAAAGCGTGTCTTCACATACTGCTAAATTTTCTACTCCTACTCCGGGCGCGTAAAAGTGTGTAATTTGCTTGCGTGTGTTACGGTCAAAAATGAGAATTCCACCGAGCTTTTGACAGCTTACGTAAATGGTTGACCCCCATACAGCTATGCCATCAGCAGGATAAGGTAACGTGATGAAATGCTCTAAACCCAACGAGTTGAGCTTGCATAAATAAACACTGTTATCTCGCACCACCCATAGCGTATCTTCGCAGAGGCTAATGCCTGTTACCCCGGTAAATTCACGACAGGAGTGTGGATTAAGTACCTTGGTGTTATCTGTATAAGGGTCAATTTCTAGTAAAAATCCCTTTCTTTGGTCAATCGCAATAAGTGTATCCTTGATAAAGGCGATGCCATAAATCGAGGCTGCACAAAGCGGTCTAATTGTCCGTTGCCCAAACATCTTACCCGTAGTTAGATTATTCAAATTATCAAGTGCGTAACTCATAGTAAACTTATTTATCCAACGCTATGATTTGCCTAAAGCTTATTTGCCTTATTTCATTCATGCACAATTTCAGACAGTATTTACTTTTATGATGGTAAATTATGTGTTACAAATTACTCTATCGAAAGTCAATATTACTTACGGATGAGGAAAACTTGCCAATGAAATGTTAACAACACCTATATAGTATTACTTGTGTAGTACTTATATAGATGTATATCTATAACAACAAAGCGTGTAAGCTTAGTCAATGGTTTCCTAACCATATCTAAATTATGATTGAAATTTGTAACTAAATCCTTAGTACTTAATACGATGTCTGCTCATTCTCTGCCTGATAATGCCGTGTGGCATAGTTTAGAACCGAAATTAGCAATACAACAACTGTCAACTAGTGCAGACAAGGGCTTAACGCCAGAAGAAGTTCAACAGCGTTTACAAAAATATGGACCTAACGAGTTAGAAGAGTCTGGTGGTCGCAGTTCCTGGGAAATTTTGATAGATCAGTTCAAAAACATCATGCTGCTGATGTTGATTGGAGTGGCTTTTGTTTCTGGGGTCTTAGATTTTCTGTCTTGGCGTGCGGGAGAACTCAAACCGGGCGAATTACCCTTTAAAGATACAATTGCCATTTTAGCAATCGTTATTTTGAACGGGATTCTCGGTTATGTACAAGAAAGCCGCGCGGAACAAGCACTTGCAGCTTTGAAAAAATTATCTTCCCCAAACGTTAGAGTTATCCGCAACGGCAAACAAGTAGAGATTGCAGGTAAGGATTTAGTGCCTGGTGATTTAATGTTAGTCGAAGCAGGGGTGCAGTTAGCAGCAGACGGGCGAATAATTGAACAGTCAAACCTGCAAATTCGAGAGTCAGCGCTGACGGGAGAAGCTGAGGCTGTTAACAAGCGGTCAGATTTAACGTTGCCAGAAGAAACAGCTTTGGGGGATAGGATTAATTTAGTCTTCCAAGGAACCGAAGTAGTAAATGGACGGGGCAAAATTCTTGTTACCAACACGGGAATGAAAACCGAGTTGGGAAAAATTGCCCAAATGTTGCAGTCAGTCGAAAGCGAACCGACTCCACTACAACAGCGTATGACTCAATTGGGTAATGTACTCGTTACTGGTTCACTGATACTAGTAGCTTTAGTAATTGCCGCTGGGATGTTTCAAGCAATAAGTTCTGGCGTAACTGGAAACAAACTGCTAGACACGTTTAGAGAACTTGTGGAAGTTTCGTTATCAATGGCTGTCGCTGTAGTACCAGAAGGTTTACCCGCCGTTATTACCGTTACCTTAGCATTGGGAACACAGCGCATGGTTCGGCAAAAAGCTTTAATTCGTAAGTTGCCAGCAGTAGAAACCCTTGGCTCAGTAACAACAATTTGTTCTGATAAAACTGGTACCCTCACCCAAAATAAAATGGTGGTGCAGCAAATCTTCACCAATAATCAGTTATTTGGGGTGACAGGAAATGGTTATGCTCCACAAGGTGAGTTTAGTTTGAATGGAAAAACCGTTTCGCCTGAACAAAATCCAGAAATTTCTGCTTTGTTAGTCGCTTGTGCTGTTTGTAATGACTCAGACTTACAAAACGATAAAGGTGACTGGAAAATTTTAGGAGACCCTACAGAAGGTGCGTTAGTAACATTAGCGGGAAAAGGCGGCATAGAAAAAGACCAGTGGGAAAGCAAACTGCCTCGTGTCGGCGAATTTCCGTTTTCATCCGAACGCAAGCGGATGAGTGTTATTACTAAAATCGAACCAGTTGATACAGGGTTGTTAGCGAACAGTATTGACCCAGTGTTAAAAGACCGGGTACGTCAAGAACAATATTTGATGTTTACCAAAGGTTCACCCGAACTGATATTAGCTCGCTGTAATCAAATAGATAATGGTAAACACTCTATCCCTTTAACTGATGATATACGTAAAGTAATTCTCGCTCAAAACGACAACATGGCGAGTAATGGTTTGCGTGTACTAGGTTTTGCTTACAAGCCATTAACTGAAATACCACCCGAAAATTCTGATGAAATTTCTGAACAGGAATTAGTATGGCTTGGTTTAGTAGGAATGCTCGATGCACCACGTCCAGAAGTTCGCGCTGCCGTACAAGAATCTCGCGAAGCTGGTATTCGTCCTGTGATGATTACAGGTGACCACCAATTAACAGCACGCGCAATAGCTAAAGATTTAGGTATTGCTAATGGTAGTAACGACAGAGTTTTAATTGGGCAGGAACTCCAAAAAATGAGCGACCAGGAACTTGAGCAGCAAGTAGACCTGGTAAGCATTTACGCACGAGTGGCGCCTGAACACAAATTGCGAATTGTGCAAGCGTTGCAACGACGTGGTCGTTTTGTAGCAATGACAGGAGACGGGGTTAACGACGCTCCTGCACTCAAACAAGCTGACATCGGTATTGCAATGGGTATTACTGGTACCGACGTTAGTAAAGAAGCCAGCGACATGGTTTTACTTGATGACAACTTTGCTACTATCGTCGCCGCTACAAAAGAAGGTCGTGTAGTTTACACAAACATCCGTAGATTTATTAAGTACATTTTGGGTAGTAATATCGGTGAAGTCCTTACTGTAGCAGCGTCGCCGCTACTTGGTTTTGGAGGCGTACCGTTATCACCGTTACAAATTTTATGGATGAATTTAGTTACAGACGGTTTGCCAGCTTTAGCATTAGCTGTTGAACCTCCTGAACCAGATGTAATGAAACGTCCACCCTTTAGCCCACGTGAAAGCATATTTGCACGCGGTTTAGGAGCTTACATGATTCGGATTGGAATAGTATTCGCGATTATTACAATTACAATGATGGCATGGGCATATAGATATACTCATGCATCTGGCTACCAAGGCGACCCAAATTCTTGGAAAACAATGGTATTTACAACATTGTGTCTTGCTCAAATGGGTCATGCCATTGCCATTCGTTCTAACAACCGCTTAACTATTGAAGTCAACCCACTATCAAACCCTTATGTATTAGCAGCAGTAGTAGTAACCTCTATTTTGCAGCTAATGTTAGTTTACGTTCCACCACTACGCGATTTCTTTGGTACCCATGTTCTAGATAGGACTGAATTGTTAGTATGTGTAGGATTTAGTGCGCTGATGTTCGTTTGGATTGAAGCTGAGAAAATTTTCTTCCGTCTCATTGGCAAGAAAAACGTTTAACTCAGTTAGGAGTTATGAGTTAGGAGTTAGGAGTTGATTCATAACTCATAACACATAACTTATAACTCATAACTCTTTCTTAATTTTTTATGTTTCTGCAATCTATCCAACTTCGAGCATTTCGTAATTATCGGGAGCAGTACATCGATTTCACTGCTCCTAAAACTATTTTGTTAGGTAATAATGCTCAGGGGAAATCAAATTTGTTGGAAGCTGTGGAGTTGTTAGCGACTTTGCGAAGCCATCGCATGGCACGCGATAAAGAATTAGTTTGTGATGGAGAGGAAATTGCTCAAATTAAAGCTTGTTTGAAGCGGCAGGCAGGTGTTAGTGACCTAGCTTTAACTTTACGTCGTAACGGGCGCCGTACTGTCAACTTGAACGGAGAAAATCTTAGGCGCCAAACTGATTTTCTTGGTGTTCTCAACGCTGTTGAATTTTCGAGTTTAGATTTAGAATTAGTTCGTGGTGGCCCTGAAGGTCGGCGGCACTGGCTTGATACATTATTAGTACAATTAGAGCCAGTTTATGCTTATATATTACAGCAATATAACCAAGTTCTACGTCAACGTAACGCTTTTCTAAAAAACATCGCCGCAACTTCCCGTACTGAAACGACCAACAACTCCCCACTCAGCACGACTCACTCAGCACAACTCACTTCTAACTCAGAACAATTGGGTATCTGGGATGCACAACTTGTTACAACTGGAACTAGGGTAATTAGAAGACGCGAAAGAGCTATACAACGTTTGGCGCCTATTGCTACTAAATGGCACGCTAGTATTAGCGGTAGTACTGAAGTTCTAGAAATTAAATATGCTCCAAATGTACAAACTGTTGAAAATCAATCAGAACAAGTTCAACAAGCTTTTTTAGATAAAATTCAACAACGTGTAATACCAGAACTACGTCAAGGAACTACCCTTGTCGGGCCTCATCGTGACGAAGTAGAATTAACAATCAATCAAACGCCTGCTCGTCAGTACGGTTCGCAAGGTCAACAACGAACGCTTGTTCTAGCGCTTAAGTTGGCAGAGTTACAATTAATTGAAGAAGTTGTTGGGGAACCTCCTTTACTGCTACTCGATGACGTTTTAGCAGAACTTGACCCATCAAGACAGAATCAATTGCTTGATGCAATTCAAGACCGTTTTCAAACTCTGATTACTACTACCCATTTAGGGTCTTTTGATTCACAGTGGTTGAATTCATCACAAATACTTTCGGTTCATAGTGGGAAAATTTATACCCAATCTTCAATATAAATGCTGTTTGATTTAATATAAATAAGTAAATGGTTATATTTATATTATTTTCATATATATAAATAATAATTATTTCTATAAAATCAAATGCTAATCATACGGAAATGTCAAGATGCAAAACAGTAATCAAGTGTTAGGTCGCAATGAAATAGAAGCACTAGGAGCTTCTCTACACAAAATTGAGCAGAAACTCCTGAAAAAATCTAGCCAAGAGGGCATACAGCGAATTTGGTATCAAGGAGAAGAACCTTACTTTGATATTTTCTTTGAACTTCAGGATTCGGAGATAGTATGGTTTCAATTTACGTTACGTGCCAAATCTCTTTCTTGGGATAATAAAAAATGTGAGTTACAAACAGGTGTAACAAACGAATTAAAAATGGACGATGTTAGCTTTTATGCTGCAACGAAAACCATTGAAGCAGATAATAAAGCAGACAATAATTTTGTAGAATTAGTCAAAGCTATACTTCAAACTCGTAGTGGAGAAGAAATATTCACAAAAGCACTTTTATTATTCGATTAAATTATCAGGCTGCAAACGCTAATCAACAATAAACAAACTACTTGAGTGGAAAGACTTTATTGGCTTAATCAAATAGAACAGCAAGACCTTACTCAAGTTGGCGATAAGGCGTTTAACTTAGGTCGCTTGCTGCAACTTCGTTACCCAGTGGTGCCTGGTTTTGTTGTAGCTGCGGATGTAACACGCGAGTTTCTTTTAAATCTAGATACAGAAACTCTTATCACCGACTTACCCTATTCCGAACTACACTTAGATATTACCAACTGGCGCCAGTTACAGCAGGTAGCTAGTAGTTTGCGTCAGGAAATAATGATTGCAAATGTACCATCCACATGGGTTAAGGTAATATTTGATGCAGCAAGTGAATGGCAAGCAAATTGCTTAATTTTTCGCCCAACCGTTGGAACGAATTACAGGAATTCAAAAATAGAAGATTTATGTGAACTTTTAGAATCACAAGTTTGTTGGTGTAATATCACGGAAATTGCTTTGGCACTAAAGCGCTCATGGAGTCAATTATTTCGCGCTCGTAGCTTATTGTATTGTAACAAAAAAGGAATTGATCTGCGCCAAGTTAATTTTGGCATATTAGTACAACCGTTATGGGACGCAACTAAGAGTGGGTTATTAGTTGCAAATTCCTCTGCTTTGGAAGTACAAGCTAATTGGGGATTAGGAAATGCAATCGACAGTGGAGAAGTAAATGGAGATTATTACAAAATTAAGCCAGATGGTGTAATTATTGAAAAATCATTAGGCGATAAAATATTAGCATATAAAGTTAAAGATTGCTCTCAATTATTGCCAACTCAAATGAATACTATAATTGAACCTGAATCGAGTTGTGTATTTAGTTGCGTATTAGACCTATCAGAACAACAAAAATTTGCACTTTCTCAAACCGAGTTACAAGAATTATTAAAACTGGCTAACCAACTAACAAATCAATTCGGTACAAGCTTTAGTTACAAGTGGACTATAGCAAAAAATAACGGAATACTATATTTAACGCAGGTCACACCTCTTGAATATACAACTTTTAACTCACAACTAGTTATTAAAGGAGTAGGCGCCGCATCAGGTCAAGTCACAGGAACAGCATATGTAATCACAAACTTCCAAGAAAAGCCGCAAAAATTACTATCTGATACTATTTTAGTTGCGAGTTCAATCAGTATAGATTGGTTACCTTTAATGCGGAACTGTAAAGGTATAATAACAGAATTTGGCGGTTTGACATCTCATGCCGCAATTTTAGCCCGTGAACTTGAAATACCATCTGTAGTCAACGCGAATAAAGCTACAGAACTAATAAAAAATGGCGATCAATTAAGTATTAATGGTGATAATGGAGAGATAAACAAAGTCAAATTTAATACAATTTCATTTGAACAAAATTTAACAGAAATAACCAAATCGAAACAAAGCCAAGACTTTTCTACACAGATTTCCACCTCAACCCAATTAATGGTTAACTTAAGCCAAACTCATTTAATAGAGCAAATTCAAAGCTTACCCATTGACGGAGTTGGGTTGCTGCGTTCCGAATTGATGGCTGTATATTTTTTAAATGAACAAAACTTGAGTATTTTACAAAATCAAGAACGAAGAATAGAATTTCACGCACCTTGGAGCGAGCAAATCATAAGCTTTGCCAAAGCATTTACACCTCGACCCATTTTTTATCGGTCACTCGATTTACGCTTCAACGTATTAGAACCAACGTCAACATCACAATCTTTAGGAGAACGTGGAACCTTCAGCTATGTGCAAAATCCAGAAATATTTGAATTTGAACTAGCTATTTTAGCACAAGTTCAGCAAGCAGGATTTAACAACCTGCGTTTAATTTTACCGTTTGTTCGCAGCGTCGAAGAATTTATATTTTGTCGTCAAAAAGTTGAATCATCTGGACTTACACACGTACCCCAATTCCAACTGTGGATAATGGCAGAAGTACCCAGCGTATTATTCATGTTGCCAGAGTATATAAAAGCTGGAGTGCAAGGAATTGCAATTGGTACAAATGATTTAACGCAACTCTTGCTAGGAGTCGATAGAGAACTTCAGCAATTAAAAAACTTAAATGAGTGTCATCCTGCCGTAATGCGAGCTATTAAACAACTAATTGAAACAGCACGTTCGTATAATATACCTTGTTCTATATGTGGTCAGGCACCTGTACTATACCCAGAAATAATTGACCAATTAGTACAATGGGGTATAACATCAATTTCCGTCGAACCTGAAGCAATACTAAGAACTCACCATGCTATAGCGCGTGCGGAACAGCGAATTATTTTAGAGGCTGCAAGAAGAAAAAGTTATGAGTTATGAGTTATAAATTATGAATTACCACTCCTAACTCCTAACTTCTAACTCCTAACTTCTAACTATTAGTATCTAAAAATGGCAGCTACTGGTGTGCTGTAAGGTACTTCTTGGGGTTCAACGGCGTAAACTGTGCCACCATTTAATAGCGTATGGGCTGCTGCTAAGTCTAATAAATCCTCATCACCAGTTTCTTCTTCTGGATGCAAGTAAACGGTTTCACTTGTCGGGTCAAATAATCCCCACTGTTGCTCTCCAACTGCAACTAACAAAGAATCAATACGCTGATAATATGCAGCAGATACAATTTCTTTGATATTGTTTGATGCTTTACCACTGTTGCTACCGTACAACTCGTGGAATCGTTCTAAAACTTCTTGTTGTGATTGGTGGAAATAAGGCTCGACAATAGCCCAAGCTTGTGCGTGTAGTTCCTGGGGACTTTCAATTTTAACGTTTCCGGTAATACCTTCTTCGAGTACATGTTTGTAACTACTTGCCGAGCGATACAACGGTAATAAATATTCAACCCCAGCTAGTACCAAAGGCGCCGTATCCTCATGAAGTTTGTCGTGCAGGGCGCCGTCAATGAGGTAGAAAAATTGCAAAATATCGACTTGATGTTTGTCTTGGTCAGGGCTTCCTTGACCATGAAACGAACCAGGTTGTACAGCTGCATTAGCAGTTCCACCTTTTGATGTGGCAATGCGGAACTGCCCATCTTGAGCATCCTCGTCATAGTTGAGCGCCTCATCAAGGCTTTTTGGCATATTTTCAATTTCAACTTCTTCAATGCTATAGCGTGTAGCTTCAAAAAACTTCACCTCTTTTTGGCTCAAAGTCAAGAGATAAAAACGTCCGTTACCATTCAACATACGCAGTAACGGTTTGACGTGAAAGCGGTCAGTGACAACAACTAACTCATCGAACTCTAACGGCAGCGCATAGTAACGAAAAGTATCAGTGGAAATAAAAATAGCCAGTCCTTGCTCACCTAATTGTTCCCAAAATTCAGCATTATCAAGTTCGTGAGCTTTTTTAAGAAGTGCATTCGCTTCTTGTTCTTCTAGACCTGCTTCAATTAAGCGTGCTTCAGCTTCTTTGATTAAATTTTTAAATCTAATTGGGTCTTGTCGCACCTCCGGTCCTGCTGGGTGCGTTGGCATATATATAGATATGGAGTTTTGCTTGGGCTGTTCAAGTAGTGCTTTAATTTCTTCTCTAGTAATCGTTTGCATGTAATTTTCCTTTGTGTTGTGATGCAATTAAATCCAGATATGTCTGGACTTATTTCACCTCACACAAAGCCTTCCTTACATCTTTCCAGAGAATTAGTAGGTTGGGTGGATTGGCAACGGATTATAAACGGATGTAACGGATGGTGAATTTTAATCAATGCTCCTAAATTTGTTTGTAACCGATTTTTCATCCGTTACATCCGTTACATCCGTTGCCTTAACTATTCATCGAGCGGATATTCATTCTACGACTTGATTGCCTGACAAACCCCAAACTTACCCGCTTCATTAGCCAGTACAGCCCTGTTAAGATTGCGAAGGTAACAGCGATAATCACCAAAGGTTGTTTACCCAATAATTCTTCGACTCCGCGCGTTAGTAAATAATCGGGTTGAGTGATAAAATCCCAACTATTGAAGCGTAAAAATCTTCCCCAATATATACCAACAGCAGATAGGGCATGGGTTGCAATTTCAACTCCTAAAATCCATTGGCTCTTACCAATATTGTGTAAATGAGAACCTAGATTTATTAGAGAAACGACGTAAGCTTCAAATCCTGCAAAAATTACAAATATGTAAAGAGGAATTAAAACTAAAGTAATCATCCACACCGATTGAATGGTGCGAATATCATCTATAAGGTGGATTACATCAGTCAATAAATAAGGAGCATTCGGTAAAAAGGCATAGAATACAATAAAACCCAACCACCACAATACAGAACGTCCGTACTTATTTTTAGACATCCAAATACCAAGTGGCAGTAAAGCAAAAGTAGAAAACAAAGCTAATTTAAGCGTGGAAATATTTGTAATGTGATGTTTAATAACAGTTAAAAAGGTTTTTATATAGTCTTTATTGGGAGGTACACAGGCAAATAAAACAAGTAACCCAAGTGCCCAAGCTCCTATATGGTCGCGTTTGCTGCGAAATAACCAAATACTAAGAACTAAGGGTATAAATGCCAGAAAAAGATTCCAAATCATCCATGTGCTATTGATTTGTAAAACCTGCGTGACTCTAGCAGTTAATTCGATTAGTTCTGTTTTCATACCTATTCCTGAAATATAGTTATAGTAGTACATAAATCCTGGGTAGAAAACCCTAGGAAAAATTTTCACGTGTTTTGTTAAAGCTTATGCACAGTATAGCGACATCAATAGTGCTGGGAGTGTGGCAAAAGTGTGAATTTTTAATGTCTTTCGCGACTTTACAGCAATTATCGCTATTTTAACTATATACACGTGAAATTACGGCAATTCCAGAAACCAGGTTTTTTTATATTACTAGCGCACTAATACACGACTACGAGGGCCTATTGGTCTTGACTGATTTTGTGGACGGCAGTTGACTGTATCTTGCAAACAAGCAGTTTGTTCTGATGTAATTTGCCGAATTGCGCTATCGGAATTTATTGCGACTTTTCCGCTGCTAAATTCGATACCTCTCTGCGAAGAAGGCGATGTGGGAGTTGAAATAGTAGGCACCGTTGGAGAACTGGAAATAAATGAATCACTATCAATAGGTGCCGTGACTGGTGTTGCAATAGGCGCCGTGATTGGAGTCGCAATGGGCGCCGTGACTGGAGTTGCAATGGGTGGTGTTACTGGAGTTGCAATGGGTAGTGTTACTGGAGTTGCAATGGGCGGTGTTACTGGAGTTGCAACGGGTGGTGTTACTGGAGTTGCAACGTGTGGTGTTACTGGAGTTGCAACGGGTGGTGTTACTGGAGTTACAACGGGTGGCGCCGCTGGAGTCCCACCAGGATTAATTGGTTGCATTCCCGCTGGTACTTTAATTGTTAACCGCACTAAGGGGGTGTTCTTCATCGTATAGGAATTAAGCGCTGGTCTAGGTCTAATACCTGATTTAGGGTTATAGTCTGTTTTAAAATCAAAAACTGTAGGACTATCCCCACCATTTCTATCGCTATAACGAGGTCCTTGTCCGTTGATTTCAAAAACTCCTTGATACTGCTGTCCCGTTTTGGGGTCAGTTACAACACCTTCGTATAAAGCTCTTTGTAGACTCAACTCGTCTTGAACTGACGCTTGAAAATTAACTTGAAATTCTGGGTTTGGTCTACCTTGATATCTATAAGGTTTGAGTTGACCTCCTGAAAGCGCTGGTGAATTAATTAACCCGTCTGATGATATAAATTGAAGTCCTAAAAAGTCTACAAAGCTCCTCTTAAATGAACCATCTGCATTTGTTTCAATTTGTACAAATTGAGAAGAATAAACTGGTACTAAATTTGGATTACTTCTGGTGCCAATATTACGGAAGTAAGTACCGTTTTTATCTGTGTCAATACGAGTCACGCGACCGTTAGTAGTTGGTTCAAATGGAAATCGCAATGTCCCAGATATTGTTCCTGTGCTTTGAATTGTTAGTTGAGCATCTGCATGTGAAGCTCCTAATCCTAACAATAGAAACGCTAACCCACCACAACTTAGGGTAGAAAATCTTAATTTATACAAGTTTGAATTTTGTAATTTATCGCTTGTATTTGAATCGAAGTCTAAATTCAATTTTGAAAAGTGCATTTTTTATCTCCTAAACCGCACACGTAGTACGTTTAGTTACATTTACATACATGGAAAATTAAAACCGGAATGTTGCACGCAAGGCGCCGACAATCAAAGCATTATTATCGGCATTATGGTTAGGATTAAAAATCACAAATAAACCTGGAGTTAAAGCAATATTGTTGTTGATTTGGGCACGATAGAACATTTCTAGATGTAATGAAGTATCGTCACGTCCTCCTTGGGCACCACCTGTCTCAAAGTCTGGGATAGCAAAGTTTGGTAAGTTGTAACCGTCTGGCATAGTACTTGATGTGATTTTAGGTGGTTGTCCAAATAAAATCCCCCCCAAGTTTCCAGGTGACAAGAAATTGGGAAGCGCTGCAAATACTGCCCAGTTGGTGCTTTCAACGTTACCTTCTACGTTGAATGGCTTGGAAGTAGTCCAACCACCCCATCCACCTAATTGAAGATTTTCATTAACACGCCATGCCACAGTGGCACCTATAGCATGAGTATCGAAGCTTGTTTCTGGTACCAAAGGTGAAGCTAATTGTGTATCACCAACACCAGTACGAAGATTGCCGTCAGGTGAGTGGTTAAACAGGTAATGAATTCCTACATCTACATTGTTACCGGGTGCGAGTGTTAACTGGGCGCCTGCGGTGTAGTTACCACCAAATAAACCACCAATATTTATATCACCGGGAAAGTTGGGTATTTGGGAACTATAAACACCCTGTAAACTTACTCGGTCACTAATTTGCCAATCGAATCCTATACCACCAGTACCGCTGCCAATTGCCACAATTGGATTACGTTGAGCAAACAAAGAAATGGCGCCGTCACCTGCACCTTCTAATGGATTAATACCACGAAAAGTATTAACAGCATTAACTCCAGCTGTTCCAACTATGACTCCTAAATTATCGGAAACAGGAAACCGATATGATAATTCGCTAAGATATAAATCATTTGCAGTATCTGACTCAAAAGCCAACCTGCCCATATTTGTAGACACCGACTCTGTAGAAGGTTTCAGGTTTCCGGCAGATAATCCAGTCAAAAGTAAATCACGTCCGGTAAACGAAGTAGCAAGAGTAATTTGGCTACTTGCTGTTAAAGTTGTGTTTGTTTTGGCTTTACGAGGTTGTTCCTCACCCCGGTATAAAAATATATCAGTTTCGTTAGTTCCTTGAGCGCTAATAATTGCCTGCCCATAAAGTTTTGTACTTGTAGAAAATTGATTTGCCTCAACTTGGGCAGTACGAACTTCAAGATTATCTACACGCGCAATAACTTCTTTCAGTTCAGCTTCAAACTCTGTTTGCAAGCGTTGCAGTGTCACCAAATCTTCTTTCAATGCTAGATTTTCTTTACTTGCAGCAATTAACTCGTTTACTTTGTCCATACAAGCATTTAATCCTGCTGCAAATTCATAACGAGTCAACGCGCGATTACCCTTAAATGTTGCATCTGGATATCCAGCAATACATCCATACCGTTCTACTAAAGACTGTAAAGCTGTAAACGCCCAATCTGAAGGCAATACATCATTTAACTGCGATACTGATGTAACTTGCGACATCCCATCTTTTTGAGATTCTGTTGTCTCAAGCGTGTCAGGGGAAATAAATTCAGGTGGGTTTAAAGGAGTTGGGGAATTTTTTGAAGTGGAGGTAGTTACATTAAGAGGAATTAAACGAACTCGAGAAAGATTTTTCACATATGTATTTTTATCTTCCTCGTTTCCTTTTTCCGTTCTCTTCTTATCCTTAAGTTTATTAAATATATTTTTTTGCTGTGTTGTTAGTTCCACAGGTGTTTGCTCGGAGCTATTTTCGGTTTGTGCAAACTCTGGGGGAGCTACTTTATTTAATGAAGAAACGAATTGCGGTTCTTTTTGCTTTTCTAATTTTTCGCCAGATAAAGTAGTTTCGTCTTGCTGAGTTTCTGGCTCTAAAGGTGATACAAGCAATGATGGTTGCCCTGTTGTTAATACGCCCGCCATCAGCAGACTAATATCGCTCATTGTATTCCTGTTTACTACTACCAACAATCAACTTAACAGGCAAAGTAGATTATTCACAGGATTTTTTACGTAATCATACGTTATATAAATTACTAATATAAGTAATTACTAGTATATTTACTGGTATAGTTTAGATTCGGAAAAAACGACTACCACGATTCCAGAAAACCGAACTGAAGCTAAAGTTGGCGCCTATTATATTAAAAGTGTTAAATCAATAAACGATCAATTGAATCTAGAGGTGACAATTATGGCTCTTATTCGTTGGCAACCGTTTCAAGAAATGGAATCTTTACAGCGCGACATGAACCGCTTATTTGATCGGTTAGCCGCAAATGATGACGGAGGTAATCGCTCTGCTTTTGTGCCCGCAGCAGAGCTTCAGGAAACATCTGATGCAATTCATTTAAGTATAGAATTACCAGGGATGGATCCGAAAGAACTAGATGTTCAAGTAACCGCTGAAGCAGTTTCGATTAGCGGTGAACGTAAAGAAAAAACTCACACCGAAGAGAAAGGGATGACTCGCACGGAATTTCGTTACGGTAAGTTCCAGCGTGTAGTACCACTGCCTGCTCGAATTCAAAATACTGATGTTCAAGCAGATTATAAAGATGGCATCTTGAAACTTATTCTTCCCAAAGCTGAACAAGAAAAGAATAAAGTCGTCAAAATAAATCTTGGTTAATCTTTTTTAAATTTAGCGGATGGTGCGTGAAAGCTATTATGTTTTTCTTTTCCATTTATATTTGTTTAGGCTTTCACGCACCCTACTTATGCACGCACTGCTCGGAACATGCCGAAACGACATAGACCAACACCAAATGCTAAACGCATTAACAATAGAGTGGGTACTTCTCGCAGTGATTTGATAAAACCAGGTAAACCAAAACTTACTAAACCTTTAGGACGAATAATTCCTTGCCAAATGGAGTCAAGCCAAGCTGGTAGGGTTTCTTGTGTCCAGTCAGAAGTGGTAACTGCCCCTTTTGTTAATGCTGTTGCTTGCAAAAGTTCTGCAAATCCTTCAATACTGGCAAATTCTGGATGTGCCCATTGGTCGAGTAGTTGCCGCATTACCCAACGTTCCCATAATACCAAGGGTTGCTTTCGGCTATCTCGCTGGTTCCAGTCTGCTACTACAAGCACACCTCCTGGCTTGAGTACCCGCAATAGTTCTTTCGCAAAAACTGCTTTATCTGGCATATGAGGTCCTGCCTCTATACACCAAACAACATCAAAACTGGCATCTGGAAAAGACAAATTCATCGCATCATCTACTTGGAACTTAGCCGGAATTTCTGGTGGCGTTAATTCTTGTGCCCGCTTTACTTGTTCTGGGCTAATAGTAATACCTGTGACGTTAAACCCGTAATCTCGCGCTAAAATCCGGCTACTGCCACCAATTCCACAACCTACATCCAAAACGGAGGCGCCGCGTGGTAATTTTTCTAACCCACCCCAACGCACCATCTCATGCACAAAATCTACCTTAGCGGCACGAAAATCTTTGGGTTTTGGAGGGGTACCGTAGTGACCTAAATGAATATGCTCGCCCCAGTAAAACTCTAAAATCCCATCTTGAGTCCATTCGTCGTAGGCATTTGCTACAGAATCACTCGATTGGTAGCGACGCGCACTAAAGAGATAGATTATTCCTAGCCCTAGCACCACCGTTAACAGCCAAATGATATTCATAATAATTTTGTAAATAATCTTAACAATACTTTATCATCTTAGCGGAAAGTGAGATTAAAACTCAGCAAAGTCAAGATTTCAGCCACATCATAATGTGCAAATAGTCTGGGGCACCTAAAAAGCCATTTCTTGTTGATAGGTCAACTGTGACGATAAATCCGCGACAAAAGCAGTAATCGAATTTATCCCGGTATGTAACATTCCACTTGCTGCTCTATAACCTCGCCGACTCCACCCAGCCCAGCCCAATTGTTCTCCAATCTCACCAAACTCGGTAAGAATGTTTTCGGACACTTGTACTGATGATTGCTGGAGTATTACTAGTTCCTCTTGTTGCTTCTCGTTTTGAGTTTGAAGTTCTAATAATTCTTGCTCCTTACATTTCACAAGGTTTTGCAGCCTTTCTACTTCTGATGACAATGGCGCAATTGTTTTCTCTAAATCTGAATTTATTACTTTTGCTGCTTGGGTTGTAAAAGTATTATTCCAGTTGTTTGCACTGGCACCCTCTAGAGCTTTTTCTAATTCCGTCACTCGTTGTTCTAATTGTTCGTTTCTAATTTGTAAAGCACGCACAGACTGTAGTTCCTGCTCTTTCACTGCAAGTTGCTCAAGCAATGCTTGTTTTGCTTGTGCCATTGATGAAGCGTATTGTTCAGCTGCTATGAGTTCCCGTTTTACTGCTTGTCGCGCTGCGTCTCCAACTTCTATATACCGCGCTTGCTCCTCTTCTGCTTTTTCTCTATCTCGTTGTGCCAAAGCTTCGGCTATTTTCTCCTGCACTTGGGCAGCAGTAAACAATTCGGGCGCCTGTTCGGGAGTTCTTGAGTTCTTGAGTGGGGCAGAGGAAGGGGAAGAAACATTTCCTCCCTTTCTTGAACCTCCTCCACTCTTCACCTGTTGCGCTGTTTTTTTGCCTGTACCTACTAATTCTTTCAGCAAGTCGTTACTGACTTTGGTTAATTGACGAAGTGCTGAAACGCTCCACTTTTGGACATTTTGACGAATAAGATGCTGTATTTTTCCAGGAAGTTTCTTAAACCATGCCCATATTTCCATCGCCGAGGTGGCTATGTAGCGAGAACTTCCGAAATCATCGCTTTTGAGCCATTCTTCAAATACCTTTTTCCCATCAGGACACTTGGAAAGACACTTTAAATAAAAATTTTCTAGGCTATGCCCAACTTGAAGCAGACCGTCGAAGCTTTGACGAACAAAACCAAAGAAATTACCTAGAGTTGCTTTCGCTGTGCTTTCCAGGCTGGGTTCATTAAATCGAGTGTAGTCGAAACTATATTCTAAGTTTAACGAAATGTTAAAGATAGGCGCCTTGTCGTCTTGGGTTTTCGAGTGCATAATTAATAGATATCCCTTTTAATAATGTGGGAAGCAAAACCCTCCGGAACGATTGCGAGTCATATGCGGGGGGTTTTTGCTATTTCAATAATTATACCCAAAAAGGCACTTAGAAGTTGAACTTGTTACGATTCTTTAGAATCATTTTCCTTTGCTGGAATTATTATCTGCATTTCCCAAACGATATCTAATAATCGCAGGTAAACTGGCGCCAGCTTGGGTATGTCACTCGGAGTTGTTAGCCAATTGCTGCAACTACTTTCATTGTATCCAGTTAGTTCAGCTAGTAGCTTACAGCACTCTTTGCGATAACCGTACCGTCCTACCTTTTTGTTACTTTTCCTTGGAACCCATTTAGCGCAAAACTCTTGTGGTTGTAATGGTTCAAACATTTATCGTTAGTTTTTGTATATTAAAGTACCTAAATGTGCCGAAATATTGTCAAAAACTTAAACCTATAGGTTAAGCTTTTTGGGCTAATATAATCTTAGGAGAAAATGAGGGTATCAGTCAATACTGCAAAACGTCAAAGCCTTGTGCTTCCTCAACACCAACTTAAAAGAATTTAAAAGCCCCTGCGATGAGGGGCTTGCCATGAGATATTTTATATGGCTCAGGTGTGACTCGAACACACGACCAAGGGCTTATGAGTCCCCTACTCTAACCAACTGAGCTACTGAGCCTTAATTTGTTGGAAAACTTTT
The DNA here is from genome assembly GCF_001904745.1 of Calothrix sp. HK-06. GTDB lineage: Bacteria > Cyanobacteriota > Cyanobacteriia > Cyanobacteriales > Nostocaceae > Dulcicalothrix. The sequence continues at coordinate 78,765 of NZ_MRCD01000025.1, forward strand.
GTTTAACAATTTTTGTCCAACGATTTATAAATGTAGCACAAGATTAATGTGTTGACTAGTCTTTTTCCGAATAAATTTTCGGATGAGGCGCCGCCCGATTTAAGGGTGTCGAATACTAAGGGGCAGGCAAGGATGCCCACCCCACAAGATTCTTCAGTTGAATACAGCCACGTGTTTAGACTCGTGGAGGTAAGAACGCAATTGGGTTAACTGCACCTTTTCCGGAAGGATGAATTTCAAAATGGGTATGCGGACCAGTACTGAACCCAGTGCTTCCCATTAAGGCAATAATGTCGCCTTGCTTAACTTGTTGTCCAACTTGAGCAATCAGTTTACTGTTGTGACCGTAACGAGTCATGCTACCGTCAGCATGACGAACCTCAACCAAGTTACCGTAGCCACCATTATTCCAACTTGATTTTTCAATCACACCGGATGCTGCTGCATAAACTGGTGTTCCAACTGAGTTAGCGACATCAACACCACGGTGCATTCTACCCCAACGCCAGCCGTAACCTGATGTTAATACGCCTTTAGCGGGCCAGATGAAAGCTGTGTTTCCGACTCCTGGCGCCCCAGGTGCGATTGGAGGAGTATTTTCATCAATTGCTCTCGGTAGATATCTATCAACCGCAGCCAAAGGAGGTAGTTGTGGACTTACTGTTACTCCTCGCATGTTACCTAGCGATTCGGAGGCATTGACAGTTGTTGGTACTGGTGGTACTGACAATCTGTTGTTATTGCGTGTATTACGGACAGACCATTCTGATTTAACAGGTTCGGCACTGAAGTTAGGCGCCATAGGTGTTGGAACCGGAATGGGTATCGCTATAGTATTTGGTCTGACTGTAGGAACTGGGATAGCGATGTTGTTAGGTCTTGTAGCCGCAGGAATTGAAGGTACTGTTACAGCGTTTGGAGTATAGGTAGGAACAGGTACCGAGACATTATTTAAGTTAGCTTGTGTCGGGACTTGACTGCCTGATTGTTGAGCGCGATATTTTTCACGTAAACGCTCAATTTCTGCTTGCAAACTGCGAAGACCACGATCTTGCTTTGCTTGCTTGCTTGTTACGTTACGTTGCTGCATTTCAGCAAACACTTTAGGCGCTGTTTCACCACCTACGCCATTTGCTTGTAGGTCAATTGGTGTTGAATCTTCTTGAACTGTCGAAGCTTCGGTAGTTGCTACTGGTGTTGGAACTACTACTGGAGCTACTGTGTCGTTCGATATAACTGTACCCAATCGTGCTGGTGTTGGAATCGCTACGTTACTAGCTACTGGTGCCTTTTGATTTGATGCTGTTACCGAAGGCGTAGCGCTTGTTGTAGGAACATTCGCTACAGGGATATTTAATTTTTGGTTAATTTTTAAGTCGTTTGGGTTTTGAATCCCATTCGCTTTAATTATTTCATTAACTGAAGTACCGTTACTGCTTGCTATTACAGCCAGCGTATCTCCAGATTTTACTTTATAAACTTTAGATGCAGACGCTACCACAGCACCTACAACACTATTAGGCATTTCTGCTACACTAGCATTGTTAGGAGTTGCACTTTCTGAGCTATTTGTTGCTGTGTACTGTGACTGTTGGCTTTCTCCAACTGTCTGATTTTGCTGCGAGACTTTTTCGTCACTAAAGCGCAACTTGTTCAGACTATTTCTTAATCTGTCAGATTTTTGCTGTAATTTATTAATCGCAAACTCTTGCTGTGCTTTGAGTTGAGCATCTACATCGCCACTATTGTTAGAATTCGTAAATGACGATAATGTTTGTGTGTTTGCTGTTGGCGATTGAGCAACCGTACCATTCGTAATACCGTAACTTGTTGGTACTGGCGCCTGTGCAAGATTTTTTGCTTGCACTCTGGCAATTGCATTTCCTATTCTTTGACCTTTATTGGCTGTCTGAACATCGGAAACAGAATTATGTTCAGTAGTTGCCTTAGTAAAGGAAGAAGCGTTAGGAGCGAACTGGTCGCTTCTGCTTGCCGCAATTTGCAATTTAGCACCAAGCCCAGGCACCTGTGAAATTGCTGTTGGCTCAACTACCGGAACGGGATTCTCTGGCGCGCTCACATTCGAGACGGCGGATGTGCTTCCCATCTGGTTAGTGGTTGCTAATTTCACCCCAGTGTCACCAGCAGCAGGAATGACAGAAGCTGTATTTTGGTTGCCTACAGGTTCCGCTGCCAGGGCTTGGTCGCTTTGCCGAGTCACAAAAAGGCTACCCGCTCCCATTGAGATTGCCAAGCCAATCATGGCTGCGCTTGTCCGCTTGCGGCGGTTTACTTTTTGACTTGGTAAATTCAAACTGTCCACCGTGGCATCCTCACTGGAGTTATTTTCTAGATTAGCCTTTACTTTACTTTTTAATACTCGTTTCAAAGACGACCTCCTATGATCGCTAGCGCTTAACTGACCTCGATTTTGTTTTCAGTCGGACAATAGTCAATGATTTAGATCACTACGAACGATTGATCAAGATCACATTCACCAGAGATACTTACGCAAGATTAACCTGGTTCTCTGATTTAGACAAGTTCATATGATTCAAAAAAACTTAATTTTTTTTCTTTACTTGTCTTATTACTCCTCATCGCTATAAAGGTCTCCCTCTTTACAGTTATCTCGTTATGTGCTGTTCTTCAGGATAAAACGAACGACAAACACATCGGCACGAAAAACGTAAAGCAATCGAAGACACGCTTAACATCTTGAGGAACAAACAATTATATATGTCTTTTCGCTATATACCCTAAAACAGGGCCATGCACCCAATTCACTTCCGCTCCACGAGAATTTACGTTAATTATTCCCAAAAAAACAACCGTAGTAACAGGCCAGGCACTTTTACACAAAAAAGTTTTTTTTTTGGGCTATTGGCTCAAATGCCTAATATGACTATATCCTGTCTACTTTGTTCCAATAAAATCAAAAGTAACAATTTATAAATCTCTATGTTTAAATATGGAATTTACCTCGCAGTTTATATACAAATTTCTTATATAAACCCACTGAAACTTTTAAGTATAATCACTCAGTTAATGTTCGTTTACATGAAAAACCCACTACAACGCTACAGCAATTATACGTAAAAATATTGTCTTTACAAAAAAAATACGTATTAACCTACTTTACTTAACTTGTCTTTAAATAGTGAACTAGTACACGAACCAAATCATGCTAAATACCCTAACTGACGCCGACATTCAAATAAACCAACTGCAACGCTCACAGAAAGGTTCAAACTGCGAACTCCAGTCTCAGACATCGGTATATAAAGCGTTTCATCACATTTGGAGAGCATTTCGGGTGGCAACCCATTGGTCTCACTACCAAATAACAACCAGTCATCGAATTCATACTCAAAGCGAGAATAATTATAGTTTCCACGCACAGTGAATCCTAGACAGCGGCCGGAACGCTGCTGACGTGCCAACAGAAAATCCGCTAATGTCTCGTGATAATGCAATTTCACATATTCCCAATAGTCCAAACCAGCCCGTTTTAAGTAACGGTCGCTCAATTCAAACCCTAGTGGACCAACTAAATGTAATTCAGTACCTGTTGCAGCGCAGGTTCGGGCTATATTACCTGTGTTTGGAGGTATTAACGGATTGATTAAGACAACTTGAGGCATCGAGGCTAGCTAATTCGTATGTATGTATTCAAATACACAGTGTATTGCTCATTGCGAATCTACCCTAAGATAGAGGTCAATGATAGTTTTTATTAATATTTGCTAATCTACCACGATTGATTAGAAATTTAAAACAGACGATGAATTGTTTTATAGAAACTTGACAATAAAATATTTTGATAAATTGTATTGTCTAATACTGATTTGAGTAACTTAACACAAAGAAACCCCGTTTCTACAGAAACCGGGTTTCTGAGATTTTAGCCAACGGAGGAACAGATTTTGTCTTGTAATTCGATTTCACGGTCACGTGTAGCAGCAATTGCTTGGGTAAGTACGTTACGAGTCGAAATACCTACGGCATGAAGTTGGAGCCATTGCTGTGCTTCGTTACCTTCGCGGAGAATTTTTTGCAGTGGTGAAAGAAAACAGCTAAAACCATGCTGCTTTGCTGTTAGGATGGCGCCATCATAAAGTTCACCAATCCAATCACGGGCAGTTATTGTTCTGCCGTCCTGCCAATGCTGAAGTTTTGCATCTAGACTTAGTGATGCCGCTGCCATTTCGTTGGCTGAAGTAATATCTATTAATTCGTCGTTTGTAAAGCTACTACTAACTAATGGGTCTAAATTCGGATTTTCGATTAACTGTAGTAAACGTGCTTCGAGTAAGGCTGTTATGGAAAGTAAAGCAATGGGGTCTGTCACTAAATCGCAAATCCTCAATTCCAAGCGATTTAAATCATAAGGCCGCCCGTTTCCATTTGGACGTACAGAAGCCCATAAATGGCGAACATTTTGCATTGTACCTGCTGCTAATTGCTCTTCAACCCACTGTATATGATGGGCATGGCTGGTAAATAAAGGCACGCGCGCAGGTGTTTGTGGAAAAACTCCCCAACGAGTCGAGTGATATCCAGTTGTGGCGCCATCTATAAATGGTGATGCTGCACTAAGAGCCAAATATAAAGGTGCTTCAACACGAATTAACCGACAAGCACGTATTAATGTTTCTAAGTCACTAATGCCAACGTTAATATGAATGCTGGCAGTGACGACTTTAGTGCCATATGTTTTTTCAATAAAGTCATGATATGGGTTACTTGGGTCGGAACGGAAAAACTGATTATTACCTCCTAAAGACAAGGTACTTCCCGGAATGATAGTATAGTCACCCAATTTGCTTAAATATGACCTCAATTGCTGCCGAGGCTGCAATAGACTGCATAATAATTTTTCGTAATTCGCACTCGGTGCGGTTGTATACTCTACATTACGACTATCTGGTTCACGCACAAACCCATCTGAAGCTAAAGACGCGACAATTTTGTCGGAGAGACCTACAACATCACCATTCGGCGTTCCAGTATACATTTCAACTTCAAAGCCTTTCAATAGCGCCACCTGAAAATCTCCTAGTCTCTCCTTTACATATAAATTGTATCGAACATCACGATTAGGTGCCTATGCATTTTGGTTGAAATGTAATGTAGAGACCTTACATGTAAGGTCTCTACATTTTTTGCATGGTCATGACTTCTGTTGCTGCACGCAGTACAAGGGAATGACGATAAACAAGGTCATTTAAATTATCTGCGTAACCACCCCCAATAACACAAGCAACTGGATAACCTGCCATAACACAAGTAGTTAGAACTTGCATATCGCGTTTAAAAATTCCTCTGTCTGTTAAAGCTAGCTTGCCAAGTTTGTCGGCAATGTGGGGGTCTACACCAGCATCGTACAAAACGATATCTGGTTTTATGTCTGATAATAAATCTGGCAAGTAACTTGCTAAAACAAGCAGGTAATCATCATCTTCCATCCCTACAGGTAGAGGAACATCTAAGTCACTTTTTTGTTTGGTACCAGGAAAGTTCACGTCGCAATGCATGGAAAATGTAAAAACGCTATCATCTCCTTGAAAAATAAATGCGGTTCCATCTCCTTGATGCACATCTAAATCTACAATTAAAACTTTTTTTACCAAACCTTGTTTTTGCAAAACACGTGATGCAATAGCTAAATCATTAAAAATACAGAACCCAGAACCGTAGCTTGGAAAAGCATGATGCGTCCCACCCGCAGTGTTACAAGCTAACCCAGATTGTAAAGCTAAAGTTGCCGTCTTAATTGTTCCACCAACTGCTACACAGGTACGATTTGCCAATGCTGGACTCCACGGTAAACCAATTCGTCGCTGTGCTTTCGCATCAAGAGTTCCCTGGCAGTAAGCGTTTACATATGAGCTTGTATGAACTAACTCGATTAATTCTTGTGGTGGAGGCGCCGGAGCCTGAAATTGGCTAGAATCAGCTACACCATCTTTTAGTAATAATTCGTAGAGTAGCCGAAATTTTGCCATTGGGAAGCGATGACCCTCTGGTAATGGAACGACGTAATCTGGATGATAAACGATTGGCAAATTCATGAAGAGTGACTTCGATACTGATATTTTTCGTTACTAACTGGTATTGTAGAAAATGGCTAGAGATATTAAGACATGAAAATTGCTTATGTTGCAAATGCAATTAATAATACCGATACTATTCGTGTTTTTGGGCTTAATAGCAGGCCTAATCGGTGAAAATGTCATTTATAAGCGATTGAAAAATTTTGTAGCAAAGCGTCAAATACCAGGTAGCGAAATCATTATTCAGTCCCTGCATCGGATGACACTACTTTGGTTTGTGCTTGCTGGTTGCTATGGAGCTATATTAGCTTACCCCTATTTTACACCCGATGTTAATGCTGCCCTGCAAAAAATTATAACTATAGCTTTTCTGTATTCAGTAACGGTAGTTTTTGCGCGTTTGAGTTCTGGGTTTGTAAGTATTTACGTTCGCAGGTCACAACTTGTATCAGCTTCACTGTTTGCCAATATTGCGAAAACAGCAGTTTTAGTTTTAGGCAGTTTAATACTGCTGCAAACTGTGGGTGTACAAATTACTCCAATTATTACCACTTTAGGAATAAGCGGTTTAGCTGTTGGTTTAGCACTAAAAGATACGTTAGAAAATTTCTTTTCTGGATTTTATTTGATTTTCTCTAAACAAATCCGAACTGGTGATTATCTCAAACTTGATGGTGGACATGAAGGTTATGTAACTGACATTACATGGAGAAACACAACAATTCAAGAATTAACGAATAATGTCATTATTGTGCCTAACTCTAAATTGGCATCAGCTATTTTTACGAATTGCCATCTTCCAGTTAAAGAAATTAGTTTAACTGTAAATGTTGGTGTAGATTATGAAAGTGATTTAGATTATGTCGAAGATGTAACTATAGATGTAGCTAAGGAAGTTATGCAAGAAGTGGCGCCAGAATTAATTAACAGCGAACCGTTTATTCGATATCAAAAATTTGCTGATTTTAGTATCGATTTTACTGTCTATATTCGGGTCAATGAATTTTTTGACCAACGTATTGCTCGACATATTTTTATTAAAAAATTGCACAAAAGATATCAAAAAGAAGGCATTAAAATTCCTTCTCCTGCATACGAATTGCATTTACAAAAGCATTTGTAGGTTGACTTATATACTGCACAGGCATTTCGTCCTGTGCCACAACACAAGGTTTATATACTATACTTTTGACGTTCTGTTAACAGGGCAATTTGTACTTGCTGATATTCTGATTCAATTTTACTGATTTTTGCCTCAATTCCTGTTAAGCTTTTTTGTGCCACCATTTCTTCTACTTCTTTACATAATTGCCCTAGCTGATTTGCTCCTAGTGTTGCGCTTGTAGAAGATAAAGTGTGTGTTAGTCTTTGAAGATTTTTTAAATTAGTTTCTGAATGTGCAAGCTGAATATCTTGGAGTAATTTAAGAGCATCATCAAGATATAAATCTATTGTTTCTACAACAAATTATTTCGCGTTTATTGCTGAATTGAAATCAGCCATATTAAGTATTTATTATAGCGCTTTTGAGTCTATCGAAGAATTTGTATTTAAGGTGTAATTTGGAACGTAATCTGAAATAAACTAATTTTGATTTACCGATTAATTTTGTTAATACAAAAGTACGCATTAAAAGAATGGAGAAAGAATGGCGTACTTGGAATGATTCTGGGCTAAAACGGTTTTCTCCAAATTTGGTGCCGTTTTTAAGGCAGCCAGCAGAACTTAAGCAAGTTGTTACACAGAATGTCTTGTTTTTTCGCGCGAAATGCCAAAGGTATTGGGTTTTTACTTTTGAAGGCACAGGCGCGCGGAGTGCCTGTGCTACTTGCTCAAAAAGCTTTTACAATATACTAATTACTTGCGAGCAACAATAAAATATGCAAGAAGATATAGATATTGTGAGTAATACAAAGCTGCTGGAGTTAGTTCACCTTCAAAGCAACACCTCGTTCGAGTTGCCTCTTCAAGATGTGATACGTATCGGTAAGCCAAACGACCTGATTATACCAGAAGTAAATGTATCCGGCTTGCCAGATACAGACATTGTGTCGCGTCAACACGCAGAAATTCACAGAAGTGAAGATAGTTATTACATTGTTGATAATGGTAGTGTCAACGGTACTTATCTTAATGATGAGCTTTTAGAACCATCACGGCGTTACTTGCTCAAGTTAGGTGATACAATTTCGCTGGGAAAGGGAAATAAAGTTGCTTTTATTTTACAGCACAAGCTACAGGCGCCTTCTTCAAGTTATTTACCAGCATCTCGAACAGTGTTTCAACCAGAAGCCAAAAAACGAGTACAACAACAAAATCAGACAACGCAAGTCGATACAACAAGTAAATTCATTGGGTTAGCGTTGATGGTTGCATCTGTTATAGTTTTCGCAGCTAATACTCAAGTGGGATTTTATGTTCGTATTCCTGGCGTGTTATTATGTATTTCTGGTGCTGTCTTCCTACTTCAGCGACGCTTTAACCGTAACTTTGGATGGATTTTGATTGCATTAGGTATTGGTATAATAATATTTACAGGTAATTTGTTTGCATCAGTTAATTTATTAGCAATTGTTTGTGCAGCAGCATTATTTGTTGTTGGATATTTGTTAATGAGAACTGGTAAAGTATTTGGTTATGGAATAGACACATTACTAAAAGAAAAATTTTTTAAGAAGTAATTATACATGACGAGTACGACATTTAATGAACAAAACTATAACCACATTCATGTACCTGGCTCAATTCAACCACATGGAGTTTTAATTGCACTTTCGTTGTCGCTCTCGATTTTACAAGTTAGTGAGAACGCCGAAGATTACTTAAATGTAAGACCAGAAGAGTTACTTAACCAACCATTATCTACTTTATTAAGCGCCGAATATATTCAAGCGCTTCAAGATTTACTTACATCAACATCACAGACACCAACTAGCTTTAACTTTTTAAAAGTAACACTGAATACAGCAAATGGAGAAAAACATTTTGATGCTACGATTCATAAAAATGAAACAACTATTATCCTGGAATTAGAACCGACATTTTCAAAAAACGAAATGAGTTTTTTGAATTTCCGTTCTTTGATAGGTGATGCCATATCACAAATCCAGCAAACATCTAAATTAAATGATTTTTTAGATTTAGTTGTTTCAAAATTACGAAATCTTACTCAATTTGAGCGGGTAATGATATATAGGTTTGATGAGTCTGGTGCTGGTTCAGTTGTAGCTGAAGCAAAACATCAAGAATTAATATCATATTTAGGGCTGCATTATCCTGAAAGCGATATACCAGAACCTGCAAGAAGATTATACAAACGCTGTTCGTTACGCTATATTCCAAATCTTAATGCCCAGCAAAGTAAGTTGATTCCACGTGATAATCCCCACACCTCACAACCTCTTGATTTATCAAATGCAATATTACGCAGCATTGATAATTGTTGCATTGAGTATCATCAAAATATGGGTGTTAGTGCGCTTTTTGTAATTCCACTTATTTATGATCAAAAGCTTTGGGGATTAATTACATGTCACAATTCAAGTCCCAAATATTTGACTTCGGAAGTTAGAACAGCTTGTGCATTTCTCGGACAAATTGTTTCACTGGAATTAGGTAACAAAATTGTTACCGAAGAATTCGATTATAAAAATAAGCTGAAGTCACTACAATCACAATTTATTGCTACTATATCGAGTGCTGATAATTTTATTGACGCATTAATTCATCCTCAGCTTCGTTTGCTTGATGTTGTTAGTGCCAACGGTTGTGCAGTTTGTTTTGATGATGAAATTACTTTAATTGGCGCCACACCTAGTCTGGAAGAGGTTCAAAAACTGATTGAGTGGTGTCAAAATACAATTGATGAAGATTTATTTTCGACTGACTCGCTTCCCAAAATTTATCCAGATGCTGAAGCTTTTAAAGATTTTGCCAGTGGCTTGCTTGTACTACGAATTTCTCGTATTCGTCGCTATTATATCCTTTGGTTTCGGCCTGAAGTTATACAAACTGTAAACTGGGCAGGCGCCCCAAATGCTTTATACGAATTTGCTGCTGATGGTACTTTAAAACTATCACCACGTAAATCGTTTGAAGTATGGAAAGGAATAGTGCGTTTAACTTCGCTGCCTTGGATGCAATGTGAGCTTGATAGTGCCATCGACTTAAGGAATGCAATGGTTGGAATTGTTTTAAACAAAACAGATGAATTAGCAAAAATAAACTTGGAACTTCAGCGCAGTAACCAAGAACTTGACTCGTTTGCTTATGTAGCTTCTCATGACCTAAAAGAACCATTAAGAGGTATTCATAATTACTCTAATATTCTCATTGAAGATTATGCTCATTTATTTGACGCAGAAGGATTAGATTATTTAAACACTTTAGTGACATTAACTCAACGTATGGATACGTTAATTGACGTGTTGCTGCGGTTATCTCAGTTAGGTCAAGCCGAATTAAGAAAGCAATTTGTTGATTTGAATGATTTGCTTAATAATATTATAGATATGTTTCGTGCCAGTCGTCCGAAAGATAATTTTGAGATTCGTATACTCCAACATCTCCCTGTTATAGAATGCGACTCAATTTTAATCAATGATTTATTTACTAACTTGATTAGCAATGCCTTTAAATATAACGATCAGCCACAAAAATGGGTTGAGATTGGTTATCTTGAAGGGCAAATTCAGAAAAACGATACAGCATCTCCTGTGTTTTACGTTCGAGATAACGGTATTGGTGTTCAACCCCATCACCAAGAAATTATTTTCCGTTTATTTAAGCGTCTTCACCCTAGAGAAAAGTATGGTGGTGGTACTGGCGCCGGTTTAGCAATCGCCAAAAAAATTGTGCAGCGTCATGGAGGCAAAATTTGGGTAGAATCTACGTATGGTCACGGTTCAACATTTTTATTTATATTATAAGATGAATAATAATATTTCTTTAAAAAAGTTTATTTACATTTATAACTCATGATAGATGCAGTTCAAGAACCCTTGCTTGTCGTAGAAGACAGCAACGAAGACTTTAGAATGTTGCAACGCTTAATGCAGCGTTTTGAAGTCAAAAATCCAATATATCGCTGTAGCGATGGAGATGAGGTATTGAACTATCTTTACCACAAGGGTGCTTATGATAACCCAAGAAAGGCACCTAGACCATCAGTTATTCTCTTAGACTTGAATTTACCTGGGGTCGATGGGCGTTATGTTCTTGAACGAATCAAGCAGGATATAACGTTTAGAGGAATTCCCATAGTTGTATTTACCACATCATCTAACCCCGAAGATATTGAACTGTGCTACCAAAAAGGCGCCAATGGTTATTTAATCAAACCTATGGATTACAAAGAGCTTCACAATATTATGCGTGCGTTTGTTAACTACTGGTTGGAGGCTAATGTGGCGCCAATGATAAAATACTAAAAAGGTAAGAAATATTAAGAATTTATAAGTAATCGCTATTATATAGATAATAGATGTATATTTTCTTTATAATTTATTTAGATTTGTTTTAAATATAGTGCAATCTATAAAAAATTTTGGGAGATACATGTCTCCTTGTTACTGGTATGACAGATAATAGGACGCTTCTAATCGTTGACGATTCTACGGAAGACCGAAAAGTATATCGCCGATACCTTTTAAAAGACCCCCACTTTAACTATGAGATTGTGGAGGCAGATTCAGCGGAAACTGGTTTGACGCTGTGGCAGCAGATGCAGTTCGATGTTGTTCTGCTTGATTTCTGTTTGCCAGAAATGAGCGGGTTTGAGTTTTTTCAACTTCTTGCCTCTCAAACAGTTAATAATAGACCCTGCGTAATTATGCTGACTGGTCATGGGGACGAAGTGTTAGCAGTGCAGGCAATGAAGCTTGGCGTACAAGATTATTTAGTCAAAAACAATTTAAAATCGGATGTATTGCAGTTAGCGGTTAGAAATGCAATCAAGCAATCGCACCTGCAAGCGCAGTTAAATAAAACTCTTGAACGGCAGCGCTTGATAGCAACAACAGCGTTAAGAATTCGTAAATCACTTGACTTAAAGCAAATTTTGTCTACGGCAGTTGCAGAGGTACAGCAGTTACTTCGGTGTAGTGTAGCAGTATATCAGTTCGCCCCAAATTTTTCAGTAGATAATATTACGAATTTGATTGCAGCATCTAGCGAATCTACAATACCCCACGCTCAATTATTTGGTAGTTGTGACCAAGTTGATACTGAAGGTAACCATCATCATTGGCAATGTCAGGGTGCAATTAGCAATATTTATGCTGCAGGAATGAAGCATCCATATGACTTAGTACAAAAGAACGGGAAAACACAAGCGAATTTAGTAATGCCCATAAATTTAAGTCACGATAGTAAGCTATGGGGTTTGTTAGTTGCTCATCACAATGAAGAAGAGAGATTTTGGCAACCGGATGAGGTAGAAATTCTCAGCGAAGTTTCGGTGCAGTTAGCAATTGCAATTCAGCAAGCTGAATTACTAGCTCAAACTCAGGCATCACTTACAAAAGAAAAGCAGTTGAATAACTTTAAGTCACAGTTTATTACTACAGTTTCTCATGAATATCGAACGCCTTTAGCTTCAGTTTTGGCGGCTGCCTCAACACTTCATAAGCATGGTGACAAGTTAGATATACTAAAGCAACAGCGTTTTTTGGAAATTATTGAGCAAAAAGCTCGACATTTGTCAAAACTCGTTGATGACATGCTGCTAGTTAACCAAATTGAACTCGATAAAACCAAGTTTAAACCGATGCCGCTCGACTTGATGCATTTCTTTTCTGACTTGATGGAACAGCAACGTTTAGTGGTAACAGATGCTCACGAGTTAATTTTTAAAGTTAGTGGTAATGGTCATTTGTTTTGGGGAGATAAAGGACTATTACGACAAATATTTACAAATTTAGTATCAAACGCAATTAAATATTCTCCCGATGGGGGAAATATTGAGTTTCATCTAATAGATAAAGAAACCGAAATAATATTTCATGTTAAAGATGAAGGTATTGGGATTCCCCCTAGAGAGCTAGATAACTTGTTTCAATCTTTTAGCCGTGCTAGTAATGTTGATACAATTCCAGGTACAGGTTTAGGATTATTTATTGCCAAAGCTTGCGTTGAATTGCATGAGGGTAGTATTACCCTTGATAGTCATGTCGAACAAGGCACTGTGGTTACTGTTCGTCTGCCGAAATGTCAAAAATAGCCCATAATTATACTGTAAAGACTAAACATGTTTAGTCTCTACAACACGACACACTATATTACATTATTATTAATTATATTATTTTTGGATTTCTTCTCGCAGTTGTTCTAAATCAACATAACTATCAGCGACATCAATTAAACTTTCGCTTGTCATAGAACTTAAACTTACTACTTCTACCTGTACACCTTGGTATGCAACAGCGTTGACTGCATAAGCTAAATCACCATCACCACTTAACAAAATTAAAGTATCACAATATTTAGCTAAGGTCAGCATATCTACTGTTATTTCTACGTCCATATTAGCTTTTTTGGAGCCATCAGGAAGATACACTAATTCCTTTGTAAATACACGATACCCGTTCCGGCGCATCCATAATAAAAACCCTTGCTGCTTTTCATTGCCATTATCAACAGGAGTGTAAAAATAAGCACGTAAAAGCTGACGCTGTTTAACTAGACAACGCAGAAGCTTAGTATAGTCAATTTCTAAATTCAGGTGCATTGCCGCGTAAAACAGGTTTGCCCCATCTATAAATATTGCTACCTTTTCTTCACTTGCCGAACCGCTTGACCTAGACATGCGACGCTCGCGTCTTAATACTGCTGGAAAATTTTCAGCATTATTCAGTCCGATAATTCCAGGCATAATCGAATCTTCCATAGCCGACGCTGCGCGAACTTTTGGGTAACCAACTTCATGCTTTATATTACTTGTAATCTCTGCATGACTCTCAATCTTTGATTCAATCTCTGAATAAGGCACCATTTGCTGCGCGGTTGACTCTACTTTCAAAGGTAACTTTTTATTATTCCGAGGTTGTGGAAGCAACTGCATAATCTTGATTGACGCTCCTAGGCGTATATTTTTTCACTATGAGCAAACGGCAATGGTGTAACTATAGCAGTTACGAGCAGCCTTCGCTCCAATTGACTCGCAGGCGCCAAAACTATACTCAAAGCCGGAGGGCTTTTAGCTAATAGCTAATGGCTAATAGCGATTTCATTCATTTTATTTCTCAACCGCTCACAGTATACTAAGTCAATCTTACTGGAGCTACAACAAACACATTGATTAACATAACGTGATAATTTTATATTTTCTTTATTTTTGACTATTTTTTCGCAAAATTACTGTAACTGTCGCAAAAAACACAAAACTTTTAATTCTTTTTTTACATAAAAATTTTTTATTTTCTTTACAACCATAAAAAATCAAGCTACATGCTTGATGATATCATGTTACAGCTATTT
>NZ_MRCD01000026.1 GCF_001904745.1 Calothrix sp. HK-06
AAAAGTCATATTTTCAACTTTGCCTTGATACGTTTTAAATTCTACTAATTGCTTTCCGGAATCAGTATCCCAAATTCTAACAGTGCCATCATCTCCAGAGGTGGCAAGTTGTTTATTTTTATAACCAAAATTAAGCGTGTTGACCCTGCCTTTATGCCCTTCAAGTATTTGCAAAATTTCACCTTTGCTGCTCCATAACTTAACGAGACCATTATTATCACCTGTGGCAATAATTTTATCATCTGAGCTAAATCGAAAGTTTTTGATGTTTTCATCAGGCAGCAGTAATGGATGCATAGATTCACTATTAAGATTCCATAGCTTTACTGTGCCATCTTTTCCAAGAGTACCGATTACTTTTGTATTGTGATACTCTCCAAAATTAATACTCGTGATTCCATCTTGTTCGGTGTGAATTGGTTTTTTAAATGATTTAATTTCAAGTTTATTATCAATTTGCCAAATTTTAAGCCAATCGTCTTTTCCACCTGTAGCAATCAATCTTCCATCTGGACTAAAACGGACGCTCTGAATAGTACTTTCAGCATCAAACTCTTTTAAATATTTTCCCTCTCGATTCCACAAAATTACTTTACCATCCTCAAAAGAAGTGGCAATTAATTTACCATCTTTGTTAAAGCGGATACTAGAAACAGCACTACTTTGGCGCCGTGTTAGTTTAGTTAGTGGCTTCTCTTGAAGGTTCCACAACCTGATGGTACTATCCTCTTTTCCAACTGTAGCAAGTATTCTTTCATCGTTTGGATTAAAACGAATACTTTCAATACTGCCCTGATGCGCTCTAAATTCTTTCAAAAGCTCGCCATTTAAGTTCCACGTTTTAAGTGTTCCGTCTTGACCAGATGTAACTAATTTTTTATCACCTTTGCTAAAACGAACAGTTTCAGTACTGCCTTGATTAGCTCTAAACTTAACTTTTTCTTGTCCTAATAAATCCCAAAGTCTAACTGTACCATCTTCTCCTGCTGTCGCTATTGAAGTAGCACTATTACTAAATTGCACACTGTTAACAGAACCTTGATGACCTTTAAATTCTGCCAACAACGCTCCATTTAAATCCCATAGTTTAGCTGTACCATCCTCACTTGATGTTACAAGTTGTTGACCATCGCTACTAACGCTAAGGCTTTTGATACTCTTGTTATGAGCCTGGAATTCTTTTTCTTGGCGCCCTAATAAATTCCAAAGTCTGATGGTACCATCATCTCCAGATGTAACAATTAGTTTTCCGTCTGGAGTAAAACGAACATGGTTAACACTACCCTGATGACCTTTAAATATTGCTAGCAGTTTCCTTTCTCCTGCTAAATACTTTTTGGCATCCCACAATTTTGCCGTACCATCGCTTCCTGCTGTCGCAATATACTTCTCATCTAAGCTAAAACGAACACTTTTAACGGCATTATTTTCGTGAGCTTTAAATTCTTCAGGTAAATTTTTTCCAGATAAATCCCATAGTTTTATAGTACCGTCCTTTCCACCTGTAGCGAGTGTTTTACCATCTTTATCAAAACTGACGCTGTTAATACCATCTTGATAAGTTTCAATTTGGTTTGTTTGGTTAATACTATCTAGAATTGTTTGCAGAACAAGTAGTGGACTAACTGCTAAATATTTTTCTGTTGAGCGACTATTTGTAATAAAGCTTAATGGCTCTTTGATTAAATCTTGCAGTTCTTGCCCGGTTTGCATTGCTGCTAATAAAGCTTCTATCTGTACAAATTCAAACTGTTGCAAAGCTGTGTAACCTGCCCGCTCAAGTTTTGTTGCTTTAGCTTCTTGCTGTTGCCATACTGTTCCCCATGCCAAGCTTAATGCTAAAAATAGTCCAAAAACTAATCCAGCAATAATACTTCTTCTTTGATATTTCTCCTTCTGTTGTTGTCCTATACTTTTCTTAATAAATAGCTGCTGCGGTTTACTAATTTCTGCACTACGTTTATGTAAGTAGTCTTCTGCTGCTGCTAAAGGCGCCCCCCTTAATAAAGCTCCATTATCCTGTTTACTATCTATCCATTGCTGCAACGCCAGTTTTAAGCCTTCTTGCCAAGTGCGAAACTTACGGTTCTCGTGCATCCAACCACTCAGGCGCCCCCAATGTTGAATTAATGCTTCATGCACAAGTTCCACAGTTTCTTCAAAAGTTGACTCATTTCTATTGGTTACAACCAAACGTTCGGATGCTAAATATATAATCAAATCCCAATTTCCATCTAATACATCCTCGCGCGTTGCTAACTTGCGGGTATCTTCTGTTCCTTCTCCAGGTTGCACCAACTGAATAAAAATCTGTTGCGCTTTTTTTTGTTGTTCCTCGTTCAAACAAGTGTAAACAGCTTCAGCATAATTAGCCAGCGCTTGCTCAACTCCTCCGATTTTTTGATATGCTTGATACGTCAAACGTCCTGATTGTTGCTGCTTCCATAGTTGAGTCAGTGTAAACTCTAATAATGGTAGGCGCCCTTCTCCGTCTTGAATATGATTAATTATTGTTTGGCATAAACCTGGCTCGAACTCAAAGCCTAACTTAGTTGCAGGTAATGTGATAGCGCGCTTTAATTCTTCAGTATTCATCCGTACAACTAGTTCTTGCTGATACTCTTTGAGTACTTTACCAAATGGTTCATAGTCAAGTAATTTACTCAAAAAGTCTATGCGTAGAGTCAGTACTACTGTATAAAGTGATGAATTATTTATTGCATCTAATAAAGTATCTAGAAAGATTTTGCGTTCAAATGTATCTGTGCAGAGAGTGAAAATTTCTTCAAATTGGTCTATAACGAGTAAAAGTCGATGGTTAGATGAAGCGTTATTATGTTCTAATGCCTGCGTTAAAGAGTTTAAAGGATTTTTGAGAGGACGGAACGATATTATTTGCCAGTTATTTACATTACAAGAGCGTAGCTGAGGAATTAAACCAGCAAATACTAGTGACGACTTACCACTACCAGAGGCGCCGACAACAGCAACTAATGGTTTACTATTAACAGCAGCTACTAAATCAGATGTAGCTTCTTCTCTACCAAAAAAGTATTGAGCATTTTTTTCGCTAAATGCAGCTAACCCTTGGTAAGGGCAAAACGAAATTATACCTAAACTTTGCCAGGTTGGTGGTGTTTCTGTTTGATTTTGGATAATTACAGGTAGCCAACTTGCACAAGGAAATTTTTGCTCTTGTTTCCGTAATAGTTGACGTGCGTTTTTTACAGAAGCATACAACGACTTCCCGCTTGTGAAATGTAATAAAAAAGATTTTAAAAAAATTTGTGCCACTTTATCAGGAACGGGTTCACGCATAACAATTACTTGGGGAATATGTAATTGTTCTAACTCGTAAGCAATACCTAAGCCATCACAAGAATTAAAAAATGCTATTTGTAATCGCTTTTTAATCGCAACTTGTAAAGCATTATTTAGTTCTCCCATCGTCAAACTGTCGTAACTATTTATAAAAATCCGGCCACTCATAGTTCCCTGGTTATGAGTCTGCGAATGTCCAGAGAAAAAGAGAATATCCCAACCAATATCATCTTGCAGTTGGTGTATTAAATCGTGACGCGAAGGCTGTTTAAGTAAAACAATTTCTGCCTCACCGCAATATTTTTCCAATTCAGCTTTATCAGCATCAACATTTATTCCCGTAGTATCACCCAGAATAATCAAAATTCTAATTTTTTCTCGTAATGGTCGTTCACCCCGTTTCGCATTTGGCGAACTCAAAGCCACTTCTGCTTGTGTATACTTATTTATGGCGCCCCACAAATGCCAAGGTAGTTGACGCAGTTCATGACAAGAGCTACAAATTATAACTCTAACTTCATCGTGATTTTGCAGATTAAATTCTTTCAGACAAGTAATAATAGGGCTAAAATCTTCTGAATTTAACCAGTAATTAAAATTCTTTAATAAACTCTGTGATTTGGTTTTAAAGTCTTTATTAAGCGATTCAATATTTACGCTTCTACTATTAATCGCTTTAATCCTAAAATCACTATACTGACCCTGATAGATAGTTTGCCAATCTAAGAGCAAAGATTTTAGAGTCATATTTGCAGGTAATTTAGCTGTAACCGTGCGATAAGCTCGTTCTGCTTCATTGGCAATTTCTAAATTTACATTAAATCCACTATCGAAATCACCACTGAACTTAATAAGTATTAATTTCTGCATAGGCAATACCAAATTTGTAATATTATCATCCCAAAGATAGATTGACATAAAATGCTAATCTGTATAGGCGCCGGATTAACCTAATAACCCTAAACTCTAATACAAATTTAATTACAGCTTTTATGCAAAATGGAAAAAATCCCCCTTTAATACAGCTTTTTAAGGGTAGTACTTCATGTGGCGCCGCCAGTTGCTTGACCCTACACGGTAGCCAAGTGCCCAAGTAATTGATTTATTATTTTCGATGATGTCCTATTAGTAACTGTTGTAAGAGTTGGGCATCGTAGAAAAGTTTATCGTGACGAGTGAGTTTTATACCCATATAAACATATATATGGCTACATTTACTTGATAGAAAGTGTGGCGCCGATAACTCTCTACAATGTATACTTCATAAGAGTTTATGCGTCTCTACAGGATTTCTCTCTGTGTACTCTGTATCTCTGTGGTCAAAATTATAACAATACACAGGCTTTCCGGCCTGTGCTACATGAAATGCTCAGGATATTTACTGTATTAGGTTGAGGGAACCTTAATTGAATGCTACCTTCTTTGTTGTGAGTGAGAAGCAACAACTAGGGGTTATATGAATTGTATCAAAACTGTATCGCAGTTATCACTTGTTTGTTTGACGCTTGTTTCCAATATACTGGCGCCGTTCTCAAGTATAGCGGTGCCGTCTCGCAACCCAGATAGAACGGTAAACTGTGATATTTTGGTAGCTGGTGGGGGACTTTCGGGAGCGGCAACAGCATATGAGGGGTTGCTATTGGGGAAAACAGTATGTTTAACCGAAATTACCGACTGGTTGGGAGGACAAATTTCTTCGCAGGGTACCTCAGCGTTAGATGAACGTCCTACGCAACGAGCTAAACAATTTTACTCGCGTGGTTATTTAGATTTACGTAATCGAATCGAAAAACGTTACAAAGGAGACCTTAACCCTGGTGACTGCTGGGTAAGTGATTCGTGTTTTTTACCCAAAGACGGACATGAACTTTTAACGGCAATGCTTAAAGATGCCGCATCGCGTGGTGGAGGTAAGCTGGAATGGTTTCCGAATACGGTAATTAAAGAGTTAGAAAAGAGTGCAGATGGCAAAATTATTGATAGTGTTTATGCTATTCAACACCAACCTATCAAAGGCGCCTCACCTATAAATACATTACGACTATCGCAAGTAATTGAAGACGCATATAGGTACGAAAACTCGACAAACTTTACCAAAACTATTATTCGTTTCAACCCCAAACAAACCAAAATAGCGAATAATGCTCCTAAATGGTACGTTGTAGACACCACCGAAACTGGAGAACTAATTGGTCTTGCTGATGTTCCTTACCGTTTAGGTATTGACCCCCTATCTTATTTAGAACCTTCGTCTTCGAGTACCACCAACGACCAATACTGTACTCAAGGGTTTACTTATACGTTTGCGATGGAGTCAACTAAAGATGCACAACCGCAAACTAAACCAAGCTACTACGAGCAATATGCACCATACTTTAGCTACGAATTAAAGCGACTAGCTGATTTTGACTTGGTGTTTACATATCGTCGTATTTGGAGTCCTGGGCAAGGAAAAGAAAAAACTTTTGGTGGTGTCAAATTTACAACTCCAACACCCAACGATATTTCGATGCAAAACTGGACTTGGGGTAATGACTACCGTCCAGGTACCGCACAAGATAATTTAATTTATACAAAGTCACAGCTACAAGCAACTGGACAGCTTAACCCAGGTGGTTGGATGGGTGGACTGCGAACTGAGTCATTGAGTAAAGCTGAAGAAAAGGCTTTTTCTTATTATTACTGGTTAGTAGCGGGTACTACTGACTCTCAACTTGGTGATGGAGTCAAAGTGCCAGTACCTAATAATCGCTTTTTGTCAGGGTTTAATGCGCCAATGGGAACAGCGCACGGTTTATCGAAATATCCTTACATGCGTGAAGGACGGCGAATTATTGGGCGCCCTTCTTGGGGACAACCCGAAGGTTTTACAATTGCGGAAATAGATATATCGCGTCGCGACTATAGTGAAGAATACTATCGTAATACCTTACCTGCTGACATGTACCGCAGGTTACGCGCGGCACTTGCTGGTTTAGAAGCAGCATCGGTACTATCTGGAAAAGTTGACCCAAATAAAGCCATGCGACGAACTCGTTCTACGGTATTCCCTGACTCTATAGGTATAGGACATTACGCCATAGACTTTCACCCATGTATGGAAAAAAGTCCACCAGAAGCACCGGGCAACCGCGAACGTCCTGGAGAAAGACGAGGCGCCGGACAGGCATATCCGTTCCAAATAGCACTGCGGGCAATGATACCTCAAAAAATCGATAACTTAATAGTCGGTGGTAAAAGTATTGCTACAAGCCATATAGCTGCTGCTGCATATAGAGTACACTCATTTGAATGGTCAGCAGGCGCAGCAGCAGGTACAGTTGCAGCATTTTCCTTAAAAAATGGAATAGCACCATATCAAATGGTCGATGACTTACCAAGAGCAGAACCACAATTATTAAACCTGCAACAGATGTTAAAGCGAAACGGGAACCCCACCGCTTTCCCCGACACATCTATATTTAACCAAAACTGGCAAGACTGGAAATAATCTCTTGTGGGATAGGCATCCTTGCCCGTCTCATAGTCCAGGAATGAACTAAACTAGTTATTTGTAGTTGTAAATTTGGAAAACACCAAAAGGCAAAATTTTACTTATGGTTACAAGACTCTTCTCGGTTTACGGCATGGCGCCTGCACCTACTGTAACTCCTGAAAGGTCTAGTCAAGTCGTTAGCAAACCTTATCCGAACTATAAAGTGATTGTTTTAAACGATGACTTTAACACCTTTCAGCATGTGGCTGAATGTTTGATGAAATATATTCCTGGTATGACTGGTGATTTGGCTTGGGACTTAACGAACCAAGTACATTACGAAGGTCTTGCCACAGTTTGGACTGGTCCCCTAGAACAAGCAGAACTATATCACCAGCAATTACGTCGTGCTGGTTTAACAATGGCGCCCTTAGAAGCAGCTTAAATAAAACAATGGAAAAACCCTCCCCTGGCAGACTAGTCTGGAACCACTCTACCCATATACCGGGACTCATACCAATATTAGAACGTTTATGTAAACTTGACGGCATTGTTACCGTTACTCCGGGTGTCATTGGACGTTCTAAAGGTCACTGTCCTAGTCTGCAAATACGTATCTCAGTGCCGATACGGGGAGGTTTTAAAGCCATTGCCCGTCAAGGGAAAACCGTACAGGAAGTATTTATTTTAACCGAGTTGGAAAAAGAACAGTTAGAGAGCGCAATCGCTGTAGCAATGAGAAAGTAATAGTTTCGGTTAATTACTCTTCAACTTCTTCGTGGACTGCAAATCTGTGTAGTGGTAAACTTACAATGCACGAGAACGTTAAGAAATATGACAAAGCTGTTGTAATTTTTAGTGTCGTAGCTACATTTTCCCAGTCAGGAAGAACAAGCTTTTGAATACCGAAAGCCATGCAGTATACTAGCCAATAAGTAAAGCTCATTCTAAATAAGATTCGCTCGGTTTCTACTGCTTCGTTCCCTTCTGGCTTCACGTTCCAAAGTAGCGCTAATCCTGCGATACAAGCTAGAAAAGACAGTGCAACAACAAACTCATGGCAAAGTAAACTTGATAAACACATTTTTACTTATCCTAATTTTTTTGATTTTTTATCAGTCTATAGGATGATAGTTTCAAACGCCAAAAAATAGTTACAAACTGCAATATTCAGTTAAATAAGTACAAACAGAACTAATAAAATCATGAACCATTCGTCAAGCGTATAAGAAAGATATTTACATTAATTAATAAATCAAAGAAACCTGGTTTCTACCCAAAATCGTCGTTTTCATTACAATTTTTCATAAAGAAACCAGGTTTCTACGGTTTCTGTTACAATCCTTAACATTCTAACAAGGAACACGACAGAATCATGACCGATATTGTTCAACCAAGTACAAAAGCACCCTTATTTTCGGCGCCAAATCAAAATGGCGAAACAGTGAGTCTAAGTGATTTTGAGGGTAAATGGCTGGTAATATACTTTTATCCAAAGGACGACACACCTGGTTGCACTACCGAAGCCAAAGATTTTAGTGCTTATATTGACGACTTTAGTAAGTTGGGAGCAACGATAATAGGTGTTAGTACCGACTCACAAAAGTCACACTGTAAGTTCATCGATAAACATAATTTAACCATTACTCTACTAAGCGACCCAGAACATCAAGTTGCTGATGCTTTTGGTGTATGGCGCCTTAAAAAGTTTATGGGTAAAGAATATATGGGTATCGAGCGGTCTACGTTCATAATATCTCCCGACCAGAAAATTGCTTATACTTGGACAAAAGTTAAAACCAAAGACCATGCACAAGCAGTTTTAAAGCAATTGCAGGTTTTAGAAACCGGGTTTCTTGGTTGATAGCCTGTAATAAAAACAACGATTTATTTTGCTGAAAAACCCGGTTTCTTGTCTTTAATGGAAAAATCAATTGAAGTTCGTAACCCCAGGACAGGGAAATTTGATTACATAATAATACCGCCTCCGCAAAAACTTTTGGCACAACAATGTCAACGAATGCGGAGGGCACAAGCGCGTTGGTTAGCTCTAGGTATAGAAGGACGAATAGAAGCGTTACAAAGCTGGAAGCAATATATTATCAAAGCACGTGAGAAGTTAATCGATGCTTTAATTGTAGATACTGGACGATTATCTATGTCAGTGTTTGAGGTTGACTGGTTAATTGCTAGCATCGACCGTTGGTGTATGAAGGCGCCTAGATTATTGCGCGTGAACGAGTATGATACTTCGGTTAGCTACATTAACTTACAGCAAACAGCAGAACCATATCCTTTAGTAGGAGTAATTAGTCCGTGGAGTTTTCCATTACTGTTGTCTACAGTTGATACTATTCCCGCATTGCTTGCTGGATGTGCGGTTATTGTAAAACCCAGTGAAATCGCACCCAGATTTATGGCGCCTATACAAGCTACACTCAATAATATTCCTCAACTACGCGATGTTCTTAGTTTTGTGGAAGGTGGTGAAGAAACAGGAGCTTTTTTACTCGAATGCGTCGATGTGGTATGCTTCACAGGAAATATAGAAACAGGGCGAAGCGTATTTGAAAAAGCAGCAGAGCAATTTATTCCAGCTTATTTAGAATTAGGTGGCAAAGATCCAGCAATAGTTTTAGAATCTGCCGACTTAGACTTAGCAACATCAGCGATATTATGGGGAGCAGTGGTCAACAGTGGACAATCATGTAACTCAATAGAACGAATTTATGTAGCTTCCTCAATCTTCGAGAAATTTTACCATCAACTCATAACCAAAGCGCATCAACTGCAATTTGCACACCCAACCATTGAAAGTGGCGAACTTGGGCCAATCATCGCCGCCAAACAAGCTATAATTATCTCCGAACATTTACAAGATGCAAAAGTTGCGGGAGCAGTAATTCATTGTGGTGGAATAGAAAACATTAATGGTGGTTGGTGGTGTCGTCCGACAGTATTAACGGAAGTTGACCACACAATGAAAGTAATGACCGAAGAAACCTTTGGGCCAATCATGCCCGTGATGGCATTTAAAACTGTAGAAGAAGCGATAAACTTAGCAAACGACTCAATATATGGTAACGGCGCCGCAGTATTTGCTTCAGAAGAACACGAAGCTTCCTCAGTAGCACAGCATATACACACCAGCACAGTCAGTATAAACGATGCCAGCCTAGCCATAGCCATCCCCGAAGGAGAAACAAATGCATTTAAATTTTCAGGAATAGGAGAAAGACGTTTCGGCGCCGCCGGCTTAACCAGATTCCTATGTAAAAAAAACCTATTCATTAAAACCAAACCCATCCACAACCCCTGGTGGTTCAACTCACCGTAGGTTGGGTGGAGCGCACAGCGCGCAACCCAACATAAATTTATATAGAATTACTCACCATGTCCAAACAAGAAAAAGTAAACTTTACCACACCAAGCGGCTTCCCCGAATTCCTCCCCACAGAAAAACGCCTAGAAGTACACCTACTAGACACAATACGTCGAGTATACGAAAGCTACGGGTTCACACCAATAGAAACACCAGCCGTAGAACGCCTAGAAGTACTACAAGCCAAAGGCAACCAAGGCGACAACATCATCTACGGAATCTCCCCAATCTTACCTCCCAACCGTCAAGAAGAAAAAGACAAAGCCGAAAAAGGCAGCGAAACAGGAACAGAAGCGCGCGCATTAAAATTTGACCAAACAGTACCCTTAGCTGCATACATAGCGCGTCACCTCAACGACTTAACATTTCCCTTCGCACGCTATCAAATGGACTTAGTATTTCGCGGTGAACGTGCCAAAGATGGACGCTTTCGCTCATTTCGTCAATGCGATATCGATGTGGTCGGGCGCCGGGAATTAAGTTTATTGTATGATGCCCAAATGCCAGCAATTATTACAGAGATATTTGAGGCAATTAACATTGGTGATTTTCTCATACGTATCAATAATCGTAAAATACTCACAGGGTTTTTCCAATCGGTAGGAGTCGAAGCAAGTAAAATAAAAGCTTGCATCGGTATAATTGACAACTTAGAGAAAATAGGCGAAGCAAAAGTCAAGCAAGAATTAGATAAAGAAGGTATTGCCACCGAAGGCGTCGATAAAATTATAGAATTTATTAAAATTAAAGGTTCTGTCACAGAGATGCTCGATAAATTAAAGCATCTAAGTGAGTCAATGCCAGAAGCAGAACAATTTAAATTAGGTGTAACCGAACTTGAAACAGTTATTACAGGAGTTCGTAATTTAGACGTCGCAGAAAACAGGTATTGTATAGATTTATCAATCGCACGGGGATTAGATTACTATACAGGAACAGTTTATGAAACTACTTTAATTGGACATGAAGCGCTAGGCAGTATTTGTTCTGGTGGTAGATACGAAGAATTAGTAGGGGTATTTTTAGGTGAGAAAATGCCCGGTGTTGGTATTTCCATTGGTTTAACTCGTTTAATAAGTCGTTTACTCAAAGCTGGTATTCTTTCACCACTACCTGCAACACCTGCCCAAGTTATGGTAGTTAATATGCAGGATGATTTAATGCCTGTATATTTAGATGTGTCGCAGAAATTGCGTAAAGCGGGACTGAATGTTATTACAAGTTTTGACCAGCAAAAGCTAGGTAAACAATTTCAGTTGGCAGAAAAACAGGGAATTCAATTTTGTGTGATTATTGGTTCTGAAGAAGCGCAACAGCAAAAAGCAGCTTTGAAGAATTTGAAGACGCGCGAGCAGGTAGATATCGCTATTAATGACCTAGCTGCTGAGATTAAAAAACAACTTTAGCCCAAGAAACCTGGTTTCTTTTTCACTGAACATTACAATCTTCACCATTACCAAAAGAAACCAGGTTTCTCACTGCAAATGAATAAACTGGCAACGTATACAACGGATGTAACGGATAAGTTATTTGTTACAAATAGATATTGATTATTTAAGTTTTTGTTTATGAAACTAGACAAAATCCATCTTAAAGAAACTGAGAATATTGTAGAGGCGTATAATCCTATCCCGCCAAAGCGTTCAGAGCGGGTAACTATGCGTGCCCAGTTTAAAGGGCGTGGTAAACCTCTACCATATCCAATAGATGAAGGAATTAAAAAAGGGAATTAAAAATGTCATCAGAAATTTATCAACCTACACCCGAACAACTAGAGCGCTGGGCAAAACGCGACGAACTTGATAAATACGCCTTTGCGGGTATTATGTCAGAGTCCGAGCAAGAACTTCATGTTAAAAAATTTCTCGATAAAAACTATTACCATCATCATCTTGCTCAAGTTCGTGCCAATAAACAAAAGCTGCTAAAAGACCTTGAATATCTAGAACAACGTGAACAGCTACTGATAGAGCAAATCAATAAACAAGAACAATCTTCACAATAATAGAGACTCACCCCAAGTATCAGGACTCAATAAGTTTAAACTAATGAGTGGAACAGGCATCCCTGCCCGTCCTATATACAGCAGCTTACTCAGCAATATTATTTAACTGTGATTCGCATTCTTTGAAAATGTAATTAACGGCAGCAAACAAGCGCTCTAATTCTTGAATTGTGTAAAAAGTTTTATTTTGGGTAAAAAGATTTGAGTTTAGTTTGCCAAATTGCCAGATGGCGCCATTGGAAACGATACCAAATATATTTGGAATTACGTCTGGTTCAGTATTTAGTCTTTGTGCTGCTATCATTTCTGCTAAACATTGACCCCAACCTTCTGTGAAGTCACTTTCTTTCTTGGCTTCAACAAGGACAATATATGGTTTGTCAAAAACTACTGTTCCAAGGGGTGAGCGTTTTGCCAATATATAATCTGGGACACCACACAGTTTTTCGTCATACACTAATGTTTGGTGACTCCATAATAAGAATTTACTGCGGTACTGTTTCCATACCTCTCTTAGTACTGGGTAAATTATATTCTCACAAATCGCTATTTCGGAATTATCAAATACGCTTTCATTAAATGTCAATTCTAGCTCGTCTCTGAAGGTTTGGCTGATTGTAAACTCTGTTTCAATAATAAAGTCTTCTTTGACATATTTGATTATAAATTCTTTAGCGACAGCGCTGATACTTTTATAACTGCTAAAAGGCATTTCTAATTTATCCTGATTAAAAGAGAAGTATCGATAATTATTGTAACTTGTTGCTTTAGGGATTTGTTAATCCCCCTTCTGGTGTACACATAAGTCCCGAAGCGTTCGACTTTTAGAGTTGAAGGCACTCAAAGACGGCGCCTATAAGTTATCGTACTTAGTGAGAAACCCGGTTTCTGTCGTTTACACTGATAATCTTAATGTTCAGTAAATAAGAAACCGGGTTTCTTGGGCTAGATGATTTTCTCTGTGTTTGCGTGGTAGAAAAAATTACTGCACAGGCGAGGCGCCCGTGCTACAATTGCTACATCATCATATGTTGCAAAAAATACCACAGTCTCCATGACCTATGCGAACGAATATACCTTGGTAGAGAAGCCCTGTATCGGCACCCTCACATCTTTTGGTTACACTTACCTACCTCCGCAACAAAACCAAGTAGCGCGCGATACTCTTAACGAAGTTATTCTCCGCGATATTTTTATTACATCTATTCAACGCATTAACGAAATACCCGAAGAAGCTGCGCGCGCTACTTACCAAGATATGCTGCGAGTTACTGATAATGAGCAGTGGACAAATTTACTGCGTGGTAACTATAGTCGTAATGTCCCTGGTGAGAGTACAAAGAAAACTATTCGTCTTGTTGATTTTCTAAACCCTGAAAATAACACTTTCACTGTTACTAACCAGTTTTACGTCAAATCCCAAAACGCGCGCAGACCCGATATAGTTATTTTCATTAATGGTTTCCTATTGTTGTTATTGAAGCTAAGAAACCATTTACAGCCAAAGATAAGACGGGGGAAGCTTTTGAACAAATTAAACAGTATGAACGTGATATTCCTCGGTTGTTCTATTCCAATGCTTTTAATATCATTACTGACGGCGCCAATGTTCTTTATGGTGCAACTGGTGCCTCTTCTACGTATTGGGGAAGTTGGAAGAATGAGCCAGAAGGTATAAGTTTTAACAATGAGTTAGAAAAACAGCTTTGGTGCTTATTAGAACCTTCCCGACTTTTAGATATTTTGGCGCACTTTATTATTTTTGAGAAGCGAGAGCAGAAGGTTACTAAAAAGATATGTCGTTACCAGCAGTTTCGCGCTGTTAACAAGATTGTAAACCGAGTACTGGCGCCTCTCCAACCAAACTCTACAGGACGTAAATATCGTAAAGGTTTGATTTGGCATACTCAAGGTTCGGGTAAAAGTTTGACGATGGTGTTTGCTACTCTCAAACTGAAAACGCATCGCACTATAAATTCTCCTACATTAGAAAATCCTAATATCTTAATTCTTACTGACCGCGTTGACTTGGATGAGCAAATTAGTAAAACTTTCCTTGCTTGTGGACTGCCTAACCTTACTAATATAAATTCTGGGTATGCATTACAAGAAGCTATACATAGTAACCCTGTTGGCTTAACTTTGCTTTCGACTATATTTAAATTTGATGGTTCAGCCACACAAGCAGCGAATAGCCATAATTGGATTATTTTAGTAGATGAGTGTCACCGTACTCAAGAAAAAGATTTAGGCGCCTATTTAGAAAAGACTTTACCAAATGCTTGTTTTATTGGCTTTACTGGTACACCTATTCAAACCACTGATAAAGACACTTACGAAAACTTTAGTCTTCCCAATGAAGGATATCTTGACCGTTATAGTATAGATGATGCCGTTACCGATGGCGCCACTGTTCCCATTCGTTATACCAGTCGTAAAGCTGAATGGCAAATCGATGAGAAGAAACTTGATATTCTATTTGATAACTGGTTTGCTCATGAACCAGAAGAGGTAGTTAACAAAATCAAAGCGCGTGGTGTTAAAGTCGATCATTTAGTCAAACACCGCGAACGTATCGAACTCTTAGCATACGATATTTGGGCGCATTTCTCTGCTCATGGGTTGCCGCAAGGGTTTAAAGCACAAATCGTTGCTATCGATAGAGAAGCTATTATTTTATATAAGCGTGAATTAAATAAGATTATTACCAAAAGCCTGCAAAAACAAGATTTTGATAAAGAAACAGCTACAGCATGGGCGGATGCAATGAGTATCCCAGTTTACTCATCTAACCAAGAAGATGATAAACCTAGCGAAGATATATATATAGATAAGCTTCGCTAAGTCTTGATAAAATATGCTCTTGATAAGAATGAAGAAACTGCTGCAATTAGAAAGTTTACCGGAGATGATGCAGAATATGAAGCCAAAGTTCTAAACGGTGAGGCGCCTTCTGTACATTTTCTCATCGTCTGCAATAAACTACTTACAGGGTTTGATGCACCTAGAGAAAGCGTCATGTATCTCGACAACCCTTTAAAAGAGCATAACTTACTACAAGCAATCGCGCGTACTAACCGCGTTTATGGTGTACACAAAGAATTTGGTTTAATTGTAGATTATATCGGTGTCACCAAAAATCTTACCTCAGCCCTCTCCACCTACAGAACTACAGCTACGGCAACAAGTTCGCGCTCTAGTGTTTAAATTAGGGTTAAGTAACTGGAAGGATATTCCAGCGAAAGTTGAAGAGTACGCAATTAAACATTATTAAGACCCAAAGAAACCGGGTTTCTTCGGAAACCCGGTTTCTAATTTGCATAAAGCATCCTCACCATACATATCAAGGTTTAGAAAGCAATGAAGGTTGGCGCCAAGGTATGGCTCAAAACCTTTATTATCAACATCAACAAACCTTAAATATCATGAAAATTCAACTGTCTCACTTTAAAGGTCAATTTCTTTTCCTTTTGGGTTTAACTATTCCTGCTGTTTTAGTGGCTAATGTACACCCTGCAAAAGCAGAAGTTCCTAGTCAAGTAATGAGGCATAATGCTCCATTTATAGATATAAATCAGCGTTATGACTCATTAGGAGGACTACAGAAAGTTAATCCTATCAAAATTAATGGACAGGATGGTGGTACTGGTAAAGAAGCCAGCGATGACAAGAAAAAAGAATCAAAAGATGGTAAAGAATCTTGTGAAAGCGGTAACTGTGGAGGTATTTACAGACCTGGAGATGAAAGGATTAATCCAGTTATTAGAGGAAATATTCGCAATCAACTTCCTGGTCAACTTTTAAAGAGCAAACAACTAATTTTCTAAGAAAATGCTTTAAAAGTTAAATCAGATACCAATTGCAATACTACTCGGTTAAGGTGTTTATCTAAAATCAATCCCCCTAAATCTCCCGTGCGGGGGAATTTATAAGAATTTTAGCCCCCCTTATTAAGGGGGTTGGGGGGATTTTAATAAATTGAGAATATATAGAGATGCTTCACTGCGTTCAGCATGACATGGGGAATATTATATTAAAGAGGCAGGAAATGGACTTATTAATTGTTGGTGAAGCGGAAGATAAATTAGCGCAATCTATCGTTGATTATTTTACTGCTTTGAATAAAAATGTAGCGATTTTAGATGTTTTATCAGCATCTCAATTATTCACATTAGAAATAATCAACGGAAAAGTCAGCGTTAGTCCCGATTTACCGATGATTATTCGTACTGTTTCCCCGCCTTTAATGCGGAAAAATTTTGATGATACTTTTCAGTACGAGGAAGCTCTATCAACTCTCTGGGCTGTAGCAACTGCTAGTCAGGCGCCGATGTTAAATCGTCCTACACCTCGCAATATGTGGGGACAAATTGCAAGTTCTAGTGTGTTGACTCAAGTTCGTGCAAATTTAATTCCCGATACCCAAGAAATATTTACTTGTCATCAAAAACAGTCTTTTTCATCTGTACCCGAACAACAATGGTACGTTCAAGATTTAGGAACTTATGAAAGTGCTGTAGCTGGTGAAGTTCTGTCGGGAAGTGGCCCCTATCGTTATCGTTCAACTTTATCAGGCGCCGACTATGAGGTTGTTGTTGTCTTGGCAAACAAAGCTTGGCGTTCGACTCAAGTACCTTTAGAACATTTACATTTAGAAGACCGCAGTATTAGTCTATTGCGAAAGTTAGATTTAAATTTTGGTGTGGTGATTTGGAGTATTGAGCCAAATTTACAAAAAGCAGCCATCGCACGGGTGGAAAGTTTCCCCACTTTGGAACAAGTTGAATTAGTTTGGTCAGAACTTGCAGATAGCTTATACGAGGTACTATGCCAAAAATCTATGTAATTGGTCTAGATAGTGACCGCACTTTTTGTTATTTCGTTAAACTAGCTGCTAGTAAAGGACTTGAGCTAGAAGTAATTAACTTACGCGAAGTGATTAATGAGGGGGATTGGTCGATACAATTGCCTGTAGATGGTAATAGTTGGATTAGAAGCGGCGCCACTACCTACCACCTTGACCCAAATGCAGGATATTATTGTCGAATCATCAACCTTGCTTCTGTACAGTCAGATATAGTGCTTGCCCAACGATGGCAGGGTTTAGTTGTAGCTCTAACAGCTTGGTTAGAACAAATTCCTGGAAAAGTTATTAATCGTCCTAACTGTCGCGGTGATAATAGCAGTAAGCCTCTACATGAATTATCATTACAATATTACGGACTTAAAGTAGCTCCGAGTATAACTAGCTCTAATGCAATAAAATTAGCAGAATTTGTAAGTTCGCAACAAGCAATAGTCAAACCAATTTCTGGAATACGTGCAAATAGTCGCATTGTCAAAGTAGAGGAATTTAGCAACTTCCATCCTAGTCAAGGGCCCGTTCACCTACAAAAATTCATCCTAGGTTCGGATGTGCGAGTTCATGTAGTGGGCGATAATTATCAAGCAGAACTCATTCAATGTCCTACCGTTGATTATAGACTCGATTACCAATTAGCCGAACATTTTCCTAATCATGAAATTCCTTCAGATTTAGCAAGAAAAATTATTAAAGCAACAAAAGCTTTTGGCTTGGTTTTTGCTGGTTGGGATTTTAAACTTACCCCCGAAGGTGAATATTGGTGTTTAGAAGCTAACCCCATGCCAGGTTATGATGGTTATGACCGCCGTTGTGAAGGTCAAATTACTGATTTAATTATAGATTACCTCACTCCAAAAACTAAATTAATACCAACAACTCCCCTATCAAATCCAAACCAATTAATTACCGCACAACAGTGTGATAGTATATATTCAGACATTAAATCTCTACGAGAGCATTGGCTCGTGCGCGGTAGTAGCGATAATATATTTGCTACTTTGGGTGCTGCTAGCTATTTAGACTGTGGTGAGTATAAAGATACTCAAGATACTTATTTCCAAAAAGCTAGCCGTTATAATCTTATCTTGCGTCAACATTTCGGTTGGCTCTATAATTTAGTTCAAGAATATCTTGAAATAATACTCGGCGCCGAAGTTAAATATCGAGAAGATGCAGCATATCCAGGATTCCATATTTGGTTATCTACTGCTATTCCCACCTTACCTGTAGCTTCGATGCACTTTGATTTACAGTATCAATATTTAACTTGGAATAAATCAGAAAATATCGACTTTAGTCAAAGTTTATCTTTGACCCTACCAATTCAGCTACCAGCTAGCGGTGGAGGTTTAAATCTTTGCGATATTAATTATATAGAGTACTTAGATATTCGACGACATAACCAACTCGATTGGGATTTAATTCCTCGATTTCGTAGTCAAAACTATCATCCTTACAAAGTTGGAGAAATGGTTATGCATTCTGGACATACAATGCACCAAATCGCACCAACTAGCACTGTACAACAAAGCGACGCGCGAGTGACCCTTCAAGGTCATGGGGTTTGCGTAGATGGAGTATGGTGGATTTATTGGTAATGAATTTAAAAAGCAATGATTGTGGGGGAGGTTTTTGTGTAACCTGTTATTTATAGAATAATGCGGCTCATGTACGAGCGAATTAACAAAGGCAGGTTACGATTCAATGGCTTATTCCTGGTTTAAAGCATTTCACATTATTGGTGTCGTCGTTTGGTTCGCTGGGTTATTTTACTTAGTTCGTTTGTTCATATACCATATTGAGGCTGAACAAGAACCAGAACCAGCAAAAACGATACTACAAAAACAGTATCAAATCATGGAGAAGCGTCTCTACAATATCATTACGACTCCTGGAATGTTGGTGACCGTCGCTTGTGCAGTTGGGTTACTCGTTTCTCAACCTGACTGGTTACACCAAACTTGGTTACACGTCAAACTTGGTTTTGTTGTTTTGTTATTAGGCTATCACCATTACTGCAAACGCTTAATGAAGCAACTCGAAGCAGGTACTTGTAAGTGGACGAGTAAACAAATGCGTGCATTAAATGAGGCGCCTACGCTTTTACTAGTTGCTATTGTATTACTCGCAGTGTTCAAAAACAGCCTACCTACAGATACAACCGTCTGGGTAATTTTTGGATTAGTTGTCCTCATGGCTGTTACTATCCAACTTTACGCTCGTAAACGGCGCCTTGATAAAGAAAAAGAATTAGCTCAAGTCGCTAGTACCCAACAACTCCAAGAACAAGCCTAAGCAAATATGCTTGAGATGTCATACATTAAGAAATGTAAACCTTAATTTTGACATCTCTGGCGTAAGTATGTCCGACAAGCCTTTAGGGACACCTCGTCCTTTGTGGAAAGTAATATCATTATCTGTAGTTACGTTGATGTTGTACTACGGTTGGTACAAATGGATTATTCAAGAAGAACTGCGTAATTATAAAGGTAGCGGCTGGTCGGGTACGCTTTGTATGGCGCCGTTTGTTTTAGGTGTAGCGGTGCCGCAATTGCTACGTATATTTGACCCAGATGTACCAGGATGGTTTGGTTGGTTTTCTTTTCTGGGTATTGCTTGGATATATATTGTGCAGTTTCGTTTGTACCGGGATGTAAATGAGTTATACCGCGAAGCTGGCATGAAAGAACCGTTAGTGGTTTGGTGGATATTTATACCAGGCTTAAATTTAGTTGTAGGTTTACGACAAATCCACTTTTTAAGTCAATATTGGGCAAAGCAGCAAGGTATTATTGTTGATGATGTCGTTGCTGATAAAATTCCATTTTTATCTGCTAATGCATAAAATATTTAGAATAAAATAACCACAAAGGCACAAAGGTCACATTATCCGCTCGTATTTCCCGAAGGGTAGAAAACTTCTTACCTTTGCGCTCTTTGCGGTTCGTATAAAAACAATCTCAAATGTCACATTTACCATTATTTACCAACCGCGTAGCTGTACTAGCAACCATGCACCAAAAAGAGCAAGTCATGGCACCTATTTTAGAGGAATTAGGCTTAAAAGTCATAGTGCCAGCTAATTTTAATACCGATACATTCGGTACTTTCACTCGCGAGGTTAAACGTCCAGGCACGCAAATAGAAGCTGCACGTATTAAAGCTGAGAAAGTATTAGAAATTACAGGTGAAACAATAGCTGTAGCAAGTGAAGGAAGTTTTGCACCGCATCCTAGCTTACCTTATATTTCTAGTAATCGCGAAATAGTTATTTTTCTTGATAAAACTCATGATTTAGAAATTATTGGCGAAGAGTTTTCAATCAATACTAATCATAGCTATAAAATTATTAGTAGTGTTGATGAAGCTTTTGAATTTGCCAATAAGGTCGGTTTTCCTGAACATGGCTTAATTGTGATGTTTGATAAAAATCCTAAGAATAGTAGCGAAGTATTTAAGGGTATTCACACGTTAGATAAGCTGACCGAAGCTGTAAACTTTGTATTAAATCATTCTAAAACCGGGAAAGCACATATTGAAACCGATATGCGCGCAATGTACAACCCGACGCGCATGAAAAATATTGAAAAAGCTACTCGTAATTTAATTAGTAAAATAAATAGCTGCTGTCCTCAATGTTCGGCGCCTGGTTTTGAAATTACTCAACGAATTCAGGGTTTACCTTGTGAATTATGCTATGCACCAACACTTTTAACTAAATCTGCTATTTACCAATGTAAGAAGTGCGGTTATAAAGAAGATAAGTTGTATCCGGATGGCGCCGAGTTTGCTGACCCAGGTCAATGTATGTATTGTAATCCTTAATTAAATTTAGAAACCGGGTTTCTTAAAGAAACCTGGTTTCTTGGGTTGGTTTTACCAGAATAAATGATTTAGGAAGTTGCGTCCAAGTTTGGCGCATGAAGGTTCTTGGTAATTTTTAGGTAGTAAGCTTTGCATGTTGTTTTGTAATTCGTCGATGACTGCTTGTATTTGCTGTGATTTGGGACGGGTACATTGAGGTAATATTATTGGTTCGCCAATTTTGATTGTTAACTGTTTGCGAAAAAATAGGTCTTTTGTTCCTATCAATGCTATGGGTACAATTGGTACACCTGAACGTAGTGCATAAATTACGGCGCCTCTTTTTAGGGGTAATAATTGACCTTCACAGGCGCCTAGTTTACCTTCAGGAAATAGCATGATACTTTCATTACGTGCAAAAATACCGCAAACAATACGGTCTAGTCTTCGCATTGACTCGATAGAGTTCCCTTTGGGAACGTATTTTTCAATGTCCGCAGCTAAAGCAGCTAAGTCTTCACGTCCGTTTTTTGCTGCTTCTACTACTGCTATTTCTTCTTTCCATAATCTA
This sequence comes from Calothrix sp. HK-06, assembly GCF_001904745.1. GTDB lineage: Bacteria > Cyanobacteriota > Cyanobacteriia > Cyanobacteriales > Nostocaceae > Dulcicalothrix. Next base: position 21,423 of record NZ_MRCD01000026.1, read on the forward strand.
TCTAGTGGAATTACTCCCTTGGCAAAGTGCAGTAATAATCTTTTCCATACACTGTTATATAGTGTGCGCGCGTCACCTAATATATGAAAGTACGGCTTTGCTGGTAATTCCGATAGCAACAGAAACGGGTCGATGTGGTTGAGGTGATTAGCTGCAAACAGTACTGGTACATTAAGTATTCTTTCGGGGTTTTCAACTTTGACCTTAAATAATGTATGGATTAACGCACGTAACACTGCACGGCGAATTTTTCCACTGATACGATTTTCCCGACCTGTGAAGATCGCATTTTCCTGTGATGACAGCGCTTGTTCTATCATCTTGTTGCTTTTTGCACAACGCGCATACACTACTCCCTCACCTGCACGCTTAATGGTCGCTTCTGTTAATTCAGGTAAAGTTTGTTGATATTCGCTTGTTTGAGAGGGCTTCGACTGCAACATTGATACCATAGCGCTGTTTCTCACTCACTAATTTTTTATTCTTATATATCCAAGCTACGCTATCTAATACCTTCTGATATATTCATACGGGCAGTTTCTTCAAATGTCCCTAATGCTCGTCTTCACCGAAGCGCGAGAACTGCACAATTACCGTTCTCCAACCACTTATATCGATGGACAGATGCACAACTGCCATATAGTATTATGCACGCGCCTGTCGGTCAAATAAAAAGCTCCCTCATCTAAAGACAAGGAAGCTATGGTGTGGTGTGAGGAGCAAACTCAATGTTTGCATTACTATAATTATACTAAATTTTATATGAAGTAGTTATGACATCAATGTGAATTTTAAGTAATTTCTCTAAAAATATGGTTGGCACGACTTTACAAATTACACATACATCTAACTGTATAATTAGTCGGAGCATCAACTGTACTATCTCTAACTACTTATGGTAGATGTCAATATCTAAAAAAAATCTTAAAACTAAAGTATGAATTGCGGATTTAATGCGATTCTGATTGTAAGTATAAATTACTTAATAATATCGGAGACAAGCATATAAAGTCTCTGAATTTCAAAAAACACAACTCTAGATGCAAGCGTCAGCTATTATGCAACAAAGATTTGGAAAAATGATGTAACATATTGTTAAGTGTTTATTCTGAATCCTAAAAGCAAATATTGGAACGCTAATACTTGAGGTCAGCTAGGAGATGCTGAGGTAATGAGTCCGTTGTTAATAATTTCTCAATTCCTTACTTACAAATTTCCGTGGTGGGGAATTTGTCAACTTAAATTTGACCCAAAGTATAACACTTTGTACATGCGTTGTGTCAACCCAGATACAAGAAGAGCCATATTCAAGGAAGCTTCGGCACTGTCAAACTTGGATATTGGTATCGAACGATTTATTGTTGTGTATCCTGGTTATCCTGATATTATTATTCCTTATGCTCATAGCCAATAAGGTTAAAAATACTAATAAAACAAGGTTCCCTGAAATATATAGGGAACCTTATTTACTAAGCCCATGACGGGGATTGAACTCGTGACCTCACCCTTACCAAGGGTGTGCTCTACCACTGAGCTACATGGGCGTATATCTTCTAAACACGTGATGTTGTAGAAACCGAATTAATTCGGTCTCTACCTCGTAGAATATGGGCCGAGCTGGATTTGAACCAGCGTAGCTTTCGCAACGGATTTACAGTCCGTCTCCATTAACCACTCGGACATCGACCCAAGTCATCTACGACAATTTATATTAGCACAGTGGATAGAAATTACAAGGGGTTTAAGAAAAAAAATTGTAGGGGCGGGTTAACCAAAATATTTGATTCCCAAGCAGGATATTGTAAACCCGCCCGTACATTTAGGCCGCGTTTGGATTAAGGAAACGATTGGCGAATTTCATAACATCACCCAAATCGGTGTCGCCATCTTTGTCGCTGTCCAAGAATGAGTTTAGTAGGGGGTTTGAGTTACCCCAGGCGCCTGTTTGTGGGGCGCCCATTTGCAGCATTCCTAGTACGGCAGAGACTACGGTTGGTAAGGCTGACTGTACAAGGTTGGGACTCATGCCAGTTTGTTTTGTAACCGTTTCGCTAATTTGCTGCATTAACTGCGGTGAGAGTAGCGAAGTTAATGAACTACCAGAGGCGCCACTGGCAACTACTTGACTAATTAAATTTTCTAAACGACCAGTACCAATTGTTGTTTGCTGCTGTTTGAGAACCGGACGAATCATGTTACCAACTATTGATACCATGCTTTGCACTTGGTTCGGCAGCATTCCACGGTTGGTTGTCAAACTTTGAACTGAGTTCATTATTGAAGCAAGTTGTGGAACATTTGCTGAGGAGTCTGGATTGTTAATTGCACTCAAAACATCAAAGAACATACTCATAGGTTATCTCCTGATTAAAACTACTTAATTTGCTGGCACGCGAACGTGGAAAGACCGGATAATACGTATCCAACGGTTTTCTGGGGTATAGTAGCCTACTTCAGCAATATAGTCACGGTTACTAACAGGAATGTTAACGTGTTTATCAAAATCGTTTTCGTCGCAAGCGTATTCCTGGGTTGCGTGCGGTTGTTGATAGTCGATATCTAAGTTTGTAGAGTCGTGGACTCGTAGCATAAATCTACGTCCACCTTGGTCACGTGCAGCTTGTTTGTAATCGGGTGAGATTTCCCAATATGCATAAGCATCTTGAGCAGATCGTGGCACAAGTATTATTTGACATGTTTTGGCTGCTAATGTTAGGCACCTGTTACCATTACCAAACGTGTATGAAGTTTCGTTGGTGTCTGTAGTTTCTTTAGTGGTGTTGGTATCTTTTTCATCTTTGGTTTCTTTGTTCCCGTTGGTGTCGAAAGCTTTAGTGACGCTTCCTACGGCAACTGCACCCACACCTGCAACAGCACTACCTATTTGTGCTGCTCTATCGAACCAACTAACAGTAGTCTTAGTACCATTAGCCCCATTAGTTCCATTAGTTGGGTTTTCTACAATGTTTCCTGTATATGATTTATCAGGGGTGATGGAAGTTGTACTAATTATATTAGTGCCATTTTCTACTGTGTTTGCTCTCCGTGATGTTTCAACAACGGCGCCTTCGTTTGTATCACTTGTATCATCAGCATTCGGCTCGAAAACTGGCGGCAAAGATGATATTCTTACAGGCTCCGATGTTTTAACTTTTAGCCAGCTACCATCGTCTCGAATATAACCAAGCTGTGCGACATAATCACGGTTGGTTTGTGGAATATGAATGTGCAAATCGTTGTTTGGACTACATTCATACTGCGTTACTGGCTCAATTCCATTTAAATTAATATCGGCTACATCTGTATAATTTAGTACCTCTGTAACATCGTAAAGGCGAAGCCCAAGTTTACGTCCACCAAGTTTGATAAAATCTGCTTTGCGTTCTGCTGGTATTTCCCAGTAAGCATAAGCTTCGTCTTTGGTGCGCTGTACAAGAATTACTTGACCGTTATCGACATTTGTGGAATTTATTATGGAATTTGTATCCTCTACAGTATTCACTGTATCTAGAATATCTACAGCACTTGCAGCATTACTTGGCTGTTGAATTTCGGTTTGCGACTGACGATTTATATTGAGTAGACTTAATAGTCCCACTCCTGAAGCTGCGGCGCCAGCTAAACCCATTACGGCATTACCAGCTTTTTCTGGTACACTATCATTTTGATTATCATTACCCCATAGCGATGCTGCTTGTAACTGTTCGGCTGTTGGCGCTACTGGAGTTTCCATATCTGCTGCGACACGAACTTGTGGAGAACTGGCAACTTTATACCAGCCATCATCACTTGTGGGATAACCAATTTCAGCATAATAGTCACGGTTTACTGCTGGAATGGGAACGTGTAAATCTGGTTCGCGTTCTATACAATTCAATTCGTGGACGAGTGTGGCAGGGTGTAAATCAGTATCGGTATTAGTAACATCATACAAACGCAGTTTTAAACCACGTCTACCTTGTCGTCGCAAATCTTCTTGAACATCATGAGGAATTTCCCAATATGCATATGCACTTTGAGTATTACGCGGTGTTAGAATCATCCGACTTTCACCTAGTTTCGCCACAGGTGTAACAGGTGCCACGGGTGTAACAGGCGTAACAGGTGGAACAGGTGCAACAGTATTTATAGGTGTACTATCAGGTTTTCTCGTTAACCACCAAAGTCCACCTCCAAGTATTCCTATTAGTGGTAATAACCAAAGGAAATCTTTATCTGATGATACAGGTGTTGGTTCTGTAACCGCGCCGGGTGCATTTACAACAGTCGTATTTTGTTTATTTGTATTTGCTTTGTTGGGAGTTGCTGCAGTCTCTTTTGGTGCTGGTGCATTTTGGGGAGCAACTGCGGTAGCTGCTCTCGCTTGTTCGACAACTTTTTGATTTTGACTTGCTGTTGCGAAACCTAAAAACGCTTGTACTGCGCTCGTTGGTTTTTCGCCTTTGTATACATATGCTAAAGGTTGTGAGAAAGGATAGCGTGGGTCAGTTGGTAAAACATTGTGCATTGGCACGATTCGCACGTTGGAATTTTTCACAACTTGGTCGGCAATTGCATAACCAATACCATCTTTACCCAATGCTTTAATTACAGCAGCAGTACTATCTTCTTTTACTGTTACCGCATTGGCGCCAGCTTTAAGCGGTGCGTTCTTAAATACTGGATAATTTTGAAATGCTTTTCGAGTATCGCTAGTTTCCGGACGGTCAACTAAGCGAATTTTTCCTTTACCTACTTTGAGTTGCGACAAGTCAGTTGCTTTCGAGCGAAAAATTTGAGCAAACTGGTTAATTGTAATACTCGCTTTCAGTGGATTATCTTTACTGACAAATGTGGCTATTTTATTACGTGCCACAGGTACAGCAACTAAACCCTTCGCTTTTTCCGCATCAGTTAGCGGACGACCAATAGACGCTAAGTCAGCTTTACCATCTAAAACTGCTTTCAAAGCTGCATCAGTTCCATTGTAGGCAGTCTTGACATCGGTAGAAGGAAACTGACTTTTAAAATTCTTCGCCAGAGCATCATTAATTTTCATCATGCTGCTCGAACCGTTAATTCTCACCACTGTTCCATCTTTAACCGTTTTCGGCAATGGGAAAGTTCCCTGTGTCGAAGATTGAGCCACAGCAGGATAAATTTGAGTAGTAGCTACTGGTACATTAGCACTCAATATTAGCAATACCGCCAACGCGGATAAAGAACCCTTTTTATCAGCCACCCTTACAGTCGCTCCTCTTTCACTTTCAAACGTTAATTTTGAACTAATAGCCGATATGGAACTTAATACAACCGAACGTGATGCCAGACAAGATGTTGAACAATTTTGTTAAACACCGCGTATTTAAAAAAACTTTATTGCTGATTTAACCAAAAAACATCAAAGTTACGCAAGTCACATTTACGCAGAGCGCGCCCATCTCATTTTTGCCCGATTGAGTCACCTATTATACATTTCACAAGATTCTTTTAATACATCAGGCTATAAATTACCGCTATATTTTTATTTATTTACATTTGGTATAAAAAGTTTACCTATCTGTAAAAATCTTTACCGGGTTGGGTTATTACCCAACCCCAAATCATCCATCAATGCTGATGGTGATAGCGAGTGAAAGACGGGCCATATGTAGCCAGAAGGTTTTCTTGTGACAGCGCAAATTCCGGTGTACCACTACAAACAACTGTCTGGTTAAGACAAATAACGCGGTCACAATTCTGGTTTACCATATCAATATCGTGGGAAACTTGTAAAATTGTCCAACCCTGTTCTTGCTTGATTTGATTGAGTAAAGTATAAAATTCTGCTGTTCCCTGTGCATCAACTCCAGCAAAAGCTTCATCTAAAATCAAGAGCTGACGCGGCGCCACCAAACAGTAAGCTAATAGTACGCGCTTAAACTGTCCTCCGCTTAGTGTACCAATGGCTTGATTTCGTAAATGTAGTGCATCAGTTCGCATTAAAGCTTGTTCAACAGCGGCAAGTTTATTTGCCCTTTCCCGCTTTTTTGCCCACCCTAAAGCAACCAATTCAAATACCGAAATCGGAAAACTGCGGTCAAATATAAAATTTTGTGGCATGTATCCAATTTGTTGCCGTAAATGTCCTAAACGTGTAATTGGGCGCCCAAAAATTTGAACATTACCGCTACTGCGGGGAATTAAATTTAAAACTGCTTGTACTAATGTACTTTTTCCGGCGCCGTTTGGCCCGACTATTGCGGTATTAGTTCCGGGTTCGAGTTGAAACGAAACATCGCGAAGCGCAAGATATCTTGCTTGGTAAACAGTTAAACCTTCGACTTTAAGAATAGGTCTATTACTTGTCATTAGTGATAAATATTATAACTAAAAGAACACAGAACAGCAATTAAATAGTAAGCGCTACTAGGTGCCAACTTATATAAAAATATATTTTAGAAGTACAATTAAAGTTTCACGTTTAGTTACTTACAAGCCGATTGCAAAGTTTCTAAATTTGATTTCATCGATTTGAAATAACTCTGCGGGTCTTTATCACCTGTTTCTAAAGAGCTAATTTCACGAAGTGTTAATTTCAAATCTTTAGATAAACTTGCCAGTAATTTATTATCAGTACCCGCTTCATTAAACAATGCTTTCACATTGTACTTTTTCACGGTGTTAACTACCTTCTGCACGTCAGATGGTGCCAGTTGATCTTCGGGTATTTCTACCACTGCAACTTGTTTTAAGTTATACCGCTGTGCTAAATATGGGTAAGCATCATGGAAAGTTATAAAAGTACAGTTAGGAGTTTTTTGTAATCCCTGTTGGAATTGATTGTCTAAATCATCAAGTTGCTTTACATAAGCTGCTGCATTCGCTTCATAGGTTGCTTTATTACCAGGGTCAGCAACAATTAATGCATCACGAATATTAGTAACTTGCTGTTTTGCTAATACTGGGTCTAACCAAACATGTGGGTTTCCTGATGAGTGGTCATGGTCATGTGCTTTTCCTTTAACAGGTTCCACAACTGGAGAAATTTCATTCAGTGCTTTAATACCCTTGCTTGCATCAACTTGCTTTAAATTGGCATTTTGAGCATTTTTGACTGTATCTTCCAGAAACTCTTCTAATCCCAATCCATTTTTTATCAAAACGTTCGCCGTTGCAATTGCTTTAACGTTTTCTGGTGTTGCCTGGTACTCATGTATTTCTGTACCAGGTGGAATTAAAATTTCCACCTCTGCTGCATTCCCAGCAACTGCTTTTGTAAACCAGTACATCGGTAAAAATGTTGCCACTGCCTTTATTTTGGGTTTTCCTGGGTCTCCTGCTGGTGTTGGAGTCGTTGGAGGTGATGTCTCTGTAGTTACTTGGTTATTATTGCTTTGACTACAAGCTGCTGTAGTGAGCAGTACCAATAACGCTAACAGCGATATCGCGCCCCCTTTAACCTTCCTACTACTTTTGCTACTTATCTTGTACAATTTTCTTGGCGCTTTATTACATTCCATAAAACACAAACTACCCTCAAGCCACATTTTTCTTGACAATTGAACTACTATAATATGATAATGATTCTCGTTATTAATATGTATTTTAACTAAAAGTTGGTGCCAATGTCAATTGCGATTAGTAACAATTGCATCAAGTTGACACGGTTATGACATTGCTCAGGTTAAGAATCTAGATTTTTTGTTAAATAGACGGGTAAGTAGCGGTTAAAACTTGATAATGCATATGCGAAAATTTTTTAATTGAACATAACAACTTAATAGTGGTATTAGTAGTAATTATCAATTGTGTGAGGAGTAGACGTGAAAAATATCTCGTTTCGAGCAGCTAGCCCTGTTGCTTTGGCTACAGTCCTAGCCATTAACTCTACTGCGTTTGGGGAAGAAGTCAAGCAGTTGCAGCAAGTCGAAGTATCTCAGATTGCAACTCCAGTGGAACTAACTGGAAGTACTCCAACAGAGGTAATGTCGCAAGTAACATCGGTATCGCAGTTCTCAGATGTACAGCCAACAGACTGGGCATTCCAAGCGTTGCAGTCGTTAGTAGAACGTTATGGTTGTATAGCAGGTTATCCAAATGGGACTTATCGTGGGAACCGCGCGTTGACACGATATGAATTTGCGGCAGGTTTAAATGCCTGTTTGGATAGAGTTAATGAACTGATTGCAACTGCTACGGCAGATTTGGTCAGAAAAGAAGATTTAGACGCAATAGTGAGACTGCAAGAAGAGTTCAAAGCAGAACTTGCGACACTGCGAGGACGTGTTGATACGCTTGAAGCAAAAACAGCAGAATTAGAGGCAAATCAATTTTCAACAACAACTAAACTACAAGGGTCAGTAGTTGCAGTCGTCAGTGATGTTTTTAGCGGTGATAATGTCAACGGTGTGCGTCCCAAGGATAACAACACAACTTTTGGTGTTCGTACTCGTATAGAATTTGTTAGCAGTTTTACAGGTAAAGATGAGTTGCTGACGCGACTTCAAGCAAACAACATTCTTAGTCCAGAAATTGGTACACCAGAAGGTAATTTATTCTTTGCAGGAGAAGATGGCAATAATAGTGTTGCCATTGATGCGTTGGTATATGCATTTAATCCTGGTGAGAATACAGAGATAAAATTAATTGCCAATGCTGGCGCCGCAGACGACATAACCAACACGCTCAATTTATTCGATGGAGATGGAACGTATGGCGCCTTATCTAGCTTTGGTACTCGTAACCCAATTTATTACCAGGTAAACGGCGCCGGAGCAGCATTTAATCAAAACTTTGGTGACTTTTTAACACTATCGTTGGGTTATTTGGCAGGGGCAAACAACGACCCCACACCCAAAAATGGATTATTTGACGGTTCGTATGCAGCTCTTGCCCAGTTAGTTGTAAAACCATCTGAGCGTATTAGTGTTGGTTTTACTTACATAAATGCTTATAGGCAACCGTTTGGAACAGGTAGTAATGCTGCGACTTTAAATGTTGCCTCACCATTAGATGGAACAACGGTACTTGGTGAAGAAGTGCCATTTAATACAAGTTCTTATGGTGTACAAGCATCAATAGGTATCAGCGACAAAATTGTCTTAGGCGGTTGGGCAGGTTACAGTAATGCCCGTAACATGGCAACTACAGCAGCTTTCCCAGACCGTGGAAGCGCTGAGATTTGGAACTGGGCTGTTACACTAGGCTTACCCGACTTTGGGAAAAAAGGTAACTTAGCAGGCATTATATTCGGTATGGAACCGAGAGTTACACGTTCAACGATTGATGGACTAACCAGAGACCAAGATACTTCTTACCACATCGAGGCTTTTTATCAATATCAAGTTTCCGACAACATCACCATTACTCCTGGTGTCATTTGGTTAACGGCGCCCGACCATAATAACAACAACGACGACGTTGTAATCGGCGCCTTAAGAACCACCTTCAGCTTCTAGTAACACACGCTCGTAGCACAGGCAGGGATGCCTGTGCATTCTCATGTTATTCTTTCTTTACAAAAATTTACTTTTATTAATAAACCTAAATAAATATACTTAGGTAATATAGCTGAATATGTATTACAAGTTTACAAAATCCTATCAAAAATTCAGTAGTAATTGTGATAAGATGATGACTATAGACAAATAAAAAAAGATGACCAGTCTACCACAACCGGTCACATATATGTTTCGTCATCTTCTCGAAAGAGTTTATCCGGTTGCACGTTCCCAAAACGCAACAGGATGTTTTTCAATTAAATATTGTAACAGGCAGCACAGATTTTTAGTTGACTTTTGAGAAAAAAAGTTAGACCGAACTCGAAATTGTGCTGTTTTGTTGTTTTACCTGATTTTTTGGGGTTGTCCCCAGATGATACGCTCATTCTTGTAAATTGCAATTCCCGGTTTGGCGCCTTTAGGTTTGTAGACGTGCTTTGGTTGAGTATACACTACAGGAACCTGTTCACTTTGACGCGCACGGCTATAGTAAGCTGCGAGGTTCGCGGTGTGTTGTAAATCAACTTCATCAGGCACATTACCAGCTTGGAGACGTAAAAGCACGTGACTGCCAGGAATTTCTTGAGTGTGGAACCATAAATCGTAATCACCAGCAAAGCGAAAAGTCAGTTGGTCGTTTTGACGGTTGTTACGACCGATTAAAACTTCAAGTCCACCAGGAGTCTGGAAACGTCTAAAGTTAATATCTTTATCTTTATCGTTACTGCGACTGCGGTATCCTGTATCTTCGAGGTATTTTTGAGAAACAAGCTCATCACGAATTTCTTCGAGGGTTTCCAAATCTTCGCTAGTTGAGTAACTTTCAATTTGGGAAACAGCAGCTTCAACTTGTTCCAAATACTCAATTTCGGCTTCGACATCGGCAAGTAAAGGTTCAACAGCACCACGGGCACGCTTCAGCTTTTGATGCTGTTTATAAAGCATTTGCGCGTTAATCACAGCATTTTTATCAGGTTCCAGGGGAATAGTAACAGGTTTGCCCGTCTCAAAATCATCCAACGTTATTTTATCCATCCCAGGCGCCCACTCATGTAGATACGCCATTAATAAATCAGCATAGTACCGATATTCATCTGCACGTTCGCTTTGTGCCAATCTTTCTTTAAAGGTGTTTGCCTTCTGCCGCAACTTCTCCGTCATATTATTGAGTTTTTGCGTCAACTGATGCCGCAACTGCGAAAATATTAATTGATTAAACTCAGTTGTATAGTAATCATTTAATAGTTCTTGGGTACTATTAGCTTTTTTAATTCCACCCCAACCTAATACTGTGTAACCAGACTCTAAATAAACTGGTTCAAACTGGTTTGCTTCGACTCGATGTAACCATTCTTGCCAGCGTTGAAAGAATTTTTCCCACTCTTGAGTATTTAGTTTATCGGTAGTCGCATCCAAATCAATATTTGCCGCAACTAACATCGACTGTATTAACATCGGTGAAAGACCGCGATAATTTTTGAGCAACTGTTTTTTCAAGGCGCCAGGTACCAAACTTACCCGTTCATGCCAACGTTCAAAAGACTCATTCAAACTGGGGATAGTATTCGTCATACTGGGAGGCGCGTCATACATTTGCCCAGTTAATACTGTACGAACACTCGATTGCTGTTGATTGACTTGATGTGCAGTAGTAATAATTTCATTTTTGGCATTAGTAAGCACCACATTACTGTACTTACCCATGATTTCTATATATATATGATATACAGCATCTTCACCAGGACGCCGAGCGAACTGTAAATCAACAACTCGTTCCCAAGCAGCAATAGTTTCAACTTTAACAAGTGCCAAACCATTAAGCTGACTAACTAGCTGCTGACTAAAAGTAAAAGTATCAGGAACTCTGGGAGGTGGAGAACCAATATGCAAACGCGCAGCTTGAGGATGCCAAGAAACCTCCAGCCACCCCCGTCCCTTTAAAGTACGTAAAGCAATAGAAATAGTATTGCGGTCACGCTGGTAAACTTGTTCAACGCGCGAGGGTATCCAAGTTTCGCGCAGCTCGTTACAAACCGCAGTGAGAGTAGTAAAGTCAAAAGATTGCACAGCGATTTGTCCGTTTACATCAACCTACAAACCCCAGTATAACAATCATTCTTGTGGCACAGGCATCCTTGCCTGTGCATTCAAGCCCTTTATTTTACCACAGAGACTATTAGGGCACAGAGAAAGAATACCAATAATGGGCGCCTATCACAAAATTGTAAAGACGTGATATATTCCCTGCGGGACACTACGTGAACACGTCTCTAAATCTACGCATTTTTTATAATTGATGTAGAACTGTTATATTCTCTCTGTGCCCATGTAGTGAATACTACTTGTTTATGCCATTAATTTTGGAGGTAAGAGGAATGAACCGCAAAGACGCAAAGAACGCAAAGGAAGAATTATTAAGATATAAACCACTACTCTAAAAATATGACATCAAATGAATTAAATATTAGCAATATCTTTGAAAGAGATGGAGGTTACTGGATTTTTCACCTTCAACCAGGCGAATATCGAGTGAGATTTATATACAGCAAACGAAACGAGTGGGCGCCGACAGAACAAAAAGACACAAATAAGAAATTATTGGAATGGAAATATAATACGATAGTGCCAACACAATTTGTAGAATTTAGCATATCAGTTAAAAAAGAAAATAGAGAGAGTAACTAACATGGCATCAAGTGAATTGGGAAACAGCAATGATTTTGAAGTAGACGGTATCAATTTCGTTTTAAATATTATGAATCCGGCGAAGGTATAGAATAATTAACTCATTTGATTGAACCAACTACTTTACAAAAAATATCACAAAACCTCTGGATTGGGGAGGTAATAACTCCGTTTGTAGATATTCAACTAGTTCAGTCAGAAACCACATGATAAAATAATAATGATGAGGATATAAAATATGACATTTGATGAATTAAATAGCATACAGGTAGAACTCGTCAGTCCCAATATAATACAATTTCCGACTAGAGTACATCCTATCCCAGAAAACAAAAATGGGATTCTAGAGCAAGGCGCCAAGAAAAACAGGTTTTAGAGAAAATATGGACAGGGTGTGTAACTATGCCATTTGTAGAGTTTCATATTGTTTAGATTGCCCATATGTATATAAGGGCGGGCAAGGATGCCCACTCCACAAGAGATAAACTTATTGAATGTGTACTTTACTTGATAAGGAACTGCTATAGTATCTGTGAAAAAGCCACTTTTTAGAAACGTTATTATTATCTCTCTTGTGTGTTTGCTACTGGGCAGTACACAATCACTATCTGAGGCGCAATGGACTACTGCGATGGAAACTGAGTTTCAGCAGCGTTCAAAAGAAGTAATCACAAAACTTGCGGGTAGCAATTACGGTACGACATCATTTGAAAGCGAGAAAAAATCTTACCCCAAAGCAATGATTGACTTTCTTGCTGGAAATAAACAAAAAGCAATTGCGTTTTTACAATCCGAAGATGCTGATGCCCAAAGCCACAGCCATACACTAGGTATAGACTTTTACTCAGGTTTTACTCTTAAAGGGCAAATTCGCAAATACTTCTACTTTGGTAAATATCTTGACCCTGCATATCGCCAACGCATGAAGCGTGCGATGAAAATTTTTACAGAGTTTGACCCGTTAGATAAATATTTTCCTACACAACGCAAGTTTTGGGCTAATTCAATCGATAACTGTAATAGCTGGGTTGATTGTCGCAATACCGATAACCTCAAAGCGATGCGAGAGGTTGCAGTATATTTGTTTGCTGAAGAAACTGGTAATAAAGAAACGCGCAAACTATATAAAAAACGCATTATTAAAAATGTCCGCACTCTCTACCAAATTGGACAAGGTGAGTGGGACTCAGAAAATTATCTGGGACATGCTGTTACTACATATGTAAATCTTTATGATTTTGCTAAAGACAAAGAAGTAAAATCAATAGCTAAAGCTGCACTCGATTGGTATTTTACATCAGGCTCCGTAAAATATTGGCGAGGTGCATTCGGCGGTCCATCAAAACGAGATTATAGCCAAGGTAATTGTACATGGTGTTCGCTTACTACACATGAATTAGGATTATACTTTGGCGATTCACCCATTCCAGATTCCAACCCTTCCCCAGATAGTGTACATTTAATAACCAGTAGTTACCGTCCACCTGCCGCAGTTGTCGCATTAGCAAGAAAGCAATTTTCTAAGCCATTAGAACTATTGAATTCCAAACCAACTTATGAAAACTGGAAACCAGGAGGAGACAGCAAACCTCAATTCCATGAAACTTTATACTTCGGTCATACATTCCAGCTAGGTACATTAGCACAAGGTTCTGGTGGTGATTGGAATGGCTTTAAGATGATGGCTTTTAATAAACAACGTGGTGTAGATTATTTCATTGCTGCCACAGGCAACGACGCAACCCAAATATCAAGCAGTTCCATCGGTGGAGACAATGTAGCTCAGTACCGCAATTTGGTGATTTGGTTAAATGATAAACCAAAGGCGCCGTTTCAATTTTTCTTACCCAAGTCGGTAAAAATAGAAACCAACAAAGGCATAACATTTATTCAGTATGAAAAAACCTGGCTAGCACTAACACCCATTAATTTAACAGTTGAGGGTATTAATCAAACTGCAACCGAAAAAATTAAGCAGCGTTATCCAAACGGCCAAATTATAACTGCAATCGGTACAAATTCAACTTCAGGATTTGCGCTTGAAGTCGGGGAACAGGAAACTCATAAAAGTTGGGAGCAGTTTAAACAGTCTGTAGTGTCTAAGTCACGCTTAAATTTAAACCAAATTAGTAATGGAATAGTTGAATATCAAGGAGTGACAGGAAAAATCAAACTCCAATATCAAGGTGAAGACTTACCCAAAGTTTGGAGAAACGGACAATTTCACGATTGGCGCCAACACTACAAAGTTTACCAGAATGCAACAGCAGGGCAAACCCCTATTTATCAAGGATGGAAAGAATGTAAGCTAATTGTTGAAGCTGGTGGATACAAGTTTAAAAGCCAACCTGAATAACTGACTTCTATTAAAATAATAAGGGGGGTACAAGAGCATTTAATGCTCATCCCTGAAGCCAAGCGCGGTATTTTTAATTTATTCAACTAAATTAAGATTTGGTAATCATCATTAAAGATATTTTAAAAATAGATTTAAAAATAGAATCTAAGCTACTTTTAAATCTTTATAGGATAAAATCAAATTTCTCATTGATTTCACTCTCAAGGTAATTGTACATGGTGTTCACTTGCCACCCCACGCAGCGCGGATTAACATTCATTGCTCCTTTGGAAAGTTTAGCTATTAGCGCCGTTCTTACAAGTACAATCGTATAAGGGCAATACAAAGTAATTATCTCTATGGATTGAACCAAGAATAGTACAAACAATATTAAAAAATCTTTGGACTGGGGAGGTACATTTAAATTTCGCTTGAGGTATGAAAAAGTTAATTACCCGGTAAAAACAATGAACGAATGTTGGGAATTGGTTGAGTCAGAATTAACAGATACAAATTGACCAAAAATTCATGGTAACTGCACAGGGAAATTCGTTATTTAATATTTACTTAGGAAAATGGTATCGATGTAAACCTCTTCCTACACAGCTTTTACCAAAACACCATCTCCCTCAATTTTAATCGCGTAGGTTGCCAAGGGTTCTGTAGCAGGCCCAGTTAACACCTTACCATCTGCTGCAAATGCCGATTTATGGCAGGGACACAAAAATTTGTTTTCTGTTGCCTTCCAATCGACTTTACAACCTTTATGAGTACAGGTTGGATTAACGGCAACGAGATTTTTTGCTTTTGATGTTCCTACAACCAACACTGAACCCACAGACGAGTTTTCATTCAGTAACTGACCAGTTTTATCCAATTCGGCAACTTTACCAATATTTTGCCAATTTTTTGACGTAGTCGTTGTCGATTTTTCAGGACTGCAAGCTGCAAGTGCAAGTGGAAAAGAAGAGGCTATTCCACCAACACCAAACAAAGTTATAAAATCACGGCGATTCATAAACGTTAAATTTCGCTTATTTTCACTATTTTCTTTGACCTAACTAAACTAGCACACTCGGGCTTGCGAAGAATTACTGAAGTAAATAAATATTGAGCGATACCATCAAAATTAGTTTATAACAGTTAGGAAAATATGCGAGAGCAAGTAAACACAGCACAGCTAGGTAACTATATTGCAAGTGGAGACAGGCAAGGACAAGTAACCATTCGGGAAATTACATCTGGTGAGGTAATTCGCACCTTTAAAATGAACGAAGGGGTAGTTGTAAGATAAGTGTTTCTCCTAGATGGTGGTAGAACTGTCGGCGCCTCTCCTACACCAAGCTACAATACTTAGTATAACAGCATATAGCATTGAATTCAAAGCTTAGGGTTGGAAGGTAATACAATGGCATTTAGTAATTATAAAAGTATTAGCGCGGTTATTAAAAAGTTTCAGATAAAGTATATACAAGCTAACTTTATGCATGAGATAGATTTTCCAGTTAAAGAGACTTTTAAAGAAGAATTAGACTTATTATTTGCAGATGGAGTTATCGACAACTCTGAAGACGCGATTTGCGAAAACCTGATTTATCCAGTTCTAAAAGAAGTTTGGAAACCTTACCGACAAAAACTAACGCTTTGGAGTCATGAAACTCTGACTTACGATGAAGACTTATCAGGTGTCCCTGATTATACGGTAACGAAAAGAAATCCTCTTAGTACAATAGTGTTTGACAAGCCGTATTTTTTAACTGTTGAAGCAAAACAAGACAAATTTGAAGAAGGTTGGGGTCAGTGTTTGGCTGAAATGATAGCAGTGCAGCGAATTAATAACAATTTTGATTCAGATGTTTTTGGGATTGTTTCTAATGGTAAAGTATGGCAGTTTGGGAAGTTAAGCTCTGATTTGTTTACTAGAAATAAAGATTTGTATGTTATTCAGGATCTAAATAAGTTATTTGCGGCTGTGAACTATATTTTTCAACAGTGTGATTTACAAATATCTTAATCCGTGCATCTACAGCGTTATATATCAAAAAATCCGCGCGCAATGGCATTTTCATCATTCACCTTCGTGCATCACTCTAATTTCTGGCTGCTCAAGTAAAAAACGCTGTTTAATAGCACTTATCCAAGCTGAAGTCGGTAATATTTTAATACTACTCGTTAACCCAAACGTCATTAATACCATTCCAATTAAATTACGAATACCAATTTCTCCGCTAATTCTAGGTTTACCGTCCCAAAATTCAAACTTTGCTGGTGGCGCCCAACATGTATACTCCTCGAATGCTTATTTTCGTCGTCACCTCTATATCCCGCAATTAAATTTTCAGGTCGGTAAAATTCACGCTTATTGATTTCCAACTCTAAATAATCCAAACTTTCAATAATATTGTTAGTCGGTTGATAATTGCCCAAACCATAAGCATCTGCAAGCACTTCAACCCACTTTTCGCTCCGGCGCGAATGCAATAGCAGCACCAGCACTCCAACCCTGAAGAATATGTCGTAGTAACAACCGACTTCCAACTATACTGTTACCAACAATTAACTACGAGTCAATTAGTTCTAACTTACCTTCGGCGCCGAAGTCACAGAAGTCATCAAAGAATTCCCTCGATGTTGGATATCCATCCTCTGGGTTAATATCTGGGTTGTCATGTTCAGAAAAGTTATCTGACATAATTTTTGACAGTAATTGAATTTTTAACAGCTATGAAGCTATGTACATTTCCAAAGTGTAAGGTTGAATTAAAACCTCAGCATCCAATTAGCAGGACATTTACTAACTGTTGTTATAATCTATTTGTATTTTTGTTTTTGAGGCATAAGTGAGTCCAATGAAAATACAAATGTATAATACAAAACCTAAAACTTTTAAATTCAGTATTTATGTTTACTTGAAGCCACCTTTATATTTTGGCTTAAGGTATATAGTTTAACCAATTAGAATGGTGCCTTTGGTAAACACTTACTTCAAAGGATTTGATTTTCGGTTGCTTTAGTGATGTAAGCGAGAATCAACTCAAAGTCTTTACGAATCTCAACAATTTGTTTTACCCAAGTACTGGAAGCAGCAATTGCATTCTCTTCTTGCTGTCTGACTGCTGCAATTTGCCTGTCAATTTCGCCATAAACTTTCTGTTCAAATTCCCATAACTGCAAATGAATTTGATTGATAAGCAGCATCATTTTCCAACGATAACCTTTCTCAAATGCTAACTTGTTAAACTCTGTTTCTTGGATGCTGTCGTTAGTTACCACATAACAAATAACATCAGATTCTTCGATAATGCTTTCAGCAATTTCTTCATCGCTTTTACCTCCTGGTGCCCCAATTCCCGGAGTATCAATAATCCGAATATTTTTCCACTCATAAACACGATTAAAACGAGTAGTACGTTGTTTCCCAACACCAATCGCGCCCCCCAAATTTAAGGGAAATATACATTCCACAGTATTATCTAGAAAGAGTAAACTGAGCAGCTATACACACTTGGTACAAAATAGTGCGGAAAGCCCGTCCTAAGAAATCAAAAAATTTAAGGGTAAGGCGGCTGGGGACAGCCGCTCCACAAGACCACAAGTTTATGCGACTAAGGCGCCGAGTTTCTCTAATAAAGGTTTGGTTGATACGATGTGTCGTTCTAGACCTAGTTCTTTTGGACTAATACCTAGTGCTAAGGCGATTAATTGGGGTAAGTGTAATATCGGTAAACCTAGTTTTTGACCGATCACTTTTTCAACTTCGGGTTGACGTGAGTCTAAGTTGAGGTGACACAAAGGGCAAGGTGTAACTATACAGTCGGCGCCAGATTGTATAGCATCTTGAATATGAGTACCTGCCATTTTAAATGATTCGGTAGTGGCGTAACTCGAAAGCGGCCAACCGCAGCATTGTGTACGACCTCGGTAGTATATTGGTGTTGCTCCAACTGCTCGAAACAGATTTTCCATTGCTTCGGGTCGGAAGGGGTTATCGTAACTGTTTTTTTGAGCGCGCAGCAAATAACACCCATAGAACGCAGCACATTTTAAGCCGCTTAATTTACGAGTCACGCGGTTTTGAATTTCTTCTAGACCGTAGTCTGCGACTAAAGCATATAGAAGGTGCTTAACTTCGGTACTGCCGCGATATGGTAAACAGCCTTCTTTTTGCAATAACCCGTTAACTTTATTGATATAGTTTGGGTTACTTTGCTGGGCTTCTTTTAAACTTTCATCAACATGTCCTATCACACCTTGGCATGTACTGCAATGGGTTAATAGAGGTAAATTTAGTTCTTCGGCAAGTGCAATATTACGCGCGTTAACTGTGTCTTCCAGTAGTTGCGAATCTTCTTTAAAAGTGCCAGAACCGCAGCAAGAAGCTTTTTTAAGTTCTACTAGCTCGATATTAAGCGCACGTGCTAAAGCCGTAGTAGACAAATGAAGCTCTCCACAGGCGCCCTGAGCAACACAACCTGGAAAATAAGCGTACTTTAATCTTTGAGATACCATAGTAATTACTGTTTTATCATTGCCACAAGTATAGCTATTCGGCGCCTTCGGTCTAGAACCATGTGAATCAAAAAATAAGCGTGATAAGAAACATTAAGCGTGAGAGAGCGCATCGGATGTTATATGCTTGGGTTTGTGTATTTAATGTTTTATTCGTATGTGAAAAAATAGAAATATAAATCGAGTGATATTAACTGGGTAAGCGTGTACACGCGAAGAGCGCTTTTCCGATAAGATGTAATATGCTTTCAAAGCAATCGCCCACGACAAGCGCATTATAGCAACTGGTTGAGGAATTTAACTATGAGCCAAACGGAAACTTTTGAGAAGGTCAAAAAAATTGTAGCTGACCAACTGAGTGTAGAAGCGACTACTATCAACCCCCAATCCAACTTTGCCAACGACCTAGGTGCAGATTCACTTGATACTGTTGAACTAGTAATGGCGTTGGAAGAAGAGTTTGATATCGAAATTCCCGATGAAGCCGCTGAAAAGATTACCACCGTTCAAGAAGCTGTGGACTACATCAATAACAAAGTTGCCGCATCCGCATAACATCAACATCTGTAGAGACGTGTAAACCGGAGGTTTTCCCGAAGGGATTTATCACGTCTCTACAAGCGCACTTAATTAGAGCCACCTGAACTATCGTCATGACAGAAGATTTTAAACGTAAACGTGTTGTTGTAACTGGTGTTGGCGCTATTACACCAATTGGTAATAATCCATCGGAATATTGGGACGGACTTACGAGTGGACGCAATGGTATCGGCAACATAACCCTTTTCGATGCCTCTAGTCACGACTGCCGTATAGCCGGTGAGGTCAAAAACTTTGACCCGCAAGATTTTATGGATCGCAAAGAAGCCAAGCGGATGGATCGGTTTTCGCAATTCGGGGTTTCAGCAGCAAAACAGGCACTTCTAGACGCTCAATTAGTTATCAATGACCTGAACGCTGAACAAATCGGTGTCATGATTGGTTCGGGTATTGGTGGCTTAAAAGTGATGGAAGAACAGCAAACTATTTACCTCAACCGAGGCCCCGACCGCTGTAGTCCTTTTATGGTGCCAATGATGATTGCCAATATGGCATCGGGTTTAACCGCGATTCATACTGGCGCCAAGGGACCAAATTCGTGCCCAGTAACTGCTTGTGCAGCAGGTTCAAACGCAATTGGTGATGCGTTTCGGTTGGTGCAAGGTGGATATGCCCAAGCGATGATTTGTGGTGGTGCAGAAGCAGCGATTACGCCTTTATCGATAGCTGGTTTTGCTGCGTGTAGAGCGCTTTCGCTTCGTAATGATGACCCCACAACAGCTTCGCGTCCCTTTGACTTAAACCGCGATGGATTTGTAATGGGCGAAGGTTCGGGTATTTTAGTATTGGAAGAATTACAACATGCTTTAAGCCGAGGCGCCCGCATTTATGCGGAAATTGTCGGTTATGGTATGACGTGCGATGCTTTCCACTATACATCCCCACCACCGGGTCATGAAGGCGCCGCAAGAGCAATGCGTATGGCACTCAAAGATGCGGCAATTTCTACAACCGATGTGAGCTACATTAACGCTCACGGTACAAGTACCCCAGCAAACGATTCTGCAGAAAGTACCGCCGTTAAAACCGTGTTTGGAGAACATGCTACAAAATTAGCAGTTAGTTCCACAAAATCGATGACCGGACACCTTTTAGGCGCCTCCGGTGGTATAGAAGCAGTAGCATCTGTACTCTCTATAGCCAACGACCGGGTTCCACCCACAATTAACCACAAAACCCCAGACCCAGAATGTGATTTAGACTACGTAGCAAACGTTAGCCGAGAACTAAAAGTTGATGTTGCATTATCCAACTCATTTGGTTTCGGTGGACACAATGTCACGCTAGTCTTTAAGAAGTACGTCCCTTAGTAATTCGCTTCAGGGATGATGAGATAAGTTGCTTAAAAAAAATTAAAATTTCTTTAGGCAATGTTAAGTCAGAGAGTGCTAACCCGTCGTTAAGAACAATCGTATTATGGCTGTTGCAACCCAAACCCCCACCAAGACCCTAGAAGAAATTTGTATTAACTCGATTCGCTTTTTGGCAGTCGATGCCGTAGAAAAAGCAAAGTCTGGACACCCAGGACTGCCAATGGGCGCCGCTCCAATGGCATTTGTACTCTGGGATAAATTCATGCGGGTTAATCCCAAAAATCCAAAGTGGTTTAACCGCGACCGTTTCGTATTGTCCGCAGGTCACGGGTGTATGTTGCAGTATGCACTGCTATACCTAAGTGGATTTGATAGCGTGACGATAGAGGATATCAAGCAGTTTCGTCAATGGGGGTCACGCACCCCTGGACACCCAGAAAACTTTGAAACAGCAGGTATAGAAGTTACTACCGGACCATTAGGACAAGGTATTGCTAATGCAGTCGGTTTAGCAATGGCAGAAGCTCACCTAGCAGCAAAGTTCAACAAACCTGATGCCAAAATCGTTGACCACTACACCTACGTAATACTAGGTGATGGTTGTAACATGGAAGGGGTTTCTGGTGAAGCGTGTTCTTTTGCAGGACACTTGGGATTAGGCAAACTAATAGCTCTGTACGACGATAACCACATCTCAATCGATGGTTCTACAGATGTAGCATTCACTGAAGACGTTTCTAAGCGTTTTGAAGCATACGGTTGGCATGTACTACACGTCGAAGATGGTAATACAGATTTAGAAGGAATTGCAAAAGCAATTGAAGAAGCAAAATCTGTAACAGATAAGCCTTCGATGATTAAGGTGACAACAACCATTGGTTATGGTTCACCCAACAAGCAAAACACTGCTGGTGTTCACGGCGCCGCATTAGGTGGTGATGAAGTTGCGCTTACCCGTCAAAATTTAGGTTGGGAGCATGAGCCTTTCGTAGTGCCTCAAGATGCTCTCGACCACATGCAAAAAGCTATTGAGCGTGGCGCCAAAGCCGAAAGCGAATGGAACAAAGCTTTAAGTGACTATAAAGCAAAGTATGCTTCTGAAGCTGCTGAATTTGAGCGTTACATTAGCGGCAAACTTCCTGATGGTTGGGAAAAGGTATTACCTACCTACACTCCTGAAGATAAAGGTGTTGCAACTCGTAAACATTCAGAAACTTGTCTTAACAAATTAGCAACAGTACTACCTGAGTTAATTGGTGGTTCGGCTGACTTAACCCACTCCAACTTGACCGAAATTAAAGGTAAAGGCGACTTCCAAAAAGGACATTACGAAAACCCCAACGTTCACTATGGTGTACGTGAACATGGTATGGGCGCCATTGTTAATGGTATGGCACTGCATGGTTCAGGCTTAATTCCTTACGGTGCAACCTTCTTAATTTTCACCGACTACATGCGTGCAGCTATCCGTTTATCTGCTTTATCCGAAGCTGGGTCAATATGGGTAATGACTCACGACTCAATTGGACAAGGTGAAGACGGACCAACACACCAACCAGTCGAAACAATTGCTTCATTACGCGCAATTCCTGAACTCACAGTAATTCGTCCTGCTGATGGTACCGAAACTTCAGGCGCCTATAAAATCGCAATTGAAAAATCAAAAGCTAACGCTCCTACATTACTAGCCTTCACCCGTCAAAACGTACCTAACTTAGCAGGTACATCGATTGAAGGAGTAACAAAAGGCGCCTACACAATTGTAGATAGCGAAGGAACACCAGATATTATCTTAATTGGTACAGGTTCCGAAGTTAGCCTTTGTGTTACCGCAGCAGAAAAACTCACCAGTGAGGGTAAGAAAGTTCGTGTAGTTTCAATGCCTTCTTGGGAATTATTTGAAGCTCAAGATGACAATTACAAAGAATCAGTTCTTCCCAAAGCTGTCACCAAGCGAGTATCTGTAGAAGCAGGTGTAAGCTTCGGTTGGCACAAATACGTTGGTACCGAAGGCGCCACTGTTAGCATCGACACATTCGGTGCATCGGCGCCTGGTCCAGTTTGTATGGAAAAATTCGGATTCACCGTTGACAACGTACTCGCAACAGCCAAAAAAGTACTAGGCTAATCTTACAATACAAATGCACTAAACACACCTCTTGTGGGGTGGGCATCCTTGCCCGCCCTCTTTTTTTCATTCTTGTGGAACATCTGTCCTCAGATGTGCAGTACATATATCTTTTACCACAGAGACACAGAGCGCACAAAGGTAGGTTGGGTGGAGGCTTTGCGGAACCCAACTTAAGTTTTAGGTTATTGTTTGTACCTATAGGCGCCTTTGCCACCCCTTCAGGTAGAAAAATTTATATCCTCTAGGAAAAATCGACCATCTTGTTTTTGATTATTACGAGATTTATCAATAATATCGGTAAACTTGGAATTTAAAGTCAAGCTAACTCACATCTTGCAGCATTCTCAACAAGCTCAAAGAAACCGGGCATATGACGAAAGATTAAGGGTTTATAAGATAATTTTTCGCAAGAAGCCCGGTTTCTAGACCTGGTGCAAGATGTGAGCTAAGGCTTTCAATATCATCATCAATAGAACATAAAACCGCTACAGGTTGACCGTTACGAATTATAATAAGCGATTGCTCATTTGTAGTGTAGTTTTCCAGTAATGTTACAATTTCACT
The DNA here is from genome assembly GCF_001904745.1 of Calothrix sp. HK-06. Lineage (GTDB taxonomy): Bacteria > Cyanobacteriota > Cyanobacteriia > Cyanobacteriales > Nostocaceae > Dulcicalothrix. The sequence continues at coordinate 45,024 of NZ_MRCD01000026.1, forward strand.
TATTTCAACTGTTTTCATAATCAAATTATTTTTTGATATATGGTACTATTATCAGAAATTTTTAGCGACACCCCCATCAATACGCAAGAAATTCCTCAAAAGCTTTTAGACATTCAAGATAAGCAGCGTAGTAATCCTCTACCCTGGAAAGGACAATTTTCACCACAATTAATTGAAACGCTCATCAAAAAATATGCTACCAGTAATAGTGTTATCTTTGACCCCTTTCTAGGTAGCGGAACCGTTTTATATGAAGCAGCAAGATTCGGTATTGAAGCACATGGAACCGATATAAATCCAGCAGCTTTAACTCTTGCTAGTGTTTATAAATTTACCAATATTTATCAAAGACAGCGTGAAATATACACAAGCAAATTTATTGAGCGGTTAAAAGCTGAGATTCCTGATGATACAATGCCACTGTTCAAAAGCATAAATCTACAAAGAGATTTGGCGCCAAACGAAATCAAGCAAAAACTCATTAAACTTGTAGAGAATAGCGAAGAAAGCCTGATTAAACTGCTACATGAAATTTTAGTTACACTATTAGACTTTAGCAATACAGAATTAACAAGCTTGAGAGTTTTTAGCGTTGCCAATACAATATGCACTTTTATTCATAAGCTACCTTACACAGAAAAAACAGTAAATGCCTATAACGCTGATTCTAGAAACACCCCCTTAGAAGATGCGAAAGTAAATCTTGTTATTACATCCCCTCCTTACATAAACGTATTTAACTATCATCAACAATATCGAACCTCCACGCAGGGCGAACGCATCTTAATTTTAAGCTGGGTGAGGCTTCGCCTCACCCGCGCCGATAAGCGATTGTAAAAAATCATACTTATAGCTCATAATAAATCTAGAATCAAAATAAGTATTAGATACTACCTTTCTCAGAAAAAATAGATATAAAATATTATTATACTTCATCTTTAAATTTTAAAGATAGCGTACAAATCATTGAAATTATTCTATTAATTAAAGACTTAATCCTAAAACTTTAGCTAAATAATTATTATCCATTGCAGCTAAAAATTGTTTATTTTTAATTCCAAGCTTTTTGCTTCTCTCTTTACCTAAAAGATTAATAGCTATATGACGGAGAACAGCAAAGTTATGTGGTGCATTTTCTTTTCTAATTCGAGAGTTATCTTCACCTAAAGCAACATCTAAAACCCAATGTAGTGAATTCTCAATGCCCCAGTGATTGCGGACTGAATTTCCAAACTTTTTTGCATCTAAATCTAAACTACTTATATAATAACGCCTTTCAACAGTTGTTTTTCCATTTTCTGTTCTTACAGATTCTACCATACCTATACTTTTTAAGTTATCCCATTTATTATCCGGATTAATTTGACTAGAAATGTTATCTAACATTAAATAATTACGTATTTCTTCACGCCCATGACCAGACTCAGAAGTACTATGTGTACTGAACTGGAAACCTTTAAACTGTTTTGATATTGCTTCTTTAAATAAATCTTCTACGCTCTTATATAAATTTTTTTGGTTCTTTTTAACTGCAATGATGAAATCTCCTTTTTTTTGATATATGAGACTTACTATATTTTTTTGGCATCCTATCGCATCAATTGTGACAATACAACCTGCAATATCTAATACTTTTATGAGTTCTGGAATTGCTGTGATTTCATTTGATTTATCATCTACTTTCTTTTGTCCAAGTACTAATTTAGTATCTGCTGCCCAAGCACTCACTATATTAATTGGATTATTTTCAAACTTATTTTCGTAAGAGTGCTTTAATTGTTTACCATCAATCGCAATAACTTCACCATTGGTCAACTGTACAATCGACTTTATCCAGCTTAAAAAGCAAAGGATGAAATTTTTGTGGGTCAAGCCTAGCGAATAACCTTGCAAATGTATCATGAGAGGGTATACCGTTAGGTAACTCAAGAAATTTCTTGAGCCAAGTTTGTTTGGCTTCACCGTAAGTTTCAATCGCTACCCATGAATCCGCACCACAAATTACCGCACAAATTGCAATCGTTATAATATCAATTAATTTATGCCGTTTTGTGCGTTCAATTCTTGGATCTTCAATATCGACAAAATGATCTGCGATTGTTCGTTTTGGTTTGAGTTTCATAGCTCTTGTATGCGCTCACACCCTAGTCTAACCGTATTTGAGGCTACCATAGCTATTATGTTTTTTTACAATCGCCCACTGGCGCGGGTGAGGCGAAGCCTCACCCAGCTTAAAATTAAGATGCGTTTGCCCTGTTTGAGTACCCGCCTTAACCTGTCGGGACTCAATTGCACGTTGCGTTCTGTTTTTAACTTAAGAGCTAATTGGAGGCTATTGTACGTGCGTGGCTCAATTCTTAAACATTCCTCTAAAAATACTATGTCTTCTTCCCTCCACTTTGGTCTTCCCCCTCGACTCTTGTATTCCCAAAGTCCCTCCAGACCTAGACTTTCCCATTGACGCAACACTTTTCTTACAGTTTTCTCATTCCAGTAAAAGTGCGCTGCTATTTTCTCCACATACCAACCATGTGCGTTTAACCTAATTACTTCCGCTCTATCTTTGACCTTCTGGGGCACATCCTGCTTTCTCAGATTTAGCAGAGTTTGGTCTTGCTCATTAGTCAGGAATACCCTTAAACGTGCGCCCATACACAAACCACCCTGTAGATGCATTCTCAGTATTTATATATCTTAACATAGCTGACTTTTTTGCTGCCTACCTACTTACCTTTTTTTGCTGTGTATATCAATATCGCATTGCAGGAGAGATTTACGATTTATGAAGAATATTGATTTTGAAACCATCTCACTTAGTACTAACTCGAAGTTTATAGAGATGATTGAGCGTTCAAGAGCGCGTCGTCAAAAAGAAGGTGGTATTACTGGTACTGAGATGCGTCGTAAATTAGGGCGCCTATAATTAATTTAAGTACCATTGTAATAAAAATCATGTCCGAATACTTAGCTGGCAACCAACCAACCACAGAGCAACTGAATGAATGGGTTGAGTATTTTCATACTAATGGATTTATAGTTATTCATAACGTGTTGGCGCCAGAACTATGTAAACACCTAAGAAATGATTTAGATGAAATTCTCAAAATCACAGAAGGAGAAAAATATAACCAATCAAGAAAGTTGATGAAAAAGCGGATGTTTGAGCATTCTCGGCATAACCTAGATTTGTTTGCGCTCGAACCAATAGTCACCTTCGCAGAGTATTTAATAGGTGGCGCCAATGGTGCAGGTTATTCCATGCACGATGGACTACCCAACGCCAATACTGTTCACGTTATCCACAATAATTCATTTATAGTCCCAAAAGAAACAGATGGATTAGGGAAAAATGCATGGCATCAAGATGATACACCTCACGTCTTATCCCTCGACGGCAAACCTTTAACAAATATTCGGCTCAACGTTCTGGCATTTACCGTCAATTATTATTTAACAGACGTGTTGTCGGTAGAAAATGGACCAACACAAGTAATTCCTGGTTCACACCTATTTGGTAAATTTTGTGACGGTGATATTTCCCAGTACGAAGACCAAGTTCATAGCTGTTTAGGAGCAATGGGTTCAGCAGTTTGTTTTAATAACCAAGTATGGCATCGTGGTTCTAGAAATTCTTCCGATGTTGCTCGCTATATCACACAGGTTACATACGCAAAGCGACTAGTTGGGCATAAATACGAATCATGCATGAATTATCAAATGCCTAGTCATTGTTACGAAGACGCTGATGATAGATTAAAGCGACTCTTGGGATTTTTGCCTAAAGGCGCCTATAGTTGATAAAGACGCTAATATATCTAAGATATATGTAAAGTGAACTGTATAAAGCAGGATATTAAAGAAAGATTTTTGTTAAACTGCTATTTACCTTGCTAAATTCATAACTAAGAATTGCTAACAGTTACATTGGTTAATATATATGTCATAAAATCTTTTTGCCTAATACTCATACTTATAGGCATTTGTTTAGAGTCCACAAATTTATTTGTTAATTGAATTAATTCTGCTAAAGTATCAACTATAAGTTTCTCAGAAAACTCAGTATGTTTAATTGATTCAACATCTTTTGTTTTATAGTCTCGCTTAGAAATAGTTTTTACTACTAGTAATGTGGCTAGGTGAAACATTAATATGCGAATTGGTGATACATCATTCCACTGCTCATTAATATATGGATATTTAGATTTACTAGATGTAATACTACGAATTGCGCTCTCTAGTTTTCTCATTGTTTTTGCACAAAACAAGTATAAATCTAGACTTATCTTTTGATTAAAAACTCTATTATAACTACTCTCATTTTTCATAATAGATGATGGTCTTGAGCGAGCCACATCCGGTTCATGATATACAATTGATATAACAGATTGTGCTAAATACTGAATGCTAATGATTTTATCTACTTGCTTACCAGTGTTTTTATAATAATTCTTTCGACGGTCATAAAACCATTCATGGTTGAGAAAGTGGTTTTCTATATCTAGTTGTATTGAGTCAGTCGCTTTTAAAGACGCTGTTGGAATAGCGGTTTGAAAATTAGTTGCTTTGATAACACGGTCTCTAGTTTCTGGGTCGTTTGTAACTACTATTTTTATTAGGATAGCTCTATCTTCATTTATAGATTCTTGTTTCTCTTCTTTCTCTTTAATGTAATTATGGATTGTGTTTGTTGTTTGTAAACCGTTAACAATTTGTACATCGTCTAAACTAATAGTTTTACCTGCAATGCTTGCTTTAGAAGATAAAATTGTAATTCCATTATTTAACCACCAAAAATCTACTTCATGTTTTGACTCTAAAGTTGCTTTTATATCTTTGTTTACCTCTACATTACTACCTTGATAATCTCGAACATTAAATGTAAAAATATAATCGCGTAATTCCCCATTGTCAAAAGTTGTAAAATCATGAAAATCTTTAAGAGAGGCCAACACGACATAATTATCTTCACCTCTCGATATATAATTTTCTATAAATTTTAACTGCAAAGTATAACTTTTTTCAAATCGAGAAGAATCAATTAATTCGCGTGCGCCAAAAAAACTTACATTCGCTTTTGCTCCAGGGAAAGAACGACAAGTAGTTTCTTTTAAAGTTTCACATTGATTATGTACTTTTTGGTTAATTGATAATACATCACCTTTGCTTGCATATATATAGGTTATTTCAAGTGAAGGATGTTGAAGCGCAAGATTCAGATATAATTCACGAAAGACACTTACTTTATTTATTAAATCGTTATTATAATATTTTTGAAGTTCTTCTGTGTCTTTATTTAAATCAAAAATATTCATTGTAGTTGATAACCACTTTTCAATAGCTTTTTCTGTAAAAGTATCAGAGCGTTTTGATTGAATTAAAACAGTTGTATGGAAGGAGTTTTCTTGGTATTTTCTAATTCTATATCTTCGTTTACAAGTTCGCTATTAATAAATATAAAAAAGCCATCAATTCCACCATCGTCTCCCCCTCCTATTCTTCCGTGATTTAATTCTTCATATGAGAGGTCGTATTTTTTTAATAATTGCTCAAATGTAAATATTTCAAAGAATTCATCGTCAGGTAGTGTATTGGCTGTTTGATTTCTTTTCTGCTTAATAATGTTATCAAGGACTACGCTATAGTTACCTGCCATGTGTTCTTCCCAAAATTATTTACAAGCACGCTCTGACTGAAATCAGTAAGATATCCTTAAGTCAGTTTTAGTTTATACTATATAATCGAAAACATTGTAATATATTTTACACTAATTTTGTCTTCTTTCTTAGGTTAGATATAACATTGTTTGATGAAGCGCTCATTACACAGTATCACTTTTTTGTTGGATTTTCCCTACTCTTCGGGAAAACTAGGTTTACGTTTACGGATAAAGGGATAACTCAGTTAACGCTGTGCTACATTTAACCTACATCTTCGCAAAGATTATAGCGACTTCTAGGATTTTTGCCAAATGGCGCCTATCGATGATAAAGAATTATTACGTGGGGACTCGACTTCTAAGTATATATTTTTACATGCGTGGTTGAATCAGAAAACAGGGTATAAACAGCCTTTTCTTTTACTTTTATCTCCTAAAAGTATCAGTAAACAGTGGGAAAGCAAAGAGAGAAATCAAATTTTTACAGAAGATGAATCTGTAAATAATCTTTTAATGTATTTGAGAAAACAGGACTTACCAATAGCGCTAGGAGATTTAAAATCAACTGAGTTTTTGCTTGTCGGCGCCTGTAAAGTACTAGAATCACTTATAATTGGTTCAGCTACATGGTTTGAAGTTGGTAATCATTTCAATCAAGAGCTTGAAAGTCTTCATCAAAAAGAGTCTAATGATAGTCAAGAGGTAGTTTATACAGCAGATTTAAATTAAATGAAGTACAGAATAATCCTCTCCCCTACCCCTCCCCGTTGCGGGGAGGGGTCGCGTAGCGGGGGAGGGGTGTACTTCATATAAATGCAAAACGCTGTAAATTAATTTCAGATTTTTTAACTGAATTAAAAAATCGTAATCTTTACAATAATAGCAAAGCATAAATCATGAATATCGAAAATGGTAGTAAATTAATCGACCTAGGTTTTGTTTAAAGTTTATAATTTTGTAGGTGCGGCAAAAGCCACCTTACGCATATACTTATTAGTAAGGAGTTTAGCCATGCAAAAAAGCGTTTCCAGCCATACTCAAGAGCTTTATAACACCATTACCCCAATTGTCGAAAAGCTATTTAAAGGTAGTAGTTTATACACAGTCAAATTAAATAAGCAGGAAATGATAGATATGCTCGTAGAACTTTTTGGCAAGTTTACACCAGAAGAGATAAGAGCAATTCCTGAACATGATTTAACACGTCGAATAACACAGATTCTTACAGTTGAAGCTGTTTCAGGTACATTAAACGATTTGACTCCTGAACAAATCCAAATGTTTGATGAGGCAGTGGAAGGTAGGTAAAGTTTGTGGCTTATTTATTAGATACAAATACTGCAACTTATTTATTAAAGAAAAAGCTAAATGTAAATAATGGACTGATAGAAGTAACTCGTCGAGGAGACGAAGTATTTATAAGTTGTATAACTTACTATGAAATTAAACGAGGACTTATATCGATAAAGGCAACGAGACAGTTAGCTGATTTTCATGAATCATGCACAGATTACACAAAGCAAGAATAAAATCTTGTGGTTCTAGCGCTGCAATTATGGCTGATAAAATTATTTCTCTCATTACTCTTTTTCTCTTCCTTTGCGAACTTTGCGTCCTTTGCGGTTCGTTTATCTTCTCCTCTGTGCCCTCTGTGTCTCTGTGGTAAAAAATATATTTAATTCACAGTTCGGGATGCCTGTTCCACAATATGTGGAAAAATATTATATTTTTTGAAGTGGTGATAGAGCTAAGGTTTTTGTTGTATCAGTAAGGAGAAAACGCTCGCATAGGTCAAACAATTCGACCTTAGTTTGTGCTTGTCGCATCAGTCGCAAAAAATGACCTTCAGCATCAACTAACAAACCAACATAATTAAGAAACATTTTAATATAACCAATACGCGCGCGCATAGGAAAATTTTCTCCAGCAGGCGCCTGCCACAAACGATTAATATAGTTATACACTTCTACCAAAGGAACAGGTGTAATTGCCTCTCCTCGTAAAGCTTGACGAATTTGGCTAAAAATCCAAGGATTACCTATTGCCCAGCGTCCCACCATTACACCTGCTGCACCAGTTTTATCAAGCACTTCAAGGGCAGTCGTTGCAGAATAGATATTACCATTAGCAAGCACAGGACAATTAACATGCCTAACCGCTTCGGCAATTAAGTCATATTTCACAGTTCCGTGATACATCTCTTTTACCGTGCGACCATGCAAACTCAATAAATCAATGCTGTGATAATTTATTAAATCTAAAATGTCGTAAAAGGTATCTGTATTTTCAAAGCCTACGCGCATCTTAACAGTTAAAGGTTTATCATTTACTGCCTGTCGCAGTTCTCTCAATATCCGATTCACTTTTTCTGGTTCTCGTAGTAACCCACCCCCTACATTTTTACGATAAATTCTAGGCGCCGGACAACCCATATTCAAATCAACACCTGCAATGTTATACTCGCAAAGTTTCTTTGCTGTTCTTACTAAGTCTGGAATGCTTTCGCCAATCATTTGTGCAAAAACAGGGCGCCCTGTATCATTTTCTGTAATGGATGCCAAAATGTCACGATTGAGCCGCGAGGTTTCATTCACACGGAAATATTCGGTAAAAAAGTAGTCAGGACTGCCGTATTGGGCAATGACCTTCATAAACCAGAGGTTTGTCACATCCTGCATGGGCGCCAGAGCGGTAAGGGGTAGGTCTTTGTATAATGATTGAGGCAGTGACATACAACTATAATTTATTTAAATCTTCTAATACTTCAGATGCAGATTGATATCGTTCGTTGAAGTGATAGCAAACCATTTTATCTAATATACTGCCTAGCTTGTCGCTGAGTGTAACCAGATGGCGCCACTCTACATTTCCAGTATCGGGATTAATATCCAAAGAAGAAGGTGGTACACCTGTTAAAGCTTGAATACCAATCATTCCCAAAGCGTAAATATCGCTGCTCAAACGGGGATGTCCTGCTAGTTGTTCCGGTGCCGCATATCCACGAGTGCCAATTGCTACAGTAGCTAACTCAGTCTCATTACTAGGTGGCTGCATTTTCTTAACGGCGCCAAAGTCTATTAGCACTAAGTTATTATCTTGAGAGTTGCGAATAATATTGTCGGGTTTTATATCACGATGAATAACTCGGTGTTCGTGAACAAATTTCAGAACTTGTAAGACGCTTTTGAGCATTTCAATTACATATTCTTCGTCTTTAATATCGCGTGCTGATAATTCTTTACTAAGCGTTTGCCCTCTTACATACTCTTCTACTAAGTAAAATTCGTTGTTTTCTTCAAAATATGCGAGTAGGTCTGGAATTTGTATATGTTTACCTAATATCAATAAAATCTCTGCTTCTGCATCGAACAACCGACGTGCGACTTCCATAAAACGAGCATCGCGACGTGCAGGCATTAATTGTTTAACTACACAACTTGGCTCACCTGGACGCTGAGTATCTTTAGCTACATAAGTAGAACCAAAACCACCAGACCCAAGCACGCGCGTAATTTGATATCTTCCACTTAATAAATAATCACCTGTGTTGCGTTGAGGTGGAGTATCTATAAAGTCCCCACGCAGTTGTGTATCAGGAAGACGAGTTGGTTCTTTGAGTAATGCACTCAGTTGAGCTATTGCTTCTTGTTGTTTTTCAACTTGAATAATAATTATTCTTGTTTCTATTTCGGTACGATAAGCTAAATATGCCACTGTCCCGATACCTGTCATTAATAATGCAATTGCGGGTGGTACTACTGGTACCCATCCTGCCTGTAAAAATAAGAAATAGCATATCCCTAACAAGGCGCCTAAACTAGTCCCACCTACGATTAAAAACATTAACGGGTTACGGAAACGCCAACCTACTGCCCCTCCTACAAGTGCCCAAAGCCACACCCAGCCAATTTCCGCAAAATCTGTAAAGTACCAAATCAACGGTTTATTATCGAGTACTGTACCTAGAATATTGCTTACTGTCTGTGCTTGAATAAACACAGGTTGTGTACCAAGTGGCTGTTTTGATAAGGCGCCGTATGGTGTTGAAACTCCTCTATCAATACTTGTGGCAATGTTACCAATAATAACTAACTTATCTTTTACTAAATCTGGATTAACTTGATTGTTAAGAACTTCTGTCAGGGTTACTTGTCGCGCCAAATAATCAGGGTGACGATAGTTAAGCAAGATTTGATAACCGCGTGAGTCCCAATTTTCGTAACTCCCGGGTTTGCCTTTTAAGCTGGGTATAATCTTGTTACCTACAACCCAATTGCCATCTTTGTTGAACTTGGAATGAATATTTTGTTTATCTAAGTAAGCTATTGAGACTGATGCTGCAAATGAATAGTCAGCTTTGCACTTAAGATCACGTGCCGCATTCACGAATAGTAAAGCACGACGAACTGTACGGTCGTTTTCGTCAGGTATCAGGTCATTAAAACTGATATTGTCTGGGGAAAAATCTAATGGTGGGGCTATCTCAGAGCTTTTATGACTACTTAACTTACAGGCGACTATTAGTTTACTTTTATCTTTAAGTCCGGCGCCTATACCCAAGTCATTAGAACGATAAATATTTAAACCAATTACACGCGCTTGATAAGACTCTAAGATAGTAAACAGCTTGTTAAGCGTTGGAACTGGTAACGGATATCCAAAGTTTTGTTTATCTGGTTCGTCTACTGTCACTATTAGCAAACGATTATCAATCTTATTCACTGGACGTGAGCGCAACATTTGGTCATATGCCGATATTTCTAACGGTTGCAACCAAGTTAAATGACGGGCGCCTGTTATTAAAGCTGTAACTCCTACACTTGTAGCAATTACCACTACTAACTTACTGATAGGGTTACTGCCCTGCGCGGCTAAATTTTTCGGCTTCGAGTCAACCGTAATAGCACTATGCTTATCTTTAACAAGCGTTGCACGGATTTTTCTAAAAAGTGCATTCATCACGGCGTTGCAATACGTTCCTAAAAGTGGTAGATGTTGCAGACTGGGCAGTTGCAGTTACATAGCCCTAGATATTTAATGTAGCAATTTATTTGCTGTATTGGAATAATTCTACGCGAAAGAAACCGGGTTTCTATGCTAAATCGTCATCTTTATCACAGATTTCAATAAAGAAACCCGGTTTCTAGAATTTTATTTATTCCTTTAGTTAGTGGTTTAATATACCCAAACATATAAACTTCATAGAATATATTAATAAAATGTTAATATGGAACAAACTTTAAGATGGGCTATATCTAGACCTTGGCTGCAACCTTTTTGGGAAAAAACATTAAAGCTTTGCCATGCTGGCATGAACGTTGGAGGTGGGTATGCAATCAAAAACAGTGGTGAAAAGCAGGCTATACACTGGTATTTTACAAAAGTTAATATTAAAGATAATTATTGCGTGTTTGATGTTGGCGCCAATGAGGGACAATTTACAAACGATGTCATAGAAATACTTGGCAATAAAGGTCAAATATACTGTTTTGAGCCGCAAACTAAATGTTATGATATTTTAGTAAATCAATTTTCACATCAAAAGAATGTTTCGATTTCAAGTTTTGCTTTAAGTAAAGAAAATACAACAGGCAAGATTTACTTTTCGAGTGAAGGTGAGGCAATAGCATCTTTAACACCAAATATTTTGATTCAAAATGCTGGTGATGTGCAGCAAACTGAAATTGCGGTTAAAACGCTTGATTCATTCTGCGCTGATAAAGGTATTTCAGAAATAGACTTATTAAAAATTGACGTAGAGGGACATGAAATAGATGTGCTTTTGGGTAGCGAGAGAATGCTTGCTACTGGCACCGTCAAATGTATACAATTTGAATTTGGTCAAACATGTTTATCTACAAGAATATTCATGCTTGACTTTTTTGAGTTATTAGGTGATAAATATGACTTTTATCGTGTATTAAGAAATGGAGTGTATAAAATCAAAAATTATCACTACGGTTTAGAAATTTTCAAAATTACCAATTTTTTAGCAATCCAGAAACCTTAGAAACCTGGTTTCTTTGTGATTAAAGAGGTAACTCAATTATAAACTCGGTACCTTCGGTAGTAGCTGTTAATTAACAATATTTCTTGCTCTTGTGGGGTGGCCATCTTGCCCGCCCTTCTATATATCTTTGCCTGACTATATGTAAGGGGGCGGGTTTAGATGGATTTTGGGTTTTGTTGTGTGTTATGGGTTAACCCGCCCCTACGGTATCAACATCCATTCTAATATTATGCCGATGCGACTGTCTTTGTTTCGGCGCCCGTTTTGTTGTTCTATGTCTGTGGATATTCTCAGTTTGCGTGTGATTGCGTAACCTACTGATAATTTTGTTAATCCTATTTCTTCGTTTGATGCTGGCGCCACCCAAGTTTGTGTTAAGGATATATCTCCACCACCGGAACGGGATAGTACTAGTAATAGTTTGGCGCCAACAGAAACGCCGTTGGTAGAATAGTTTTCTCCGGATATGTGACGATAACCTAAAACTGGCGCCACGTTTATATAATTGCCTAATGGACGTAGGTAGTAGTTTATTTCTCCACCATAGTTGGTGTGTTTACCGTTGAATGTTGTGTAGTATTCGCCGCTAATTGTTAATCTGGTTTTGTCTACGACAATATCTTCGGCGCCTATTTTTATTCCTCCCCCATTTGTTGGAAAATAACCAAAACGTAATCGTGAACGAAAACTAGGGTCGTTTCTAATTTCTTCTAATACGTTAGGTAGTTGACGGCGCCATCTTTGTAAAACTGGACTATCTTTAATAATTTCTGGACTCAAATCTAAATCTTGGGCATTTGTTGAAGGCGTTTGGGCTAAGGCTGGTTTTCCACTTATATATAAGCATAGAAAAACTAATACGGTTACATACTTATTCATTGTCTATTTATATACAAACAAATATACATAAAAAAAGTGGCATCGCAAACGCGGCGCCACTCTAACTTATAGCAAATTGAGGATGTTCTAGCGGACTACACCATGATTTGATGCAGCGTCTATTGGTTTAATTAGATACAATCTGAGAATTTGCCAAGCGCTGGAGACGTAGTAAGGCAATTTTTGGATGAATTGCAATGGCTTAGGAGTGCTAGAATTAGCTATTTCTCCCAATTTTTCATTGTTTTTGACGCAAACTTCTAACCGCTTGTAAAAGTCAGGATGGTCTGTATTCAACATTACGGGGAATACACGTCCTGCGGTTTTGTTGGTCTTGTCGATGACCTCGTACTCAAACTCACGAGTGTTTAAACCGAGTGCTTCGTAAAAACCACTGCGCTGAATATCATTAAGATACATCGTCGCAAATACCGACAGTAAAAAGAAGCGACACCATAAACGCGCTCTCCAGTCATTGAGGGTTTGAGGTTGCGCGCGCATTACTGCATCAAAGAAGTCACCGTGACGGTTTTCGTCTTGGCACCAGTTTTCAAACCAACGGAAAATTGGATAAATCTGATGGTTTGGATTCGCTTCGAGGTTACGGTAAATTGTGATGTAGCGCCAGTAGCCTATCTTTTCTGATAGATAAGTAGCGTAGAAGATAAATTTGGGTTTAAAGAATGTATAACTGCGGCTTTTTGTCAAGAAACCCAAATCGAGCGACAAGTTGAAGTCAGATAGCGCTTTATTCAAAAAGCCAGCGTGACGTGCTTCATCGCGCGACATCAAATTAAACCCTTCAGCGAGTAAAGGATTTTTATCTTTTAAACGACGACCGAGTTCTTTGTAAAGCAAAAAGCCAGAGAACTCAGCAGTACAAGAACGCTCTAAAAATTCAACGAACAACTTACGAGTTTCTCCATCAATGTGATCCCAGGATTGTTCAAATTGGGCATCCCGAACAAAGTGATGGCGGTTATAATCGGCGCGAAACTCTTGCACAATAGCTCGTAGCTCATCTTCGTTGACCGAAAGATCCATACGAGCCATTTCATCAAAGTCGGTGGTATAAAACCGGGGAGTCAGCAGAGTTTCCTTCGCTGGAACCTTAGTCCCCGCACGCATTTCTTCAATACCTGGTTTTTTGAGGGAATCTACCATGTTTAAAATTGCTCTTGCCTTTAGTGGTATCTTTTAAGCTTCCTGGCAACGCCAAAAGCGTGATTTACAAGTATAAAACTAAGTCTACCAAGCCTTGGGTGCAAACCAGCAGGGTCAAAACGTTAAGAGTTGCAACAAAACTTCTTTTTACTTTAGGAATCGTGCGTTTATCCTCAAAAATCACCCGGTTGGGTGAATCGCATGGGTGAAGTTGAGTTGCGGTATTTCAACTCATCATTATATAAAGAGGCGCCGTCTAGAAACCGGGTTTCTTATCGATAACTTGTAATAACATGAAGATTTGGCTTAGAAACCCGGTTTCTTCAATATATTAAAAAATTAAATCGTAACGATATAGGTAAATCAATATGAACGCAGAAACTATACAGGAAAAATCCAAAGACCGCTTATTTATGTCCTACGTTTTTGCCGCAGGAATGTTATTAGGTTTTGGTGGACTACACCGACTCTATAACGGCAAAATAGGTAGTGGTATTTTGTGGTTAATTACTGGAGGATTATTTGGAGTAGGGCAAGTAGTTGATTTGTTCTTAATGCCAGATATGGTAGCAGAGCGTGAAATGCAAATGCGTCTCAAAGCAGGTTTATCTCCTTATGGAGTACCAATGAATCAGTCGGTTGTAGCATCCCAAGTTTACCAAGTACCTCAACAACAACTAATGGTAAAACTTATTGATGCAGCAGAGAAGAATGGAGGTAAAGTTAACGTTACCCAAGCAGTAAAAGCTACCGGACTAGGATTTGCAGAAATTGAAGCAGTGTTAAAAGAAATGCTTAAATCTGGCTATGTGAGAGTTGATAACGACCATTATACAGGCACCGTTACCTACCATTTTCATGAAATCGCATAATTTAGTTATGAGTTAGAAGTTATGAGTTAGAAGTTAAAAGACACTCATAGCTCATAACTCTTAACTCCTAACTTTTATATTTAATTTCTACCTAACCACTTTTGCCCGTTTAAACGGTAAACCAATCTTGATACCAACATATCAAGAGTGACTTTGCGCTCATCGATTAAAAATGATTCAAGTGTACTCGGCGCCTTACCTTCGTTACAAGAAAAAGCCTTTTTACCTTGAATATTTTCTTCAGGGAAATATAAATTGAACTGACGATAACCATTTTGCCAGCTACCAGTAACTTGCCAGCACTCACCTAACTGTATACCCTTGAGCGGAATTGGTTGCTTGGCAAATTTGAGTGATAAATCACGTACTCCCTCGGTTGCAATAGCTTTTTGTAACGCAGGAACATAATCTTGTTCCATAAATTCCAAAAATGGCTTATCTTCAACTGCCGGAGCTTTTTCCTTTTTAGCAGCAGGTTTTTTCTCGGACGCTGGAGCTTCAGCAGCTTTTTTAGCAGCAGGAGGTTTTGCTGCGTTTGGGTTATCTCCACTTACAGCTTCAGGGTCGGGAGCATTCGCTGTAGGGATATTAGTCGTTTCGGGTGAGTCACGACCAGGAACCTTGTCCTCTGGTTGGTTTTGATTATTTTCTTCTGCCATAGCTCGCAGTTAATCCTTATATATATAGAAGATTCGAGCAATTCTCTTACGAAGACAAGAGCTAGCTCACCTTGAAGTCATCATCCCTATTTTGACATAGCACAGCGAAACCGATTGATTACAATCAACAACGGGATTGATTTAAATCTATCGATGATAATTAAGCGACCTTAAACAGTTCTGTTATGGAAATTTTGATATCCGGGAACATTGAAGGTGATATATCCCCACTGTTAAATTCTTGCCGTGAAAGGTAGTTTGACCCTAGAGGATTGCGAAATACAATCAATAGCGAGTTAACTAAATCTAAAACCCAGTACTCAGGAATACCTGCTTCCGCATAAGCAGACTTTTTTTTATCTAAGTCTTTAGCTAAGGTCGATTGTGATACTTCCACCAATAGAAATACTTCTTCCGGACTCGGATGGCGTAAACGATAGTCTGACCAAGTTCCCCGCACTAATGCTATATCAGGTTCTGGTTCAGAATTATCAGCAAGTGTAATTGGACGTGCTTCCCTAACCAGCGCACGGTTATTCAAACATCCACGAAAAAAATCAGACAAACTTCCACCGTAGTATGTGGTGGTCTCTCTGGCGCCATTTCATGAATTTCCCCTGCTAAAAGTTCTACGTGACGGTCTTTAAAAATACCCGCCTCAATCATCATATGGTAGTCATTAACCGTCCATTTAACTAAAGTATCCATTGGTTGTGTAAAACAGCGATTAAATACCTGTTTTTATATTATTGCTTACCTACAACTGAAATGGGGTATACTTGTATCCAGGATAAATGTATTTAAATAAAAGCGTATAATAAGCCAAGAAACAGCCATGAATGCTTACAAAAAACTTATCACTATAGAAGACCCAAAAAACTTAGTTTTATCAGGTTTACCTTTTCAACCAGGACAACGAGTAGAAATAACTATTTCGGCAGAGGATAATTCCAGAACCGAAATTAGTCAAAAATTCAGAAATTTATTTGATAAAACGCAAGAAATTCCGGGAGTACAAGAAATTACAGAAGAAGAAATTGCGGCAGAAATTGAGGCTTACCGTCGCGGCGAATAAAAAGGTAAATCTGTGTCACAAGTAGTTACAAAGTCTATCAATGGTGAATCGATTCTTTTCGGTTACGACCACGCAATAGGCTTTTTCTTTGATAAGTACGACCAAGACAATCATCTATTTCCAGAGATTGAACTGTCCACCTTTCAGGACGATCTGAGCAGAGAGGGATTGCTTGAACAGATAGATAAGTGGCTTGAAGCTTCTGAGAAGACGCGAATAAAGCAAGACATTGAGAATGTACTGAACGATGGAGTATTAGTTGAATACCTCATTCCAAGGCGTAAAAAGTATTACAGTCAGCCAGAATTGATATTACCCGAAACCAAACGGGAGATTATTCAACTATCACCTAGCTTTAATGTTCTTGAGAAGTTAATTGAAGGGGCAATAGATTTTTCATCTTTGGACTGGCGCGAATTTGAGGAGTTAGTAGCAGAGCTATTAGAGAAAGATGGATATTCAGTTGAGTTAGGCTCAGGGCGTAGTGATGGAGGCAAAGATCTGATTGCGATTAAGGATCTGGGTGAGAATGGGCTGTATAAAGCTGTTTGGCAAGCTAAACATAAAAAATCAGGGAAAGGTGTAGGTGTGGAGGTAATACGAGAACTGGCAGATACCCGTAATGAACACAAAGCAAGTAAAGGGATTTTAGTAACATCAACGTATCTTACAAAAGGTGCTCTTGAACGAGTTCAAAGAGATACTTATGTCCTTGGCAAAGTTGACAGAGGCGACTTATTAAAATGGATTGACAGAATCATTCGAGAAAGACGAAAATAAAAAGCGATTGCGCCACCTACCTAACAATCCGCTTGCACACCAATCGTATCAAGATAGTTAGTTGAGAACGAAAGGTTAGTAGCCACGGGTGAAGCGGAACGTAAGATGGCTTCAACACTTCCGGTTTCAACCTTGAACCTTTTGCGAGGTGATTGTTAAATAGCAGGACATCGCGATCGTATTTCAGATATCTCAGTGAGGGCAGCCAGCTAATTAGGATTTTATTTACAGTTCTAGGTTCAGCTTTTGAAATGTTTCACCTATTGGAGTGTTCAGAACTTTTGCCTTCATAGCAATGATGAGTATCCTAACAGGTATACTAGCTTTGCTACAGCCGTTTTATAGTATTGGTTTTATATTTTGTCTTGGAGTCCTTGGCGTAGGTACATAGACATTGCAATACCGACGGCACATTGACATAGCTTGGAAAAATATAGAGCCTCAAATTGTTGAAATGGTGAATAAATTAAACTCTTAACTTTTTCTTCCGCTGAACTCAAGTTTACTTAAATAGGATGGGCAAGGATGCCATTGGTGTCAACTTAAGGTTTAAAACTATTTATCAACGATAGGTTTTGTTAGTAACAAAGTATAAAGACGAACTTTTGTCTTGCTTTTATACGTAATTTATGAGCAATGCTGATAAACAAAGCATTCATGGCGCCTGAAAGAGTTCGTTTTTTGTTCCTTTAAAACCTAATTTTTAAGCATAAATACTTATTGACGTAGTAGGTTTTAGCTTAACTTGACACTAATGGCAAGGATGCCCATCCCACAAGATAAAATAATCAAAAATGAATTGTTTTTTAATGTTCAACCACCAGCAACGGCAGGTACGATACTTACTTCATCACCATCTTTTAAAGGTGTAGATGTACCGTCTAAAAAGCGAATATCTTCGCTATTCACGTAGAAGTTTAAGAATCTACGAGGTTGTCCTTTTTCATCACACAAACGTTCTTTTATACCAGGACAAGCTTGTTCGAGTGATTCCAAAAGTTCACCAACACTGTTACCTCCACACTCCAGAACAGCTTGATTATTGGTAAATTTCTGAAGTGGGGTAGGAACTAATACTTTTACTGTCATACTGTTTTCGAGATAAATTAGAAAATCTAAAATTAAACGAGTACTTGTTGCCATTCGAGACGGTCTAAAGTACGTGAGCGTTCTAGTGCTTGTTCAAAGCTATCAAGTTTCGCTTCGATTGTGAAGGGTTCGCCGATATAACCTTGAACTGCTTCTTGGGTCTTCAAACCGTTACCAGTGATGTAAACAACAGTTGTTTCGTCTGGGTCAATTTTACCTGCTTCGACTAATTTCTTCAGCACGGCAACGGTTGTACCACCAGCAGTTTCGGTAAATATACCTTCGGTTTCAGCTAATAACTTGATACCTTCAATAATTTCTGCGTCGGTGACAGATTCAATATTACCATTTGTTTTGTTCGCAATATCAACGGCGTATACACCATCCGCAGGATTACCAATAGCTATCGATTTTGCAATTGTGTTTGGTTTGACTGGTTTAATAAAGTCGCGTTTTTCTCTGAATGCTTCTGCTATTGGTGAACATCCTTCTGCTTGGGCGCCACTAAAACGAACGTTCTTATCTTCTACCAAACCAACTTCAACAAATTCTTTAAATCCTTTATATATCTTAGTAAACAATGAACCACTTGCAAGCGGCGCCACAATATGGTCAGGTAATTCCCAGCCTAATTGTTCAGCAACTTCATAACCAAGTGTCTTAGAACCTTCTGAATAATAAGGACGTAAATTTATATTGACAAATCCCCAACCATGTGTGTTTGCAACTTCTGAACACAAACGGTTAACTTGGTCGTAGTTACCATTAACAGCCATTAAAGTTGGGCTATATATCAAGCTACCCAGAACTTTACCTGCTTCCAAATCAGAAGGAATAAATACACAACAATCTAAACCTGCATGTGCGGCAATAGCTGCTGTAGAGTTTGCCAAATTTCCAGTGCTTGCACAAGATACTGTTGTAAAGCCTAACTCGCGTGCGCGTGATAGTGCTACCGATACCACCCTATCTTTGAAACTAAGGGTGGGCATATTTACAGCGTCATTTTTAATATAAAGTTTCTTTAAACCAAGGCGCCGCGCTAATCGTTGTGAACGAACTAGCGGGGTCATCCCTGTACCAACATCTATATAGTTATCTGTTGCAACAGGCAAGAACTGACGATAACGCCAAATTGAATTCGGTCCAGCTTGAATACTTTCGCGAGTTACAGAGAAGCGCAAACTACTAAAGTCATATTTGACTTCCAAAGGTCCAAAACACAATTCGCATACGTGCTGCGCTTTCAATTCATACTCGGCGCCACACTCTTTACACTTTAAAGCTTTAAAAGTGGCTGTGGATGCTGCCTGTGCTGTTGATACCTGTGTCATTCTGCTTCTCCCTAGTTCTTGCTTGCGTCGATTTCGTTCGATGGTATCACGAGTAAAAATACTCGTCAAACATACCCGATAAAATTTGTCGGGTATATAAAAACAACAAAAACTCCGGAAGTTTTTAGTAAAAAAACGAACATGTAAATAAAGGAGTGTCAAAAATTGATATGAATAAATTTATACTGAATCTTTTTATTTCTCATTTTTTTCTCCAACCAGGTAAAAACAAGTACTGCACGCTAGGTTTATGTTTATGCCTAGTACTTTCAGCGTTGGGAAATGTCGCGACGGCACAGCAAGCTGTATCAGTAAGGGTGGTAGTCAATAGCAACAAAGATGGCGCTATACAACCAGATGATGTGGTGACACTACGCGAAGCTATTCAAATTGTGAATGGCGCCTTACCACAAGAAAAGCTTTCTGCATCCGAAAAAGCACAAGTCTCACCCAGTAATACACCTACAATTAATTTCAATTTATCTTCACAGCAAACGACTATTGCTTTGCAAGATATTTTGCCACCATTAACGGCGCCTAATTTGGTTATTGATGGTGCCACTCAACCAGGTTATGACGCGAAAAAGTCCGCGACTGCGGAAATTCATATACCAGTGCCAGTTATTTCAATTCATGCTAAATCACCACGTAATATTAACCGTGGATTTACGGTATCAGCAGATAGAATCACAATACGCGGTTTAAGTATATACGGATTTACGAGTGAGCATGAACGCACTGCTAGTATTCCTCCAGCAGATATTTTTATTTCTGATAAAGCTAAAAATGTAGTTATCGAAAATAACTGGCTGGGTATAACACCCGACGAAAAAATGCCAGAGACACCTTCCGCGTTTGGTGTGTCGGTATTTAATGCAGTGGGCGCCACAATTCAGCGCAACCGCATTTCGTACCACGAAGGTAGCGCCATAATTACAGGAGAAACTGCTGCTTCAACACAAATAAAAGAAAATATCATTGTTGGTAACGGTTTAGCGGGAATGCCTGATGCTATACGCTTAGAAGGTTCCATCGACGGTTCGCAAATAAAAGAAAACTTGATATGCGCTAACGATGGCAGCGGAGCATTTTTATTCAAACCTCAAGGAAGCGTAGAAATTACCAATAACCAAATTAAATATAACGGGCGCCGTTTACGACGTGCAGCAGTTTACTTGATGGGAAGCGATAATAAAGTTACCAATAACGAAATTACCAACCAAGCTGGTCCAGGTGTTGTTGTCACTGCTTTTCCGAACGGTGGTTCGTTCCTGAATGGTGCCGCAGTTCGCAACATAATTCAAAATAACCGTTTTGCTGACTTAGAAGGACTCAGCATTGATTTAAATAACCGTGCTGGTACAGATGTCGCAGATTTTCAGCAAGGAGACGGCAAGAACCCAGTTAGAACATCTTCAAATCGTCGTTTAGATACAGGAAACGCTGCTATCAACGCTCCAGAGTTTATATCCAAAGAATTTTTGCTTATCAATAATATAGTTACCATCGCTGGAACTGCCGACCCAGATTCAGAAATTCAAATTTATCGCGTTGGTCCGGATGGCGCCTTAAGTCAAGTCATAACTACCATTAAAACCAATGCGAAAGGAAACTTTGAAACAACATTACCAAATCTAAAACCACTCACTCGTCTTAGTGCTATTGCCACAGATTCAAACGGTACCTCCGAACCTGCATACAGTACTGTAATACTTTCCCCTTCACAACAGGCGCCTCAAATAAAAGAATTAAACCAAGACAAACTAACTCAACATCAAGGTGAAATTCCCAACTGCACAACTCCCCCTGCTCCCCCAACTCCACCGACTCCCCCGACTCCCCCACCTGCACCACCCGAACCACCCGCACCACCTGCACCCATCCGCTTACGAGTCCCAAATAACATTCATTACGCATTAGATAAAGACTTTATTAGCTCCGCAAGTGGCGAAGTTCTCGATAAAATAGCCGCAGTAATGCAGCAATACCCCACAATAGTCATCGAACTACAAGGTCACACAGACGCACGCGCATCCGATGCATACAACAAAGACCTCGCAAAAAGACGCGCGAGAAATGCCAGAAATTACTTAATCAAAAAAGGTGTAGCGCCAGAACGTATGACCATTCGTTCTTTTGGCGAACGTCAACTCAAAACTCCAGGTAGAAACAAAGTAGAACACGCATTCAACCGTCGTGTTGAAGTTTTATTCTTCGATATTAGAGGAGTTGAAATTATTCTCGAATCTCAAAAAGACGATTTACAAATCGAACGTTAGCAACGGATAACAGCGGATGTAACAGATCATTTAACAAACAAATCAACTATCAGTTACATCAGTTACATCCGTTGCCAAGCATCATCCACCACTAACAGGAGGTACTAACACAACCTCATCGCCATTCTTGAGGGGAGTATCTGGTTCAACAAACAGTAAATTTACACCGTAGCGCGTAACATCCTGCCACTTCGCGAGTTCAGGACGTTCATCAATAATATGCTTACATACTGCTTTGACTGGGGTTCCTTGTGGAAACTCCAGCTTTAGCTCTGGAACCCCATATGCTTCTTGATATGCAGCAAATAGCTTGACGGTTATTGAGACAAAAGAATTTGACATATGTAACTTTAGGGAACTTCAGGGAACTTTCATCAACTAGAACTTTGTTTTTTAGCGTAGTCGCCTAAGAAACTTGTTTAATATAGATTTAGTCAGGGTTTAAATGAAACAGAACAGTTGTAAAGCCGACCAAAAATATTAGCTGATATATTATATCTTAAAATATCTAACTAAAATATATAATCAGAATACATAAATATTCTTAAATCAAGAAATGATAACTTTTGTAAGTGTATGCTGACTTGAAAAATTTAAATTTTATAGAATTTCATCACATAATTTTATATGAGTCAATGTCTCAATCCCAAGTGCCCGAACCCTACCGACCCAATTAATAAATATGGCATAATTTGCATTCACTGTGGTGAGAATTTGTTACTACGAAAGCAATATAGAGTTATAAGACTCATTGGAGCAGGTGGGTTTGCGAGGACGTTTCAGCTTGAATCGCAAGATGAAACAGAAAGTATTAAAATTGTTAAAATTCTAAATTTATCGCGTTTTGATAGTCGTAATGAAAAAGAACGTGATAAAAAAGATAAAATTATTAAATTATTCAAGCGCGAGGCTGAAGTTTTAACTCGTTTAAATCATCCTGGTATTCCAAAGATAGATGAAGGTTATTTTCAAGTTGAATTTAAAAATGGTAGTGAGCCATTACATTGTCTGATAATGGAAAAGATAGACGGTGTAAATTTACAGCAGTGGCTGAATGAGAGAAATAATAAACCAATTGATTTTGAATTAGCACGTGAGTGGTTAAAACAGATAACTCTAATTTTAGAGCAAGTTCATGCACATGGTTTTTTCCATCGTGATATCAAACCTGCTAATATTATGCTACGACATAATGGGCAGTTAGTGTTAATTGACTTTGGCGCCGTTCGCGACTTAGCAGAGACATTTTTACAAGAAGACGAAACGTTAACACACGGTACCTGTATTGGTTCTGTAGGATATGCACCACCCGAACAATATTTACACGGTCTTGCTGTTCGACAGTCAGATTTTTTTGCTTTAGGGCGGACTTTCGTACATTTATTAACTGGTACACATCCGTGTGATATTTCTGATATACAAAAATCTAGCCACTTCAACTGGCGCCAAAATTTACCTGCAAATAATTCACGAATGGGTGTTATCTCTAAGTTTCGCACTAAATTAGTGTGTGATTTGCTAGATAACATGATGGAACATGACTGGGAAAATAGACCAAAAAACGCACGTGCAATTATTGCTGCTTTAAATCGTAAAACCCCAGTCCCTCGCATTTATAAAAAAATTATCTACGCTGCTGCTGTTTGCTTAGTAGGATTCACTGGTAGTTACTGGTATGCTATTGGCGTAAACGGTTGTGAGAAAATTTGGATACGGCGCTTTAACTCAAATGATAAAATGAGTTGCGGCGAAGAAATTATGATGGTTAACTCCATAGATAAAATTAAACAAGATGGAGTAAACGCCTTTGCAGCAGGTAAATATTCTGACTCTGTTAAACTATTAGAACAATCTTTTCAACAACTTCCAGACCCAGAAACTTTAATTTATTTAAATAACGCACGTCTCAAAGCCAATAATTATAAAACTTTGACTATCGCTGTTGTTGCCCCTATCAGTGATAGTAATAATGATACGATAAATTCGAGTCAGGAAATTTTACAAGGAGTTGCACAGGCACAAAACGAATTTAATCAAAAACACCAGAGTCAAAAAATTGGCTTACATATATTAATTGCTAGCGATAATAATAAACCTTCATATGCTCTTAAAATTGCCCAGGCATTAGGAAAACAAAACGATGTTGTTGCTGTTATCGGTCATTTTCGTAGCGAGACGACTTTAGAAGCACTTCCAGCTTACCAAAGAGCAAAACTTTTACTAATATCACCAACTGCTACTTTTGATGACCTCGCAAACAAATGCCAAGTAACCTATCAGAACTGCTTTTTTCGAGTTGTGTCGAGTAACAGTGTTACAGGTGATATTTTGGCAAATTATCTTATTGGTGCCAATAAACGCCGCGCAGCGGTATTCTATAACCCCAACAGTCAATACAGTGAATCGTTACTTAAACAGCTACGCAATCGTTTTACCAAACTAGGTGGTAAAATTGCCGCAGAAATTTCTTTATCTGGTAATCTTGAATCAAATATCAATCAAGTTAAACAATTTGGTGCCGATGCAATAGTTCTTTTCCCTACCACCGATGGTTTAACGTCAGATGCAGCAGTCCAAGTTATTGAATATGCGAACCAGTACAATTATTTAGTTGTAGGTGGAGATAGTCTTGATAGTTCCAAAATTATTAGAAAACTCGCTCAAAATAAAATGGGTAGCGCCATTGCATTACCTTGGTATTCTGGAATAATACCGTCTGATTTTAGTACAAAAGCTAACCAGCTTTGGAAAAAACGCATAAGTTGGCATACAGCTCTTACTTACGATGCAACCAAAGCATTAATTACAGCTTTGGATACACAAAATTTCAACACTAGCTATGTACGCAGTAATATATCTAACTATATAGCAAACCCTAACTTTAACTTAATCGGCGCCACTGGAGAAATTAGCTTTACTCCAAACGGCAACCGCAAGCAACAAAGCGTTTATATGGTACGAATTCGTAGTAACCCTGTTACTGGCGAAATTGAGTTTATTAGAATTTAAATTTTTTCTCATTATAAAATAAATAAAATTACTTAAGCTGCCAAATTGGCAAGTATATATAAGAATGCCAATTTGGCAGGGTTAAGCTTTGAAGCAATTTAAAAAACACCTAAAATTTGTGACGTTTGTTTTAAGGTTGACAATTTATGCTTGCTTCTTAGCTGTATAAAAAGTTAGTATCTGCATAACATACCTCAAATAATCTTTTTTGCGTTCCTTTAGGGAATAAAAAGAGTTACAGGTAGTAGAAGCTCGGCATCTCCCATTCAGAAGGGTTATCAGGATTTTCTTAATTTACAAGGTTTAGAGCAAAGTGTGTACGTATAGGTTTGAGGTATATTATCACATTGCCATTCAAAATTAATCTAGTGAATTTTACGGAAGCTTTAGTTAGCTGCAAAGTCTTATATGTATTAAAAATTATCCTGATATATAAGAAAATATCCGTAGAAAATTGAAGTATAAAAAACGAAGGGAAACTAAGTTGTGATTATTTTAAACGACGAAGAAAACATGAATACTGTCTGGGAAGTTTACCCAGGAGACGATAGCAGCGACCCATACGATTGGGTACTCGACTCGATTATGGCGGCAAGTCCAATTGACCAACCTGCACCAATTGATATTATCGTCGAGCCAGTCGCGCAGTCCGCAGATGATTAAGTATTCACGAATAATGAGTGACTTTTTTTACTTATATTTTTCCATTTGTGATTTAAACCAAAGCTTTTAGTAAGGCTTGAAATTTGAGTTGAATTTCAGCTAGTTCCTTGGTAGGGTCAGAACCAGCTACAATACCGGCGCCTGCATACAACCGTGCGCGGTTGCCATCAATTAATGCCGAACGAATACCAACAATAAATTCGCAGTTGCCACTAGTATCTACCCAACCAAGAGGCGCCGCATACAAACCTCGTTCAAAATTTTCATAACGTCGAATTTGCTGCATTGCGATATCCCGTGATTCGCCCGCAACTGCTGGTGTGGGATGCAGATGGGCTATAATCTGCAACGGATGCACATTATTAGGAACAACTGCTGTTATAGGTGTCCATAAATGTTGAATATTTGATAACTGTCGTAAACGTGGCACCCCTTGAAATTTAACAAATTGTGGTCGTAAGCCCAGTTTTAATAATTGTTGTGTGATAAAGTCAATAACCAAGGAATGCTCGTGTCGTTCTTTCTCGCTTAGTAGTAAACGATTAGCATTTGCGGCATCTTCTTCGGGTGTTTTACCACGCGGTGCGCTTCCTGCTAGTGCATCAGTTACAAGAAAATGGTTATTTACATTAATTAACCGTTCCGGACTGGCGCCTATAAAACTTTGTCCCTTACCGTTACTTGTAGAAAATATGTAACAGTTAGGATGCTGTTGTCGTAAATTGCTTAATGACTTGAATATATTAAATGCCGTCCTTGAATATATATCAAGTGCTGATGCTAAAACAATTTTACTAAAATCTCCGGCGCCAATAGCCTTGAGTGCAGAAGCCACAGAAGCTTTGAATTTTTCTGGGTTTGCTACCAATCTTTGACTATATTTAGCAGGCGAATTGTTTAAATTAGGCGAATAATATGCTAAAGATTGAATAATTTCAATTTTTGTCCACACAACATGTAAAATAGTATCGATATTAGTATTCGCATCAATTGCCAAATTTACCATTGCCTGACAGCGGTTGTTTTTAACAGAAATTTGCCAACAAGGTAAAAAAACAGTCCCAGAAGAAAAAGGATAATCTGGCTCATCATTTTCGTCAAAAAAACTAAAGCTACAAAAAAAACGCGGCTGGATATTTTTTATCTCTGTACTATTCGGTTTATATTCTTCAAAAGACACAAGATTGCTTAAACTATCTTGAATGAATTCTTATGCGTTACTAAATCTTGCTTTACCTGTAATTTCTAGCTTTGCTACCGCATCAATTGCAACAACTGATTCTCCACTAGCTTGATTTTCCCAATAAAAAATTATCTGCTTTCCTCGTGCTAATTTTGCCAGAACAACTAGAGGGTCAACCAAATTAATCTCAAACGAAATACTTGCAATTTTATTCTTGTTACTTCGGGCACATTGCGACCGAACAGTCAAGAGAAATTGATATATTTCTTTATTATATACGAGAAAGTCAGAACGACATGGAGAAACTGTCATGGTATTGAAGAAAAGTAAATTTTTTTGAAGTTATCTTCCTAAAGAGTCATGAATCGTGGTCGTATTTCTACAGGTAACATAAAGCGTCGCCTAAAGGCTAGACTCAATGGCTTCCGAAACGACCGAGAAAATGGTTGATATGGGGGGGATACACCCTTCCTTTGTCAAGCTTGGTTTATTTGTACTAGATTATAAGCGGTACAATGTCCACCTGGAAGCATCAAAGCAATGCTGCATTTGTGACGATGGTTATGTTACCAAGGTTGGTAATTCCAACTTCAAAAACTTTGCAGGCAGTTTAGTAATCTTAAAAAATGACTACAAAGCTGATTTTATATCCTAATAACAAATTGTGGATGGCAGCAATTAAACCACCCATGTACAGCGTTGCGATTATGCCAATTTGGGTAGGAACCGCCGTTGCTTATGCACAAACACAACATCTTGATGCCATAATTTTCTCTACTTTTTTAGGCGCCGCAATATTAATATTAGCTTGGGAAAATCTGAGCAACGATGTCTATGATTCCGAAACAGGAATTGATATAAACAAGCATCACTCGGTAGTAAACTTAACGGGAAACAAGCCATTAGTATTTTGGTTAGGAAACTTGTGTTTGATATTCGGATTGTTAGGAATATTTACAATTAGCTGGTGGCAACAAGACCCGACGGTAATTGGAATTATTTTACTATGTTGTGGCTTAGGTTATATTTACCAGGGTCCCCCCTTTCGCCTTGGATACAAAGGGTTAGGCGAAATTTTATGCTTTTTTGCGTTTGGTCCATTGGCATGTTCAGCAGCATACTACAGTCAAACTCAAACAGCCTCAATTTCTAGCTTAGTCGCCTCAATCATAGTTGGAGTCGCCACAAGCTTAATTTTATTTTGCTCGCACTTCCACCAAGTCAAAGATGACCTCGCAGCAGGAAAACTTTCACCCATCGTTCGACTTGGTACACTTCGAGGCGCCCAAGTTTTGACTGTTTGTACTATAAGTATATACGCACTAGCAGCAATATTTGTAATTTTGGGTTTTTTCCCGATTTTAACTTTACTAAGTTGGGCTAGTTTACCATTTGCTGTCAAACTTTGTCGTCACGTTAACCTTAATCACGACAAACCAGAGTTAGTCAGCAACTGTAAATTTATCGCAGTTGCCGTACATTTTTGGTGCTGTTCGTTGTTTGGGTTAGGATTTTTACTTGGGTAAAAGGGAGAGTGGGAGAGTGGGAAAGTGGGAGAGTAGGGGATGAAATTTAATTTTTTTCCTTATAGGAGACGATTTGTTCGTCCTGTTCAAACTAACCACGGTGTATGGGAAATTCGTGAAGGCATTATTATTGAACTCGAACACAAAAACGGTAAAGTTAGGCAGGGTGAAATAGCCCCTATTCCTTGGTTTGGTTCCGAAACCCTTGAGCAAGCTTTAAAATTTTGCTCATCTTTACCCACATATATTAGTAGTGAAATAATTTTTTCTATTCCCGATACACTACCTGCATGTCAGTTTGGATTTGAAACAGCATTACTTTCTCCCATTGCCTCTATTCCCCATTCTTTACAATTTAGTGCCTTACTACCTGCTGGAAAAAGTGCAATTAATGCTTGTCAACCGTTATGGGAATCTGGGTATCGTACTTTTAAATGGAAAATAGCCGTTAATCCAATTGATGAAGAACTCGCGATATTTGATTTACTTGTACAAAAAATAGTACAAAATCTACCCAACGGCGCCATTCGGTTAGATGCGAATACAGGACTAAGCTTAGATGAGTCAAAACTCTGGTTAGAGACTTGTGATAAATTCATGACAAACGGCGTAAACATTGAATTTATCGAACAACCATTACCACCATCTGAGTTTGAGCAAATGTTGGAACTGAGTGCTAGCTATAGTACTCTTCTTGCTCTTGATGAGTCAGTTGCCACACTGCAAAATCTTGAAACTTGTTATTTTGAAGGATGGCGGCAGATTTTTGTAATAAAACCCTTAATTATTGGTTCACCGAGTAAACTACGTCAATTTTGTCAGCAAAATCAAATCGACGTAGTATTTTCATCAGTTTTTGAGACAGATGTTGGTAGAACTGCTGCGCTACAACTAGCAAATGAACTATCACGTCATAACCGAGCGGTTGGTTTTGGCATCAATCATTGGTTTTAGTAAGGTGGGCAGTGCCCACCCTACAACTAATTTGGTAATTCAGAGCAAGAGCGAATATTTTGTAAAGTTAAATCTGAGCAAGTGCGCTTAATTAAACCAGTAAGCACATTACCGGGGCCTATCTCGATAACCTTTTCGATACCTAATTCTGGAAGTGCAAGCGAAATTTCTCGCCACCGAACACTACCTGTCATTTGCTTGAGTAAGCGCTGTTTTAACTCGTTCTTATCGGTTGATGGTGTTGGTTCGACGTTAGAAAGTACTGGGCATTTGGCATTTTGGAATTCTACTGCCTCCAAAACTTCTCTATATTCATTATCGGCTGCTTCCATTAAATGAGAATGAAAGGCGCCGGAAACATTTAGAGGTATTGCTCGTTTTGCTTTTACCTGTGACATTACTGTTTGGACAGCATCAGGTGTACCAGAAATAACAACTTGTGCTGGACTATTATCGTTTGCTAGCACAACATCGGGAGTTTCAGAAATTACTTGAGAAAGCTGTTCACGGTCAAAGTTCATTAATGCTGCCATCATGCCACCAGATGCATTTTGCATTAGTTCCGCGCGTCGCTTAACCAAACGCAATCCATTTGACCATTCAAATACACCCGCAGCGTACAAAGCTATATACTCGCCCAAGCTATGTCCTGCCACTAAATCAGGCTTTTGCTTTTCGCTTAACAAGTCACATAAAATACTCTCTACTACATACAAACACGGTTGAGTGTAAATAGTACTAGCTAGCTTTTCTTCATCTTGACAAATATCAATTACTGACCAGCCCAAAATTTCTTCGGCTTGAGCAAATTTTTCCTTAGAATTAGGCAAGTCAAGAATATCGATTCCCATTCCTACAGCTTGAGAACCTTGTCCTGGAAACACCCACGCAGTTTTAGTCATTTATTAAAAGTTATAAGTTGTGAGTGTGATTATTATTTTCCCCATTTAAAAATAGCCGCTCCCCATGTTAAGCCGGCACCAAATCCAGAGGCAGCAATAATGTGAGTATTTTTGATTTTGCCTGCACGCACAGCTTCATCAAGTGCTAGGGGGATAGAAGCGGCAGAGGTATTACCATAGTTGGCAAGATTGCTGATAACTTTATGGTCAGGTATTCCTAAACGCTGGGCAACAGCATCGAGGATGCGTTGATTAGCTTGATGTAAAAGCAACCAATCAACGTTTTCAACACTTATATTGGCGCGAAATAAAGCTTTGTCTATTACTTCTGGAACTTTTTGAGCGGCAAAGCGATAAACTTCTTTACCGTTCATAGTCACATGTTGGTAATTTCCTTTGCTAACAGTAATGTCTTTGGTTAGTTCTTGACTCTCTTGCGTGTAAGCAAGATTAAGATAATGATTCTGACTACCATCACTTCTTAATTCAAATCCTAGTAAATTATTACTCGAACTAGCTTGCATAACTACTGCACCTGCACCATCGCCAAATAGTACACAAGTGGTGCGGTCTTGCCAATTTACCCAACGTGAGTGTATGTCGGCGCCAATCACAAGTACGTTTTTAAACACACCTGTATTGATATACTGAGCCGCTGTCACCATGCCAAAAATAAAACCAGAGCAAGCAGCAGTTAAATCAAACGCGACAGCTCGGTTGGCGCCTAAAGCAGCTTGAACTTTACAAGCACTACCATACAAATCGTCGGGTGTGGAAGTTGCAAGCAATATTAAATCTATATCTTGTGCGGTAATTCCAGCCATTGCGATGGCTTGAAGACTTGCTACAGCAGCAAGACCACTTAAAGACTCGTTCGAGCCAGCGATTCGTCGCTTTTTAATACCAGTTCGCGTTGTTATCCACTCGTCAGAAGTATCAACAAGCGCAGTCATTGCACTATTTTCAAGGCAAGCTGCTGGCACTGCTGACCCACTTCCAGTAATTGTAATTCCTGTGTTTTGCACTCCTACTCTCCCACGCTTTAAATCGCTCAAACAATGGTGAGTGCCGAGTACTCAGCACTCAGCACTTTTTACTCAGCACTCAACACTCTTTAACTGCTTTCGCGCTGTAGGCTTTGATATTGAGATTGAATTCTATCTAATACTTGGTTGTCCACAGCTTCTTTTGCCATTCGCACGGCGTTAAAAATAGAAGGTGCCTGTGAGCTACCGTGACTGATTATACAAATTCCGTCTACACCTAAAAGTAATGCACCACCGTGTTCAGCGTGGTCCATGCGCTGTTTAATTCGCCTTAAGTTAGGTTTCAAGATTGCAGTACCAATTTGACCGCGTATACCTTGTGGTAATTCTTCGCGGATAATTTGCAGCATCACTTCCCCAACAGCCTCGGCGAATTTGAGCAACACGTTACCCACAAAACCGTCGCAGACAATTACATCAAAGTCACCAGATAGAACATCACGCCCTTCAGCATTACCGATAAAATCGATGTTTGGGTTTTCACGTAACATCTGATTTGCACGTACTGCTGCGTCATTGCCCTTGCAGTCTTCTTCGCCGATATTTAATAAACCTACCTTTGGTTCATTTATACCCAGTACATACTGACTATAAACTGACCCCATGATAGCGAACTGTTCAAGAAATTTCGGACGGCAGTCTACATTGGCGCCAACGTCAAGTATGAGTACTTGCTTACTGGCTACCATTGTTGGAAATACAGCTCCAATCGCTGGACGGTCAATTCCCTTTAGCCTTCCCAAACGCAGCAAAGCCGATGCCATCGCTGCTCCAGAGTGACCAGCAGAAATAACCGCGTCCGCGCGTTTTTGCTTGACCAAATCCATTGCCACATTGATAGAGGACTTCGGTTTGCGCCGGATAGCGCTTAAAGGCTCCTCCTCCATTTCGATTGCTCCCTCAGAAGGGACAATCTCAAGCTGTGCCGTATTAGTTTTAGGTGGCAGCGCAGCTTCAATTTGTTGGGGATCTCCCACCAATAATACTTCTACACCTAGTTCTTCTCGTGCCCGCAGTGCGCCAGTCACGATTTCACCAGGTGCGCGATCCCCTCCCATTGCGTCAATTGCGATCCTCACGCAAGTCGATCCCATTGCTTAAAGCTTCTAGAAACCTTACAAATTTTACCAGATGCCTTAACCCAAACGAGCAAGCATCTTTCTTTCAAATCTTTTGTAACTACGTTAACAATTATTGACAATTCAAACAAGGGGAGAAACCCGGTTTCTAGGCAAAATATTCTTCGTCACTAGAATTTGCATTCAGAAACCCGGTTTCTTAAAGATAAGGTAAATTTTCCAGATTCAGGCGCCTAGCTTCAGAAAAAGGTAGAAAATTCACTACTTAAGCGTAAAAACTTATTATGTTAAGCGTATATATAATGATATTTTTGGCTTGCGCCTCACAAAACCTCAGAATGCCAATCAAGAATGAGAAGTTAGCTTAAAGCTTAAATCAAATGTGTTCAGACGCACTACCGTAATTAAAAATCATTAGTTACTATAGTTACTCGATTCTCAAAATCGTAGAAACAGCATATTATCACATAAAGTTAAAAATTCTAACTCCCTATTGAGGACTAAACATGCTGGAATTAATTGGCTCAGGCTTGTTTTCACTGTGGTTGGAAATAGCAGGGTTACAAGTCAAGCCTTTAGATGCTTTAGAGGCATTGGCATGGCAAAGTAGCCCAGGTTTGGTTTTAGCTCCTGACCCTAATCCAGCAGGTACTACCACGGTTGAACAATATTTCAAAGACCTGGTGACAGCTAAATTAGTCGCCGGAAACATGATGCAGAGTCAGGGAATTTGGATACAGTCGGGTCCAATTTTAATGGCGAACCATGAAGGCACAACACCAGTACCAGCCGCATCGCTGACAAAAATTGCAACTTCGCTTGTCTCTTTGACAACCTTGGGCGCCGACCATAAATTTCAGACATTGGTTAGCGCAACAGGACCAATTAAAAATGGGGTGTTAGAAGGAAATTTAGTCATAACAGGTGGTGGAGACCCATTATTTGTAATCCAAGAAGCAATAACGCTTGGCAATATGCTTAACCAAATGGGTATTAAGCAAGTCAAGGGTAATTTAATCATTACTGGCAATTTTGCAATGAACTTCCAGCGAAACCCAACACTAGCTGGACAATTTCTCAAACAAACACTCAATTCTGCCACTTGGTCGCGTGATATTAAGCTCTATTACTCAACCATGCCCAAGGGTACAGCAAAACCCCAATTGATAATTACTGGCAAAGTCGAACTAGCAACTCAAACCGTCCCTGAAAGTAATCTACTAATCAGGCATTATTCATTGCCACTCAAACAACTCATCAATGAGATGAACGTATTCAGCAACAATGAAATGGCTGAAATGTTAGCAGAAGCAGTAGGAGGAGCAACGGTAGTTCAGTCAAAAGCAGCCAAACTTGCGCGAGTTCCAGAATCAGAAATTCAATTAATCAACGGTTCCGGACTAGGAGTAGAAAATAAGATTTCTCCCCGTGCCGTTTGTGCGATGTTGATGATACTGCAACGTGAAGCAGTCGCAAACAACATGACACTAGCTGATTTATTCCCTACATCAGGTTTTGACCATCGTGGCACAGTACACGCGCGTCATTTACCCAACGCTACAGTCATGAAAACAGGGACATTACGTGATGTGAGCGCATTAGCTGGTGTAGTTCCAACACGTGACCGTGGTTTAGTTTGGTTTGCCATTATTAACAGAGGGCCTTACGTTGGCGCCTTTCGTCAAGAGCAAGATAAACTCTTACAAAACCTAGTCAAACAACTTCAAGTTCCCGAATCTGTACCACTTGCTATTGCCCCCCATGCAGAAAATAAAGCTTTACCACAGCTTGGTGATGCCCAAAGAAACGAAGTAGTTTATAGGTAGGGTGCGTGACCCCATAACAATTCCCCAACGAAGCCAATAAACTAGTGGGGTCACACACCAACATTTTGCTCAACATTTCAAATTGCTGGCGCTATATCAAAACGAATTATTTGGTGCGTGGCGCTTGAAGTTTTGCGCTTCGTATCAGGTTTGTTATAGCGTCACACACCCTACGGTTCTTGGGGAATGATATTTGTAATTACTCTATTATTATTGTTATTACTACTTCTAACGATAATATTTTGCTGCTGGATGTTACCAGATGCAGTATCACCTGTAAAAGTTAATGCTGGCTCAAATTGCTGATAAAATACATTCCCTTCGGCTTCTACTTGCTGATTCTTTAAAAACCAGGTTAATTTATCTGATTTTATATTTTGGCGCCTTTGTCCAATAGCATTAACCTTACCCTGTAAATATACGGTTTCTTGAGGTATTCTGAGTTCGCCTTGATTTGCTGTGACTATTATATTATCTGTACGATGAAATACACGTACTGGTGTTTTAGTTGTAACAATTTCTTTATTAAGATTCCATGCCATTGAACTACTAGCAATTTGTATTGGTGGTTGTGCTAGCTCTGCTTGGGCATTTTTGGTAATGGTGACAATTTTAGTATTTAAATCAACTTCTGCCGCGTCACCTTTACCTCTATCGGTGATTTGATTATTTTTAAACCTTTCAAATTGTAATGGTTTGTTACCAATTAATTTTTGCTGTTTTAAATTCCAAGTTAAATGCTCGGTTCGCACTCGTAATGGTGGGTCTACAGAAGTTGCAACTACACCCCCAAAAAAATCTACTTTTTGCTCACGAGTTTTTGCACGCGCTTCTTGTGCAACTGCTACAAGTTGCTTGTGAGTTCCATTTAATTGGTTACGAACGATTAATAAGTCTTCTTGTGGGCGCCATTCTAATTCATTCCCACGCAATACCACACCATTTTTGGGGTCTGTTGCGACTATTTTACCTTTGAGCAATAACTGTTTTCCGTTTTGCTGAATGTCGGCTTTTTCGGCAGTTACCTGATAAACAGCCTTTCCATCTTGAAATAATTCACCGTAAGGACTTTCGAGTTGCCCTATTTCTTTCTCTTTTGTATACCTGCCTTTTTTAGCATTAACTCGCCAAATTAACCTTCCTGACTCGTCAGTCGCATCTAGCGAACCTTCAAACAAAGTTAACTGACTATCGTTTGGTTGGTTTGTTGGTTTATCTTTATTCGCTTGTGATTTTGGAGGAGGACTACTGCAAGCAAATAGTCCTACCACTAATAAAATTGTCAGAGACAGACGAAACAAAACCGTTCCGGCGCCTGCATTTTTCATTCCGCTATAAGCCTCATTTTATGGTTCTGGTAATTCCAGATGACCATTCATGTCAGGTTGTTCCAAAAAACCAACACCAGTTAGTGGTCGGTACGGATAACTTTGACGTGGGGTCTTTTGAATGTCTTCTTTGACTGCCTCCAAATCAATATAGCGGTCACTCACGTTAATCAAACTATCACTAGTCATAGACCGTAAACTGACAACCTCAACGCGCACACCTCTATAAGATACCGAATTTACCGCGTATGCTAAATCTCCATCTCCACTCACTAAAACGGCTGTATCATACGAATCGACCAAAGCCATCATATCTACTGCAATTTCCACATCCAAATTCGCCTTTTTAGAACCATCTGGTAACTGCACTAAATCTTTAGCGATGACACGATAACCATTGCGTCGCATCCACAACAGAAAACCCTGCTGCTTCTCGTTCGTTCTATCTACACCTGTGTAAAAAAAAGCACGTAATAATCGCGAGCCACCTGTTAATCTACATAGCAACTTTGTATAGTCAATTTCTATACCTAATTGTAAAGCTGCATAAAATAAATTCGAGCCATCTATAAATATAGCAACTTTACCTCGATTTTCTAAAACCTGCTCAGGCGTAAATATCGAGTCGGCTTCTAAATTACTTAACATTGTTGTCATACCTCGTTTGTTATCAATGTAATAAAGGATACTAAAATGTGCTGAAACACTGTTATTGAACGGTTTATGATAGGTACCAGAGATTATATTCATCCAGGGCTATTATATTTAGCTGGTAATATATAGCCAGTGGTGAATTTACGTTTAACAGAGATTAAAAAAACTAATCGTTTTTAGACAAATCAATTCGTTTAAAAATGGGTTGGGGTGTGCCTAAGTTTTGTGTACTACTTAGCAATCCCCATTTAGAATGAATATCGAATGGCGCCAAAGCAATACTGGTTGGGTCGTTAAAATTGACTTCAAAACCTAGTTGTTGATATGCGGCAGTACTGATATTGGGAATTACTGGGGATAATAGATAAACTGCTAACCTGACAGATTCCAGCACAGTATACAATACGCATTCCACTTCTTGCTGTCGATTTTGTTTATACAAGCTCCAAGGCGCCTGGTCATCGATAAACTTGTTACTACCCTGTACAATTGACAGAACTAAATTACAAGCTTGACTGAAGGCTAGCGCTTCGTAGGCTGTTTTGACTTGTTCCCCTAGATGTAAACCTAGCCCCTTTAAAGGATTATCATTATCGATATGTTCTGTTGTAACTACTGGAATTTTACCGCCACAGTATTTTTTCACCATGCCTAAAATTCGATTCAGTAAATTACCTAAATCATTCGCCAAATCTGCATTTACAACATCAATGAACCTTACTTCATTAAAATCGCCATCTTTACCAAATTCGATTTCCTTAAGAAAGTAATAACGAACTGCATCGGCGCCATATTTATCAATCAACTCAATAGGGTCAATTGTATTACCAAGAGTTTTCCCCATCTTTCTACCGTCTTTGGTTAAAAATCCATGCCCAAAGACTTTTCCTGGTAATGGCAATCCCGCCGACATTAACATTGCAGGCCAATACACGGCATGAAATCTTAAAATATCTTTTCCAATTAGATGTAAATCGAATGGGTACCAATTTTTTAAAGCATTTTCTAGTGTTGGCTGATCATCCGGTTCTAGTAATGCAGTTATATAACCCAATAGTGCATCGAACCAAACATAAAGTGTATGTTTAGGATTTTCGGGAACTGGAAAACCCCATTCTAAGTTGACGCGAGAAATCGAAAAATCTTGTAAACCAAGGTTTACAAAGTTTAATACTTCATTACGACGACTTTCTGGCTGAATAAAATCAGGTTTCGAGTCAAAATACGCCAATAATTTATCTTGATATTTCGATAAGCGGAAAAAATAGTTTTCTTCATCACGCCACTCAACTTCTTTGGTTGGGTGAATTGGACAGCGATGTTTCTCCAACAGTTCGCGTTCTTCTTTGAATTCTTCACATGATACGCAATACCAGCCTTTTTGCTGACCTAAATATATATCGCCATTATCCCAAACGCGCTGAAAGAACTCTTGAACTATCGAAGCATGTTTAGGTGCCGTTGTTCTGCTAAAACGGTCATATTGGATGTTCAACAATTTCCATAATGAGATAAAATTAGGTACAATCTCATCGCAGAACTGTTGCGGTTTCATCTCTTTAGCTTGGGCACTGCGCTCAATTTTTTGCCCATGTTCGTCAGTTCCTGTAACTAACAATACAGATTTTGATAACAATTTTTGAAATCTTGCTATCGTATCAGCAGCCATAGTTGTATAAGCGCTGCCTATATGTGGTAAATCATTCACATAATATAACGGTGTGGAGAGCGCAAATGTATTTTTTGTTGTCTCGACTCGATTCATGCAATATTAAAGTTAAATTAAACAGTTTTTATCTTGTGTATGTAGCTAAAACCACGTAATTATAAAATATTTATCACGGATTTACAACTATAAGCTTTATATTAGCAAACTTTAGAGGTGCCTCTAAATTGATTAAGCAACAAGTTCATATGTGGAATTTTGACAAAAATTTCGGTTCGTAGCTTATTTAACGGTTTATTGTTACTGGAGATACAAGAAACCAGGTTTCTTCGTTGATATAGAAACATGGTTTCTAGAACATTTCTGCCTTAAGGCTGTCTAATATCTAGTGAAGAAATGTAAAAATCCAATAATTAGACAGCCTTAAGCCTTGATTTTAATTTAGAAGCATGACATCAGCATCCTTAAACATGACTATAAATAGCCCCTTGGAAATTTCTCGCGCGTTGTTAATGGCCTTATCAACGACCATGTTTCGCTACTACGAAAATCGTATACCCCAAGATGCGAGCGTAATAGTCACGAGTAACCATCGCAGTTTCATGGACGCACCACTATTAATGGCAGCATTGTCACATCCAATTCGATTCGCTTGCCATCACTACATGGGACAAGTGCCAGTCATGCGCGAGTTTGTCACCCACGCACTCGGATGCTTTCCATTAGAAGCAGAAAATCAAAAGTATTCTAGTTTACTTGAGCAATCAGAAATTTTACTCAAATCAAGACAGATGGTTGGGTTGTTTCCCGAAGGCACCAAACCAATGGTAAACTTTACTCAACCTAACCAAGTAGCAGAGTTTCAGCGAGGGTTCGCGCATTTAGCGTTGCGCTGTCAAGTTGATAACTTAGCGATTTTGCCGATTGCGATAGCATCTATTGAAGAAGTTAACACATCAGCAATACCATTGAAATTTCTAACTCTGTTCGACCCAAGTGAACCGTTATTTAAGCAACCAGGTTGGCATCCTTTGGTAGTATACCGTCGAGTTGCAGTGCTTATTGGGCGCCCCTACTGGATAAAGTCACAGCACCGAGAAATGTATCAAGGCAAAAAAGCTAGGACTGTAGTCACAGAAATTAGCAACTACTGCCGCTCTGAAATTACAGGTCTACTCAAGGAGGGAATTTATTAGAAGGGGCGGGTTTATTTAAATTTTTCATCATCAAGCAGGATATAGTTAACTTGCCCGTACATGAGTTATGAGTTAAAAGTGTGTGTTTTTGCTTATTCTCAATAGTTTAAAATTGGAATCGTTTTTAATATAGTTATTTAGGGCTATTGGTTGAGGGGTTAATATCCTCATAGAATCAGAAAAAAATAAGCGCGTATAGCAATCAAAGAATTCATTATAATATAAGCATGGCTAATGACTATCCCAAAAGTAGAATCAAAACCTTGTTTCCTAACCCCGAAAAAGCTACAACCTCAATGCCCTCTATTTATTTACTTACCTGGGATGGATGGCACAGGTCAATTACTGCGGTCACAAACTGCCGGTCTTGAGGCAGCTTTTGACGTGCGGTGTTTAGCGATACCGCGTAGTGACATGACCAGTTGGGAAGACATAACCAACAGTGTACTTAATTTAATTCAAGTTGAACTCGACCGAAACTCGGAGCGCTCAGTTTACTTGTGTGGGGAGTCTTTTGGAGGTTGTTTAGCGCAAAAAGTGGCAATTTCGGCACCGCAATTATTCAAACGTATAATATTAATCAACCCAGCTTCGAGTTTTAAACTACGTCCTTGGTATGTTTGGGCATCTCCACTCATGAACTACGTACCCGAATGGGTGTTTGATGTAGGCGCCATTGGTTTACTACCTTTTCTTGCTTCATTATCGCGTATTTCTGAAAACGACCGCACCGAACTTCTCGAAACTGTTCAGTCAGTCCCGTCACAAACTATTCGTTGGCGGGTTTCTTTATTACGCGAATTTGAAATAGATAATAATAAATTAGCGCAACTTACACAACCAATATTAATAATAGCAAGTAGCGACGACCGACTTTTACCATCATCAGAAGAAGGGCGCCGATTAGCTAATATTTTACCTAACTCCAAAATGGTAACATTACCCTACAGCGGACACGCCTGTCTACTAGAAGCCGATATCAATCTCTATGAAATTCTCAAAACAAATAACTTTCTAGGTAACTTAACCATACCCATACCCTCAAAAACATAATTGTTATCATTCTTCTTATGTAAAACTTTTGTGGAACAGGCATCCTGCCTGTTAATATGCATTTTTTCAGGGCGGGGCAAGAGACAGTA
Organism: Calothrix sp. HK-06; assembly: GCF_001904745.1. Classification (GTDB taxonomy): domain Bacteria; phylum Cyanobacteriota; class Cyanobacteriia; order Cyanobacteriales; family Nostocaceae; genus Dulcicalothrix. The sequence goes on from NZ_MRCD01000026.1 coordinate 84,995, forward strand.
CGCTCCACAATAATGATGCAAGCAGTAATTATTAATCCTTAAGACTAAGACAGAATCTTCTTGCAGGAAGATGCATCTTTTAGTTTTTTGCTTAATAATTTAGTATAAAAGTATTGCTGTAATAAATTAAATATTATTGAGCTATGTCACACCAATCAGCAGCTAATCAAAATAAAAAATCACTAAATAAATTTGATAAATCACTAGTTCAATCATTAGCACAGCAAGTTAGTGGTGCAGGACAAGTTGCGGCAACTCAAGCGCGTAAATTATTTGAAGTTTCAACGCAGTTTACCGGACAAGTAGCAAACACTCTTGGTAACAACTGGTTTATTCGTAAACTTGCTGGTGTCTTAAATCTTAGCTGGCTTGTCGGCGCCTCAGATAACGTTAATCTAGATAAAGCCGCAGAGTCAGTAAAAAAACTCAAGCAAACTTATCCCAATGAAACACCTCAACAACTTGCCCACCGCATCATGGTGGAAAAAGCAACAAAAGCAGGTGGAATAGGTTTAGCAACAAGCGTTATACCAGGAGTTGCCGCAGCATTACTTGCTATAGACCTTGCTGCTACAACCGAACTGCAATCAGAAATGGTATATCAAATTGCTGCTTTATATGGCTTAGACTTAAAAGACCCTGCACGTAAAGGTGAAGTTGTAGCTATTTTTGGACTAGCTTTAGGTGGTGGTCGTTTACTCAAAGCTGCTGGTTTAAGTTTATTACGTAACGTCCCCTTCGCAGGTGCTGTAATTGGCGCCAGTTCTAATGCCACAATGATTTACTCATTGGGATATGCTGCATGTAGATTCTACGAAGCAAAATTAGATGATGCTACAGACTTAAACTCAGAAGCAACAATAGATAAACTAAAACAGGAAAGCGAAAAATATCTAGAAAAAGCTGTTTCTCAACAGGCTATCATGGATCGAATCCTAGTTCACATGATACTCAGCAGCCATCCAAATAAAACCTGGGAAGAAATATTACCAGAACTAAAAGCCATCAACATCGGTACACACTCACTCGAAGAAATAGGTAAAAGCATCCATTCTCCGCAACCAATAGAAGAACTACTCAACCAACTCGACCGTGATTACGCAATTACACTATTAGCACAGTGTCAACGTATCGCTCAAATCAACAGTAATATTTCACCCGAAGAACAAAAAATTATCGGCGCCATCCAATCCAAATTCCAATTGTAAAATGTAGGTGGGGCTTCGCCGCTTCTAAAAATCTAAGAAATTCTAGTTTCTTCTATCCAAGTCCACGGTATAACTTACAAAGAATAAGAATGGAAACGCTACTAAGTAGACTTGGATGCTGCCCGACTAGAGGTTTTTACACGTACTTGCTCGACAATATCCTTAACCACCATTCTCCAGTTAGGGACGCTCAAATAATCGTGCCGTGACTTGATTATGGCAGCGTTTTTTGTGATTTTATTCAATTTTGTCCTAAGAAGACACGCTTCGCGAACGACCAACCGCTCCATACGTGTTTTCTTGGATTCACTTCAAGAATTGATATTCTTAAAAGCTTAATTCCCGGCGCCGCTACAATGAAAGCAAACACAGCGATTACTTTGTGTTAGCAGGGTTAACACTGTGGCTAGAACAGCAACGGGAAAAGAATAGACTTTATAATTTATCGCGGGTTTGCACATTAATAACTTTTATCCTAGCTTTATCAACACTTAGTCAATACCTCTTTAGGTGGAATTTAGGGATTGATGAGTTATTGTTTCGTGATTTTACATTATCACCAGCAACATTACACCCAGGTAGAATCGGTTTAAACACTGCCATTAATTGGTTATAGGTTAGCGCAGCACTATGGTTGGAAGGGGAAAATAGAAATCGCGTCTCTACTCCTAACGACTCACGACTCACTCACAACTTCTTATATTCATTGCTTTATTTATCTCCTTTCAAGCAATAATAGGCTATATCTATGGTGTGAGGGTTTTTTCTTAGTTCAGCGTTTATACTACCTCCATGTCGGTGCATACAGCGCTTACTTTCTTAGTTTTATGTCTAGGAATTTTATTTAATAATCCATATCGCGGACTTATGGCAACCGTTACTACTGAACTTAATGGTGGTATAACTGCGCGTCGATTAATACCAACTGCTGTATTTCTGCCTTCAATCATAAATAACGCTACGGGAACATTAATTTTTGTCAAAGACCTGGAAGGAAAGTTTGTAGCAGCAAACCCAGCAACACTTCGCGCACTCAATAAGTCAGAACACGAAGTTATTGGTCGCACGAACTTTGATGTCTTAACAAATAGTAACGATGCATCAGTCGCAGTAGCGAATGACCGTATTGTTATTACAACTGGCGAAACTCACATATTCGAGGAAACGGTATTATTTAACTCTGGTTCAAGAACTTATATAGCGACGAAATCACCTTACCGCGATGAAACTGGTAATATCATTGGAATAATTGGCATTTCCACAGACATCACTGAGCGTAAGGATATGGAAACCGCATTGGCAGAAAGCGACAGACGCTTCCGCTTTTTAGCAGAAGCAATACCTCATTTAGTTTGGCAAGCTGATGCCGACGGGAAACCATTGTACTTCAATCACCAATGGCAAGAGTATTGTGGTGTCACATTAGATAATATCGAACAAATCATCAATGATAAGTGGTCATCAATAATACCAAGTGAAGATTTAGAGAAAACTAAGCAGCACTGGTTAAAATGTAAAGCCAAAGGAGATGTTTACGAAGCTGAACTGCGAATTAAATGCTCCAAAGATGGTGAATATCGTTGGCACTTAGCGCGCGCTGTAGCTGTTCATGACGACGCTGGAAATATTACTGGCTGGATAGGTACAAATACAGATATACATGACAGTAAAACATATCAAGCTCAAATACTTGAAAGTGAAAATAGTTATCGTCAACTCGCCGAAAACGTACCTCAACTAGTTTGGGTATCAGATACTTCAGGTACTGTTACATATTTCAACCAACGTTGGGTTAACTATACAGGATTAGATTTGAATGTATACGAGGGATGGGACTGGCGCCAAATAGTACATCCCGACGACTTACCAGTAGCAATGGAAAAATGGACAAATGCCATTAATACTGGAACCCCCATGTCCGACGTGCAATATCGTTTACGGTGCCATGATGGTACATTTCGTTACTTTCTTGCCCGTGCCGTACCAATGCATGATGCTGAAAATAATATTACAAAATGGTTAGGCACATGTACAGATATAGATGATAAAGTCAAAGCAGAAAAAGCTTTACGGCGAAGCGAACAGCGGCTACGTTTGTTTGTAGACTCTGATGCAATTGGTATTCTTTATGCAGATTTTCAAGGCGAAATAAAAGAAGCAAATAACGCCTTTTTAAAGATGATCGGATATACAAGAGAAGATGTTGAAAATAAAACGCTTGACTGGCGCAATTTAACACCAAAAGAATATTTGCCTATAGATGAAGAGGGTATTGTTGAAGCAATAAAAGAAGGTATTTGTACACCGTATGAAAAAGAGTATATTCGTAAAGATGGTTCGCGTATTCCTGTAATCGTTGGTTTTAAATTAGTCGAAGAACAAGCTGCTGTAGCATTTGTATTAGATAATTCTGAAAGAAACCGTGCGGAAGCAGAACGCGACAAATTCTTTAATGTTTCGATAGATCTGCTTGGTATCGCTGGTTTTGATGGTTACTTTAAACGCATTAATCCTGCATTCTATAAAACCCTTGGTTACACCGAAGCAGAGGTACTTTCAACACCGTTTATTAATTTTGTCCACCTTGACGATGTTGCTGCAACTGAGCGCGAATTTGAAAAGCTAAAAAACGGCGCCACTACACTCAAGTTCGAGAACCGTTATCGCTGTAAGAACGGTGAGTATCGGTGGTTAACGTGGAACGCGGTTCCTGATGTTGAAAGTGGTTTAATGTATGCTGTTGCACATGATTTGACCGAGCGTAAACAAGCAGAAGCAGAACGCGACAAGTTTTTCAATGTCTCAATAGATTTACTTTGTATTGCTGGTTTTGATGGTTACTTTAAACGCATAAACCCTGCTTTTGTAAATACACTAGGTTATAGCGAAACTGAGATACTTTCTACTCCATATCTAGATTTAATCCACCCTGATGATGTTTCTGCAACAATTGGCGAAATGGCAAAATTAAACTCAGGCGCCATTACACTCAAGTTTGAGAACCGCTTTCGTTGTAAAGATGGTAGGTATCGGTGGTTAGTGTGGAACACGGCACCTGATATTGAAACTGGCTTAATGTATGCTGTAGCCCATGATATTACCGAGCGTAAAAAAACAGAAGAAGCTTTACGGCAAAGCGAAGAAAGGCTACGCTTATTCGCCGAATCTGATGTTATAGGTATGTTATACGGTGATATTAAAGGTGGTGTATTCCAAGCAAACAATGCCTTTTTAGATATTATTGGTTATACGCGCGAAGATTTAGAAGTCGGTCGAGTTAGCTGGGTTGATATTACTCCACCTGAATATTTACCTTTAGATGATGCACGTATTGCAGAAGCAAGAACGCGCGGAAGTTGTACACCTTATGAAAAACAATATATTCGTAAAGATGGAACGCGCGTTGATGTATTATTAGGTTATATACTTCACGGTGAAGACCGCAATCAATCAGTAGCATTTATATTAGACATTACTGATAGAAAACGCGCGGATTCTGAAGTACGGCGCCTTAACGAAACGCTCGAAGAACGGGTGAAACAGCGCACTGCTCAACTTGAAGCCGCAAATAAAGAACTAGAATCATTCTCTTATTCAGTATCTCATGACCTGCGGGCACCTTTGCGTCATATAGCTGGGTTTGTAGACTTATTGAAAAAACGGCTAGAAAAACAAGAAATAGACGAAACAAACAAACGATATATCAATACAATAGTTGACGCAACTACACAAGCTGGTAAACTAATTGATGACTTGTTAGCATTTTCACGCATGGGACGTGCGTCCATGCGATACGCAATATTAGATATGAATCTACTCGTGGAAGAAGTGAAGCGAGACTCGCACGACATTATCAAAAATCGCCAGATTATATGGCATATAGAAACTCTTCCCCAGGTACAAGGCGACCCTTCCATGCTGCGCCTAGTTTTGCGGAATTTGGTGGAAAACGCTTTAAAATACAGCAAAACTCGTGAAGTGGCTGAAGTAACAATTGGCACAATTGAGAGTGGAAATAAGGAATTGGAAATAAGGAATCAGGAATTGGAAATAGAGAAAGTAACAGCAAACTCTAAATCCTCACTTTTAACTCTTAACACCTCATTCTTAACTCCTAACTCCTGTAGAGACGCGATTAATCACGTCTCTACATCTCCAATGAGTAGTCAAGAAATAGTATTCTACGTCAAAGATAATGGCATAGGTTTTGACATGCGTTACATACATAAATTATTTGGTGTATTTCAACGCCTGCACACAGACCCTCGGTTTGAGGGTACAGGAGTTGGGCTAGCAAACGTTCAACGCATTATTCACCGTCATGGTGGGCGTGTATGGGCTATTGGCGAAGTTGATATTGGTGCAACATTTTACTTTTCTTTACCTAAGATTAGCGAAGTGTTGCAACCATTAGAAGGGGTCAGGAGTGGAGATTAAAGAAAGGTCAATGGAACTGAAGCGCATACTCCTGGTTGAAGACAGCATTAATGATGTAGAGTTAATCCTGACTTCGCTGGCTGAAAATCATCTTGGTAATGAAGTTGTCGTCGTTAGAGATGGTGAGGAAGCCTTAGATTATTTATACCGTAGAGGTATGTACCGCTTGCGCCGTGAAGGCAATCCGGTAGTAGTTCTACTCGACTTAAAGTTACCTAAAGTAGATGGAATTGAGGTATTGTCAGAACTAAAAGCTAATAACTCGCTACGGAGTGTTCCGGTAGTAGTTTTGACCAGTTCGCGCGAGGAACATGACTTAGCGCGGTGCTATGAGTTGGGAACCAATGCCTATGTCGTCAAGCCCATAGATTTTCACGAATTTGTGGATGTCATAAAAGGGCTAGGATTATTTTGGGCAATAATAAATGAACCACCACCAGGTTCAATACCTCCCGCACGTAGTAATGCTCAAGGAATTAGATAGGAGACGATATGTCACAGCTAATGTTTCTCTTGCTTGAAGATAGCTTGTTAGATGCAGAATTAATCCAAGCGACACTCGCCGAGGGAGGCATTACCTGCGAACTGATTCAGGTGCAAACTGGCGAGGAGTTTCAAGCTAAACTTAATTCGTTCTGTTATGACTTGATACTTTCTGACTACACGATTCCTGGGTTTGATGGTTTCGCCGCTTTAGAAATAGCGCAGCAGCAATGTCCACATGTACCGTTTATTTTTGTAACGGCAACAATGGGTGAAGAAGTTGCTATCGAAACGCTAAAAAGCGGCGCCACAGATTATGTGCTTAAACAGCGTCTCGACAGGTTAGTACCATCGATAATACGTGCTTTACGCGAAGCAGAAGAAGTAAAAGCGCGTCAAAAAGCCGAAACCGAATTACACCGTCGTGAACAAGAATTTCGCGCGTTAGTAGAAAATTCTCCAGATATAATAGCTCGCTTCGATACAAATTTTCGCACTCTATATATAAGCCCCGCAATCACCCAAATTACAGATACAGCGGCAGAAACTCTTCTTAATAAAACACCCGAAGAACATAATCTTCCCGAACAAGTTTATAAGCAATGGGTTGAAGAAATTCAAAGTGTCGTTGACTCCTCACAAGCAAGGTTTTTTGAAATAGAATATCCTTCAAAAAGTGGGACACGGTACCTCGATGTGCGAATGGTACCTGAGTATGGAACCGATGGCTCAGTTGAAACTATACTAAGTGTTGCTCGTGATATTACTGTAATTAAGCGTGCAGAAATTAAACTACGCGAACAAAAAGCAGAACTAGAAGAACTCAACCGCGTCAAAGATGAATTTTTAGCAGTACTTTCCCACGAACTGCGAAGCCCCCTCAACGCCATTTTAGGATGGTCTAAAATATTACGTGGACGCAACGTAGATAAAGCAACATTAGATCGCGCGTTAGAAACCATCGAACGTAACGCCAAATTACAAACCCAACTAATCGAAGACTTGCTTGATGTATCACGTATCATTCGAGGAAAATTAAGCTTAAAAGCTTATAAAACCAACTTGGTACCAGCTATTGAAGCCGCAATAGATACGATGCGTCTCGCAGCACAAGCAAAATCGATCGATTTTAAATTTTCCATTGCAAATAGTAAATTAAATAGTGAGAATTTAAAATTTGAAGTACTAGGAGACCCTAACCGTTTACAGCAAATCGTTTGGAACCTGCTATCAAACGCGATAAAATTTACGCCCAACACCGGAAGAGTAGAAGTAATACTCGAACAAATAGAACGAACAGATACAATTAATACGAATTTTGCCCAAATAATAGTAAAAGACACAGGAATGGGTATACGTAGTGACTTTATACCTTACGTATTTGACTCATTTCGGCAAGCAGATGCTTCCTCAACACGAAGATTTGGAGGTCTAGGACTAGGACTAGCAATAGTGCGTCACCTGGTCGAACTACACGGTGGTGATGTTTCCGCACAAAGTCCTGGAGAAGGAAAAGGCGCCACTTTTATAGTACATATACCAATGGTACAAAGTAACGAGTCAAAAGTGCTGAGTGCTGAGTTAAAAGAAATACCAAACCTACTTAGCGCTCAGGACTCAGAATTCAGCACTGAAAACTTAGCTCTTTTAGGAATTCGAGTATTACTAGTAGATGACGATACAGACTCGCGCGAATTTTTAGCATTTGCACTCGAAGCAGCAGGCGCCGAAATAGCATCAGCCTCATCAGCAACAGAAGCACTAAATATATTACCAACATTTAACCCAATGGTATTAGTTAGTGATATAGGAATGCCAGACCAAGATGGTTACAGTTTAATGCGGCAAATACGCCAACTACCATATGAAAAAGGAGGTGCTGTTCCAGCAATAGCATTAACAGCATACGCAGGAGACGGAGACAAAAAAGCAGCACTTGCCGCAGGTTTCCAAACCCATCTACCCAAACCAGTGGCGCCAGACGATATAGTCAACGCAGTATCCGAATTAGTCAGGACTTACGCATGAAAACCTAGAAACCTGGAATATACGTTGATAGCATGTAAT
>NZ_MRCD01000027.1 GCF_001904745.1 Calothrix sp. HK-06
CTTTTAGGCACTTTTGCATTGAAATAACGTCGAAATAACTGCGAGTCAGTAGTAAAGTTTAGTTACGATATCTGTTTGCATTTGTCCTAAGTTGCCAAATAAATGTCATAGGAGTTTAATTTATGCGACGTGTACTTGGAATTTTTTCTGCTGTTGCCGTGACTAGCTGCTTACTAACTGGATTTCAGGGTGTTAGCATGGCGCAGTCGGGGATTAACCTTTGGAGTGGTGTAAAACGCGAAAATCAACTTAATCACCGTTTTGATTTTGGTGGACAAGCTAACGGCTGGGACAGATTGCGTTTGCGGGCCGACGCTAACAGATTCAAAAATGCTGTGGCACGATTGGTAATTTCTTACCCTGAATATTACAAAGGTAGTTTTGACCCCAAGAAAATCGAAGTTCGGGCAAGAGGTAAGAGTATTCCCTTACAAGAAGCTAGATGGGATAAAGATAACCGTGTTATCGAAATTTTTCCAGCTGAACCAATACCTGCAGGTACTGGTCTAGAAATTGTTCTCTCGAATATTAAGAACCCTTCTTTTGGCGGTATGTACTATTTCAACTTAGCGATTCAATCTCCTGGTGATGTACCTTTGTCTCGTTATATCGGTACTTGGATTATAAGCGTCGGCGCCTAGGCAATGCTCGCAGGGAGGTAATCTCGTTTGCTACCCCTGCTTTTTCTTTTTTCCCTAATTTACGAATTTGCTCATGCATGATAAAATAACGGATTGTGACTTTTTGTATAAAATCTCAAACAATAAATAGCTCGCTCGGAGAAAAAGATGAAGAGAACCTTAGAAGGAACTAACCGTAAAAGAAAGAGAACATCAGGATTCCGCGCGCGGATGCGGACTCCTGATGGTAGAAATGTGATTAAAGCACGTCGCAGAAAAGGGCGCCATCGCTTAAGCGTATAGTTCCGCACTTGTAGGCAGTTATACGTTGTGGCTTTGTCCTCATTGCATCGTCTTAAATCCCGCCAAGATTTTCAGGCAGTCTTTCGGGAAGGAATACGTCGGCATGGTTCTTACTTAACATTAAGAGCCTTACGACCATCACCTTCCACAACTGAACCAACTAAAAGCTCCGCATCAAGCTCGGCAAATTCGATGGATACTGCCAAGTCGCAAGTTAATCAAAGTAATAATCGCGAGTATTTACCAACGCAAATTGGTATCTCAGTTAGCACTAAGGTCAGCAAACGGGCAGTAATTCGTAATCGTATCAAGCGTCGAATTGCAGCAGCCTTACAGCAATTATTGCCGAAAATATCACCAGGATGGCGTTTGGTAGTAGTTGTCAAACCAACTGCGGCACAACAAGAGTGCGTAACCCAACAATTTCTGCAAGAATTAGAGCAGTTGTTGGTACAAGCCGAGGTATTAAATGGGCATTCGTGAAGAAGTATATTTTGAAGGCGGTCCTCACATTGGGGACTTGATATTAAGCATACTGATAGGTTTCACCGTTGTAGGCTTGCCTTTGACGATTGGAGCAATTGTTAGAGCCTTGTGGCTGCGATTCCGCATTACCGACCGTCGTATCTCTGTAACAGGTGGATGGATGGGACGCGAGCGCACTGACATTATCTATTCAGAAATAGTCAAAGTCGTTAAAGTTCCCCGTGGCATTGGTATGTGGGGAGACATGGTAGTAACGATGAGAAACGGTTCTCGTTTAGAACTTCGAGCAATCCCCAGATTTCGTGAAGTTTACGACTACATCTACGAACGCATCGCCGCTAAAAATCCTGGAATGGTTGGAGTAGAAAAATAAAGGTTAGGAGTTAGGAGTTAAGAGTTAGGAGTTAAGAACTTAGCACTTATAACTCACAACTCACCACTCGTAACCTACCACTGATAACTCACCACTCATAACTCATAACTCATAACTTATAACTCCTAACTGTTTACGGCTATCCGTAGTTCCTAGGGGATGATGTTGAGCGATAAATTAGGTTTAGATAATTAACACTACCGTTTAGTTGAATTCAGAATAATGGATTTTGGTATCGGGTTCCTCTCGAACAATGTGATGCTGCCAATCATAGACTTGTTCTATAGCATTGTACCGAGCTATGGATTGGCAATTGTGGCATTAACGCTGGTAGTGCGCTTTGCACTTTACCCCCTTAGTGCCGGCTCAATTCGCAATATGCGCCGAATGCGAATTGTTCAACCGCTCATGCAAAAGCGGATGCAGGAAGTTAAAGAGCGGTATAAAGATGACCCGCAAAAGCAACAAGAAGAAATGATGAAGACGCAGCAAGAGTTTGGCAACCCGTTGGCGGGCTGTTTACCTCTCTTGGTGCAAATGCCAGTACTGCTTGCATTATTTGCAACATTACGCGGTTCACCATTCTCTTCTGCTAATTACACCGTTAACTTACAGGTGTTTCCAGCCGAACAAATTGAGCGCATTCAACCACAGGCTTTTGCGACTGCACCCCAAAATATCTACATTTCCGATGGCGAACACGTTAAGGTGACAGCTATTCTTCCTGGTGGAAATAAGATGGCTGTAGGGGAAAAAACTAAGGTAGAGTACCAAACTCCTGATGGAAAACCATTCCAACAACTCTTAGCAGAACATCCCGAAACTAACTTAGTTCCTGAGTGGAAAGTTACTAAGGGCGAAGACCGAGTTAAAATTGATGAGCAGGGAAATATTGAAGCTTTACAACCTGGAGATGTTACTATAACTGGCAGCATTCCTGGCTTGGCTTCTAATAAAGGTTTCTTATTCATTGATGCTTTAGGTCGCGTCGGCGCCATTGACCCAGATGGTACAGTCCACTGGGATATTGTCGCAATGATTGTAGGTTTTGGTATTAGCTTATACGTTAGCCAATTACTGTCTGGTCAAAACTCGACGAACTCTAACCCCCAGCAAGATACAGTTAATAAAATCACTCCCGTTATTTTTTCGGGTATGTTTTTGTTCTTCCCGTTACCCGCTGGTGTACTGATGTACATGGTAATTGGTAACATTTTCCAAACCTTACAAACGTATATTCTCTCCCGTGAACCTTTACCTGAAGAACTACAAAAAATTGTAGAATCTCAAGATAAAGAAAAACAAACAGAGACAAAAACTATACCGTTTGAACCAAAAAGTTCTAAGAAGAAAGCAACGAATTCATAATGGTTGATACTTCAATCGTAAGAGGTCAAGATTGGTTAACTTTACTGTTACAGAAAGCAGGACTCTCTGTAACAGTTACTGGTTCGGAGGAAGATGTACCCCCCGATAACGATGAGGGTGCAAGCTACTGGTTGACAATTGATGAGGCGAATTTATCACCAGAGCAAATCAGCACGTTGATTGGCAGCAACGGTTCGGTACTCGATGCTATTCAGTATTTGACAAATTCTATTCTCAATCTTAATCAACCACCCGAACAACAAGCTTCGTATACCATTGAGTTAAATGGTTATCGCGTTAAACGTGAAGCAGAAATACGAACGCTAGCAGAAAATGCAGCTGCTGCTGCACGTGCTTCTGGCAACGAAATCGAAATTAAGTCCTTGAGTTCTGCTGAACGTCGTCAAGTTCATACTTTTTTAAAGGACTATGCCGACTTGGAAACATTCAGCCGGGGCAAAGAACCTCATCGTCACCTTGTTGTGCGTCCAGCAATGGAATAATTTTTTCTTTGCTCTTAAATCATTCCCGATTTCTTTTTGGAAGTCGGGAATTTGAGTGTTTCAAGTTAAAATAAGAATGTATTATCGACTCCTAATTGATTGGTAATACTGCTAATTTTTTGAGTGAGGATGTCTCACAAATCCTATGGACGCAATTTTTATTCCGCAGCTAATTCAGGCGCCGGAGCGAACAGAGGAAATTCAAGTTCAAGAGTTTCTGCCTGGTTTAGATACACTCACGCCCGTTCGGGGCATTGTTCGCGTTCGGCACTGTGGAAATTATTTAGAAGTAGCAGCCAAAGCTGAGGCAATTATTACTTGTACTTGTTGCCGCTGTCTAAAACAATATAACCATCGTTTACTAGTCGATACAACCGAAATAATTTGGTTAGACGAAGCAGCCAATCAATTTGACGATTTACCTTTAGAGCGCGAAGTTGCCGTCGAAGATTTGGTTGAGTCCTTATTGCCGCAAGGACATTTTTATCCAAGCGAATGGCTATACGAACAAATGTGCTTGGAAATACCTCCACGGCAATTATGTGATGAAGATTGTGCTGGAATTCCAACTACTCCCAAAAGCACAACTCAAAACCCTCTGGTAGATAAACGTTGGGCTTCTTTAGAAGCACTAAAAAATCAATTACCAAATTGATCTGCTTTTAGAAACCCGGTTTCTAAAAGAAACCGGGTTTCTTATTGGTTCTCTTGCTGATTATCCCGCCCGTCATCTTTCTTTGTATTACCTGCTTTTATCCAACCTTCTTGATTACTACCTTCCACTCGAACTTTTTGCCAAACTTTATCTTCACTCTCTTCTATAACTATTACTTTTTGGTTAAAGCCAGCACCACCAACACGTTCAGAGTCAGCTTTTGGTTCTGAGCGCAAACTCAAACCTTGTGACCATGTTACACGTGCGTTGTAGGCGCCTGGTGGTAAAGGTTTTAGTTCTGTACTGTCAGCTTTTTCGGTGGGGGATGGAGTAGGTTTAGCAACAGGTTCTACTATGTTGTTATCCGTAGGTGACGGTTTTGTTGTTACATCAGTATTAGATGACGCTTTGGCAGTAGTAAAACCTGCACTTGCACGCACCGAAGGTTCATCGTTGGCATAAATTGGTTTAGGAGGAACCCTTGAAGATTGATTCACGAAGTACAAAGTAGCAGCAACTCCACTGCCTGCAAGAATCGCAATCGCTAGGATAAATCCTAAAAGATACTTAAATAAGTTTGAAACCATGTTTAACTTTACTTGTTTAATAGTCGATAGCTAATTACTAACACTCAAGGTAAATAATAACTAATTCGCTTGGCGCCAAACATCGACGGGGGTACTTTGTTTTGATGCTAGTCTTGCGCGTCCAGAAGCTGCCCATTCTTGCAATTTTTGGATTTGCTCTTGAGCAGTGCGTGCGAGAGGTATAATTTGGCTGGCAGCTTCCAGGATATCATCGGTTGTAAAATCCCGGTTTTGACTAAACCCAATATGCATCGCTTCAATCAAGGTTTGCTCAATTTCGGCGCCAGAGAAATCTGGAGTTTCGTAAGCTAACCGCTCGATATCATAACTTTTCAGATTATGAGGACGCAAGCGCGTTAAATGCACATCAAAAATTGCCTTACGTTCGTCTTGACTCGGCAACCCTACAAAAAATATCTCATCAAACCTTCCTTTCCGTAACATTTCTGGTGGTAGAGATTGAATATCATTTGCAGTCGCTACGACGAATACAGGTGAGGATTTTTCTGCAAGCCAGGTAATAAATGTACCAAAAACCCTGCTCGTAGTTCCCGCATCACCTTTGCTACCAAGTCCAGAAAACGCTTTGTCTATCTCGTCTATCCATAATATACAAGGCGCCAACGCTTCAGCTACTTGTATCATTTGTCGAGTTCTTGACTCCGATTCACCTACCAAACCAGCAAATAGGCGCCCAACATCAAGACGCAATAAGGGTAAATGCCAATAGTGAGCAATCGCTTTCGCAGTTAAAGACTTACCAGTACCCTGAATACCCACTAACAATAAACCGCGTGGGTGTGGTAAACCGTACTGACGTGCGCGTTCGGTAAACGAACCACCACGACGAATTAACCAATCTTTTAGACAGTCTAACCCACCAATATCAGAAATTTGCTCAGTAGCAGGAATAAAATCAAGAATTTGAGTTTGACGAATAGTTTGGCGTTTTTCCTCCAAAATTAAGTCAACATCTTCAGGTTGTAGTTCACCATGAGTCGCAATAGCTTTGGCTAAAACTCTTCTAATTCGCTCCATACTTAAACCCTGGCAAGAGCGCACCAAATCATCCAACGTCTTGCTAGGTAGCGAATTGTTCGTAGCTTGTAATAATCTTTCAACCTCTGTTTTAATTTCTCCCCCACTTGGCAGCGGAAATTCGACAACAGTCAAAACTTCTGTTAAATCATCAGGAATAGCTACACGCGGCGATAATACCACTATATTTTTTGGCTGTGACTTTAAAAGCCGTGCTAAATTGCGGAGTTTGCGAGCAATAGCCACATCATCTAAAAATCTATGATAATCGCGTAATATAAACACCGCCGATGCAGTTGCAGGTAACTTCTCAACAAACTCCAAAGCTTGTAAAGGGTTACGCTTGCCAAAACCTGCATCATTGGGATTGCCCTGAATACCATCCACAAAATCCCAAGTATAAATCGGACGGTTCCCCAATTGTGCAGCTTCTTCTCGAATTGATGCTTCGACACGTTCCTCTTCATACGTCGGAATATAGATTAGCGGGTAACGCGCACGCAGCAGTAGCTTAAACTCATCACGAAAAGTCATAAGAGCTTCTTATTATTTGCTTATTAGTTGTTATTTTTTCTATCCTTCTCCATTGTCATATAAACGTAGGGTGCGTGGCGCCTTAACAATTTTACAACGAAGCTAATAATCAAAAAGTGCCACGCATCTCACCCCACCCGAAACGCATAATAATACCGCATTGCAAGAATACGCTCAAAAGCAAATTCGCTCTCTTCAAGACGAATATTGCGACTTATAACCATATTGACAAAATTCGCCACAGTAAAATTACTATTATTTCTTGTAAATATTATTGCCAATATCTATCTCAGGTTAGATAAAGATATCTAGCTGGATGTAGTAGCATCTAAGATCATGAATTTAAAAGCCAAAGTATAAATTTATTAGGGAACCGTTTGGAAATGGTAGATTCAAATCAGCAAGACAAACATAATTTTCTTTTCCCTCGCAGTCGCTACTATGGTAAGGTTCAACCGCAAAACCTGGTATTTAATGCTAATCTTCAAGAGTTTGCACAAAAAGTAGGCTATATTAGTGCCCTAGAAACATCGGGCAAACTCGCACCAGAAGATGCATATAATCAGGTCAAGGTGCTGTGGAAGCAACTCAAACGTAGCAAAAAAGAATTGGGTATTGGCGTAGAGGCGCCAACAAACACTCAAGATATTTAAGTAATATATCTAAAATTAATACAACTTACCCATTTGATTACTCCTTATTCATGACTTGGAACTCATTCCTTTCTAGGGACAAAACGAGGTCTTGTGAAGTGACTTCAATTATCCAGTTGCCACTGGGTTTACCATCTGACAAAATTTCCTCTCCACGAACTATACCGACGCTTCCAGCTACATAAGCTGGACGTAGGATAAAAACTTTGTCTCCTACTTGTGGGATTTTTGAGTTATTCAAAGGCGTTCCTCGACCGAAAATGACAAATAATAACTAATTAACTAAAAATTAGCATACATATAACCTTATCTTAACCAAGCTTGTATGGGTATAATCACTCATAAAAAATATTTTGGCTATCGGCATAAACTAATTCTCATTATCTATTGACCGATTAGTGCTATGACTATGCGCTGCCTTTCGCTTCTAAATGAGCAGAAGGCAGTAAATTACTCAAAATCATGAACGCCAGAGGGCGCCATTTTTATAAGCAATACGTCAAATCTAGAAAAAAATGGCAACCGAGATAATTATATATATAAAAACGATGTACTCGACTTATCCAAAACTGAAGCGCATCAACTAAAACTATATCATAATTTTGTGTACTTACCTTCATATATACAAGGCGTTGTAGAAATTTGCCTTGGAACATTACTGTAAATAGAAAAACGTCTAGCAGAACTACTGGTTAATTTGTTAAGCAATGCAATTAAGTTTACAGATATCGATAGTGTCACAGTGCATATTGACGTTAATCACTTTAGCGCAGAAGATATAGTGTTACATTTCTTTACTAACGATACAGGTGTTGGAATGAGCGTAGCACAGCTTGAGAAAGTTTTTACACCCTTCAACAAGTTGGTGATATTCAGTGCCACGTTCAAATATTTTCTGTTTGACGTTAAGTATATTTATCAACTTGGCGTAATATGATGTAAAAATATTCACGCCAAATATAAACAGATGTAACATTTGTTAACATAAATATATAGTGTTTGCTTTTATGGCACCGAGAAGTAAGCACACTTGTAAATCAACTTAAACTAAATTTAATTTAATCAAAATATGACAAAAACAAACGGAACGATTTTGATTATCGATGACAACCCAATAAATTTAGAAGTTTTGTATGAGACTTTAGTAACTGCAAAATATGAGATTTTTGTGCAGATGAGCGGTGAGGAAGGTATTGAAATAGCCATACAACAACAGCCAGATTTAATACTGCTTGATATAATGATGCCCAATATGGATGGTTTTGAGACTTGTCGAAGATTGCAAGCTAATGCAATAACTCAATCAATACCAATTATTTTTATGACTGCTCTGACTGATAGCGAAGATAAAATTAAAGGACTCAGTTTAGGAGCAGTTGATTATATTACAAAACCTTTTCGGCAAAAAGAGGTGTTAGCACGAGTTAACATCCACATCAAGCTAAAGCGCATAACACACGAATTAGAACAACGAGTTGAAGAACGTACTCAAGAACTTTCACAAACCTTGCATTCACTGAAACAAATGCAATTGCAACTGGTGCAAAATGAAAAAATGTCAGCATTAGGACAATTGGTTGCAGGTGTTGCACACGAAATTAATAATCCAATGGGATGTATTAATGGTAATTTCGTATTAATGGAAGATAGTGTTAAAGATTTGTTTCAAGTTATTGACTGCTATCAAAAAGAGCTTCCTGAACCTAGTGTTTGCTTACAGGAATGCATCGAAGCAGTAGATTTAGATTATTTGCGCTCAGACTTGCCAAAAATGTTTGAGTCTATGCACACAGCAATAAGTCGTATTAAAGATATCAGTAACAGTTTAAGAACGTTTTCGCGCGCTGATAATAATAAATATGTGTTATTTAATATTCATGAAGCAATAAATAGTACTATTTTAATTCTTAAACATCGTCTCAAAGCTTCAGACTCTCGTCCAGAAATTAAGGTTTATAAAGAGTATGGTGAGCTACCGCTTATTGATTGCTATCCAGGACAATTGAATCAAGTATTTATGAATATTATTGCTAACGCTATAGACGCTATAGACGAAGCAAATTTGCAGCATAAAAGTTATAATCATAATCAAAAAAATTATATTGTCATAAAAACAACTCTTGCTGAAAATAAAAAATCAGTTGTAATTTCTATCAAAGACAGCGGTTTTGGAATTAATCAAAAAATTAAAAATCAAATTTTTGAACATCTGTTTACGACTAAAGAAGTAGGAAAAGGAACAGGATTAGGGTTAGCAATTGTACATCAAATTATTATTGAAAAGCATCATGGTGGTATCGAAGTTAATTCCGAAATAGGACAAGGAACTGAATTTTTGATTACTATTCCAATACAGCAATAATTAAGAAACCCGGTTTCTAGGTGTCAGATTTATAAACTTTGTGGGCAAACTATAAGCAATGACTTAATAAAGTTTTACCTGTCATGGTCGCAACTCGAACAAAATACGAAGCAAAGCTGTTTAAGCCAATTAATTCATAAATCTATTGGCGCCAGATTGTTTGTCTACGTCCTCAGCGGTGCATTAGTCGTGCTAAAGGAACAGGGTTAGGAATGGCAATTGTGCGGCAAATTATTGTGGAAAAACATGGTAGAAGTATTGAGATAAATTCTCAAGTGGGGCAAGCTACTGAGTTTGAAATTACAATTCCTACGATGACCGCTGCCAAATTTTAATTGTTTTATCTAAGCTAGCACTCACAAGTATTTCTCCTGATGTCGTAAATGTTAACCCAGTAACACTATTAGTATGACCAATAAATGTTGCTAATAACTCCCCACTGTCTAAATGCCACAGTTTAATAGTTTTGTCTGCACTCCCGCTAGCTATAATTTCACCGTCAGGACTAAGGGCAATAGCACAAACTCCCTCGCTATGTCCTTTTATAGTTCTAACTAGTGTACCTGTTTCTAAATTCCATACTTTTATACTTTGGTCACGACTACCACTTATTAGTATTTTGCTATCATTACTTAAGCATAAGCAACTAACGATATGCGAATGCGCGCTGAATGAATTTTGTAGTAGTGTTTCTTCTCCCTCTAGGCGCCAAATTTTAATTTTACGATAACTACCTGTTACAAGATTTTTTCCATCTTGACTTAATACAAGTGCATGAGCAGTTGTATCATCGAGCGAAAACGAACTGTGTACTTTTCGTGACTGTAAATCCCAATATAAAATTCTTCTATCATCACCACCTGTAAATATCATCCTATTATTAGGACTGCAAACAACTCCACGTACCATGCCATTATGCTTGTGCAAAATATCTATTAAATCTTTGGCGCCTACATGCCATATTTTAATTGTAGAGTCGGCGCCACCACTTACTAGAATTTGCCCATCTGGACTAAATGCTAATGCATTTATTTCATCAACTAATCCAGATTTACTCCAAGGTAGCTCAGAAAAAGTACAAATTAATTCACCTTTATTTAAATCCCATAACTTCGTTTCACCCCGACTACCACTTGCAAGTAATGGGGCCTTATTTTTATTACCAGGACTAAAAGCCAAACAATTAATGCCTCGTGTATGACCACGTAAAGTTTGCCAGTATTCCCAGTCACCAGTAATATGGTTTGATGCAATTTGAATAGTCTCAGCTAGAATTATTTCTTCGTCAACATCAATGTCATCCTCGTTAGTCGTAAATGAGTCTAAATACCAGTTTAAACCACCCGAATATAATAATTTACTTGGAACCACAGTTATTTTAGGGTCACTAGATTCTATTAGATCTGTCGGTAAAAACCCGGCAATTACAACTTGCCTTTCATCTCCATGTTTACCAGTAAATGGATAAAACAAACATAAAAAAATTAATAAGTCGTTCTTTAAATCATCTTGTGTAACAGTCCACTTAATCTTATCTTTTTTAATGCCGTTAAAACTTTCACCATCTGCTACATGAACTTGAATAGTAAATTTAGGATTATTGAAGAGCGAGTAACAAAACTTACTTTCATTTCTCAAATTTCCTTCATCATCTAAAGCGATACTTGTCAAGACATCATGTGGCACTTTTTTGACCAATTTACCCAAGCGTTCCTGCATAAGTTTTTCGACAATTTGCTCGCGTAACAAATAATCAATAGCTTGCTGCTTAAAAAACCTGGGGAAAGGTATCGTCCAGTCTGGGGGTTCTGGATATTCTGGAGGGACTGGGGGTGGATTTTTTGCAACAAGTTCAGCTTGTTGACGTGCTATTGTGTGAAGCTTCGTCAATGCTTCACCTTTAAACGCCATAATCTCACAGTGACAACCCTTTACAGAACTTTCTAACAAAGAAACTTCGTAAGTCTTGGGTTTCTTGACTCTAGTTAGAAAATCTATTTGTTGTGATTTGAGCAAGCTAGTCCAGTTCATGTACATACAAAGTCATGCGCGCTCTTGCCTACCTACGTTAATGTATATAAAGAAACTTTTTCTTTTTTATTTGATTTGATTAATTTTAACTATCTGCTTTTTAGGTAAAAATAAGTTATTTCGTATCATAAGTTACAAAAAAAATAAAAAAAAAGAGTAATATATCGGCGCCTAACCAAAATATTTGCCTTCTGTTTGATCAGTAAAGTATTTTGATTGGGAAATTAATTGTAGCGAATGGAGAGGCTCTGAATTGTTTTTGGTGTGAAATTTGATTATTTCTACCAGAAGTAAGACCCGTTATGGGATGTGTATTTGTAACTATTGCTATAAAGTCATGTTAAGTAATGTATGCAAATTCAAACACCAGACTGGGTAAAGCACGCTGTTTTCTACCAAATATTCCCTGACCGCTTTGCAAAAAGCAAACAACCTCGAAAGCGATTATTACATGATGCGCGCTGGGAAGACTGGGAGGCAATGCCCACACTCCAAGGTTACAAAGGAGGTGATTTATGGGGAATTGTAGAACAATTAGACTATATTAAGTCTTTAGAGATTAATGCAATTTACTTTACGCCAATTTTTCAGTCAGCTAGCAACCATCGTTATCATACGCACGATTATTATCAGGTAGACCCAATGTTGGGTGGTAACGAAGCGTTTCGTGAATTACTCGATGCTGCACATGCACGTGACATTAAAGTTGTATTAGATGGGGTATTTAATCATTCGAGTCGTGGTTTTTTCTTTTTTCACGACGTATTAGAAAATGGCCCTCATTCACCTTGGGTGAATTGGTTTAAAATTGAAGGCTGGCCCCTTGCTCCTTATACAGGGGATGCACCAGCTAACTATGAAAGTTGGGATGGAAATCGGGCTTTACCTGAGTTTAACCATGATAATCCAGAAGTACGCGAGTACATTATGGAGATTGCTGAGTATTGGGTCAAATTTGGTATCGATGGCTGGCGCCTGGATGTACCATTTGAAATTAAGACACCAGGATTTTGGGAAGAATTTCGAGACCGTGTGAAAGCAGTTAACCCCGATGCTTATATTGTCGGTGAAGTTTGGGGAGATTCACGACAATGGTTAGACGGCAAGCAATTTGACGGGGTAATGAATTACTTGTTTGCTGGTCCGACTATTGCATTTGCAGCAGGAGATAGAGTAGTTCTCGACCAAGTACAAAGTCGTGATTACAAACCTTATCCTCCGTTATTTGCTGCTGAATATGCTCAAAAAATCCAGGAATTATTAGAACTGTATCCTTGGGAAATTCAATTAACGCAGTTGAACCTACTTGCCAGTCATGATACTGCACGGTTAATGTCCATTGCAGGTGGAGACATACCGAGTATTGAATTATGTACACTGCTTTTAATGACATTTCCCGGCGCCCCTAGCATTTATTATGGTGATGAAGTTGGATTACCAGGAGCATTAGACCCAGACTCGCGCCGAGGTTTTCCCTTAGAAGCAGCTTGGAATAATGAAATACTTAATACACATCGTCAATTAATTTCTCTTCGTCACAAGTACCCGTGCTTACGAACCGGAGACTACAAAGTTTTGTACGCACAAGGTGAAGTATATATATTTACTCGTGTACTCGATAATGAACAATTAGTTATTGCAGTTAACGCTGGTACATCTGATTCCAAAACAAACTTAGATGTTAGCAGCTTACATTGTTTACCCAACAACGTATTATATGGAGGCGCCGAACTTGAATGGAATAACGAATCAGAAACCAAACAAGTAACCATACATATTCCTGCCCGAAGCGGGTGCATTGTAGGTTAGGCATCCTGGCAACGGATATAACGGATAAACCATCCGTTACATCCGTTCTTATCCGTTGCCTACCTTTTATCAAACCCTTTCCAAGACCAAGAAAACTTTCGCGGTTGTGATGTATAATCGCGACAGTCTTTAGCTTTTTCTGTAAGTACTTCTGCTGGATTTACTGCACACTTAAGGTAATTATTACTATTATAGTACTGGCATTTTTTGCATGGAAGCGTAACACCTTTAACTTGCTTCAGCCTATAAAGTACAACTCCTACAGTCGTCAATACAAATAATATTGGTGTAACTAATATAACGGTATCACCCAATGAAGGCTCAAACTCTTTTTGATTGGCATTACTGCTATCATATGAATTAGCATTTACTGTTACGTGGGTATCTGTATTGCTACTGGAGTCAGTTATATTACCTTCTGTTGTTGGGTACTGTCTCAGATTTTTGTTTAAAGGCATAAATTTTCCTCAAGGTAATAGCTACCTAGGAACTATCGTATTTTTAAATTAATTAAGATACGTCTAGCGGGGGAAGTAGCTTAGGACGATAAAATGGTAATGTCTCTATAGCAGCAATTAAGTCAAAATTAAAATTAACTGCTGTTTTAATTGCCCTGTCTTAAGAATAAGATTTTCCAAAGATTTATACGCTCTAACTACCAGTAGAAAAATTATCACCACATCTTCTACCGATAGGGTGAAGGTAATTAGCAAACTTTGTGATATATACAACTTTAATTATGCTTGAAATACTTATAACATGGTTCGTGACTGCATTGAGTTTTCTAATTATCTCCAAATTACATA
This sequence comes from Calothrix sp. HK-06, assembly GCF_001904745.1. GTDB lineage: Bacteria > Cyanobacteriota > Cyanobacteriia > Cyanobacteriales > Nostocaceae > Dulcicalothrix. Next base: position 14,129 of record NZ_MRCD01000027.1, read on the forward strand.
TTGGAGTAGAAATTGATGGTTTTAGCAAGGCACTTATCTCTGCTGCTGTGGTTGGAATATTAAATGCGCTTTTATTACCTATTTTAACTTTTTTTAGTTTTCCGTTAATTATTTTGACAATTGGCTTATTTTTCTTTGTCTTAAACTCAATAATTTTTGGTATAGCTGCTTACTTGGTAAACGGTTTCCGATTAAGATATGGTTTTTGGAGCGCATTAATTGGTTCTATTGCCCTTGCTGTGATTAATTCCGCACTTTTAAGAGTTGTAGCTGCTATTATTTAAAATAAGAATATAAATTATTCTATATAGATAATAGATATAATTACTTATGAGCTTCAATGTGGGAATGAAAATTCCAGTAAAGTCGCTAATATTACTTTGCTTTGCTTATAGTTGGCTTGGTTGGTATTTAGCTGCTTATCATATTGTTTGGTTAGTTGGCAGTGTTGTGACTGTTTCTGTCTTGGCTGTTATTGGACAAACTACTTCTTGGTTAGAAAGTTTAATCGAATTTGGCTCACGAACTCTGGTAGTGGTTTTATTCTTAAGTGTTTCTATCGCGTTGGTTGCTAGCTGGTCGATAATATTTAGTTTAATTTTAATGCCTTTGGCAACTGCAATGCTCACGGATATGGAGTTGCGTTTTGCTGGTTTGAGCAAGTCTGATAGATTTTTATTAATTGTTATATCTGCTGGTTTGAGTTTAGGATTTGGCGAAACCGTAGATTTGTTTTTTCTACCAAGTATTAGATATTGAAGTAGGTTGGGTGACAACCCAACCCCATCAATATTTATTCTTAAGCTATTGTTACTTCATCAGACAAATATACATCCTGAATAGCATGAAACAACTTCACACCTTCTTCAAAAGGACGCTGGAATGTTTTGCGTCCCGAAATTAACCCAGTTCCACCCGCACGCTTATTAATAACTGCGGTACGTATTGCCTCAGCAAAATCGTTTTTACCAGAGGCACCACCAGAATTTATTAACCCAGCGCGTCCACAATAACAATTCAACACCTGGTAACGAGTTAAGTCTATGGGATGGTCACTTGTTAAGTCAGTGTAAACTTTCTCGTTAGTTTTGCCGTAACTCTTACCTGTTGCCTTCTCGACTGCACCATAACCGTTATTACATTCAGGTAACTTTTGCTTAATAATATCAGCTTCGATAGTCACACCTAAATGATTCGCCTGTCCTGTTAAGTCAGCCGCAAGGTGATAATCTTTATCTTGTTTAAAAGCATTATTACGCAAATAGCACCATAATATTGTCGCCATTCCCAACTCATGCGCGCGTTTAAATGCCTTACTAACTTCTTGAATTTGCCGCGTTGAATTTTCTGAACCAAAATAGATAGTGGCACCAACAGCTACCGCTCCCAAATTCCAAGCTTGTTCAACATCACCAAACATAACTTGGTCAAACTGATTAGGAAAAGTTAACAACTCATTATGATTAATTTTAGCAATAAAAGGAATTTTATGAGCATATTTACGTGATACCGACCCTAAAACACCTAAAGTGGTTGCCACAGCATTACAACCAGCAGCAATAGCTAATCTAATAATATTTTCAGGGTCAAAGTAAATTGGATTTGGTGCAAAAGAGGCGCCTGCCGAATGTTCAATACCTTGGTCTACAGGCAAAATAGACATATAACCCGTATAAGCAAGTCTACCCGTAGAATAAAGAGTTTGTAAACTGCGAATAACTTGAGGTGTACGGTCACTACTTAACCAAACGCTATCAACAAAATCTGGCCCTGGTAAATGTAATAACTCCTTAGAAACCCTTGCTTTATAAGTAAGTAAATCTTCTGCTTCTGGCCCCAAAACAGACTCAATAGAAGAAGGCGATGCCATTGTCGTAGTCATATATTTATCTCAGTAACTAAACGTACAACCCTACTATTAAAATAACATTTATAGTCAAAATTAAAATATATAGAAGATTAATAAATTATTAATCACAAAGAATAAAATAAAAGTTTTCAGTTTAACATAAGAAACCTGGTTTCTAGGTTTTAAATTACTCTTAATCTTTCTTTGTAAACTTTGTCACCTTTGTGGTTCATAAAAAACAATAGCCTTGGGGAGCATAGTAACAAGACAATCCAAACCACATATCATACATTAGCGCTAGCAGCTGTGATGACACTCTTCCCCTCGACAGATTATTCTCAAAATAGAGATATTAAACAAACACAACGATTAAAACATTTTTTAGTTAAAATGTTTTAATCGTTGTTTTTGAGTGGCAACTCGTTGGAGTAAGTAAATTAGAACTACTACTCCATGTCATTAATTTTGGCTGGTTGGCACCGAGCGTAAGGTGGGCCGAAGCCCACCCTACAACCTTCCAAAACTTATGACACGAACCACTACTGGTTCGTGTCATAAGTTTTGGCTAGTTGGCGCCGAGCGTAAGGTAGGCCGAAGCCCACCGTACAACTTATCAAAATTAATGAAATGGAGTACTATATAGTGGGAATGCTGTAATTTTTAGAAACGAGTTAGGCGAGTATCGTGGTAGAGTTTACCCAGGCGCCGATTCAAGCGCGCAACCTGCAAATTCAATGGTCAGAAGGCAATGTATCACTCGATAAAACTAGGCGTTAAACTCTGTGTGTACCCGATTATAATGCAATCGTGAAGTTGGAGGAACGCGGTTCAACCGATATAACGGATGTAACGAATGAGTTTTTTGAAGAGATAGAGAGAAATGAAGATTGACTTAAACAGTGTAGATTTTAGTGATATCAGTTTGGCGAGCGTTGATTTATCAACGCTTGAAACCGAAGATGAATTTCGTGCAGAAGCACGAAGGTTGCTACCGACTGCACTCGTCAAAGTTGGTGAAGCTGTCGCAGAACAAACTTGGGAAGAGTTACAGAAGACTCTGTTAAAACCAGGGTCAAAAGCAAAATCTTCTACAAGTGAGAAGCGTCAGTTTGTCAGAGAAACTGGTCGAAACTATCAGCGAAGTGCTAGTAGTCGAGATAAACAAGAAATAGAAGACCACATAGTTGAGCAATTGCGTATATTTCAAAAGAAAGCTATCTAACGAAGCACAACCGTAAAAATACTGTCAATTTGCTTTATTTCAACCATTTTCTACCTGCTCTTTCTGCTGCTACTTGGGTGCAGTAAAACTTATCATCTCCATATACTGCACCTCCAGAACTTATAACTCGAAACTGCCATCCTTTAGATTCGGTAGAAAATACCGTAAAAATACGCTCTGGATGGCAAATTACTGAATAAATAGTAGTGTTAATCATAGTGGTATCAGACAATATACTATTACAAGAAATATTAACTCTTAGTAAAGCTATTCATCCATACAACATATCCAACAGAATAATTTTCAAACACTTATTTTCTATACAAATCGCAACAATTTACGATAAACTACAAAGAAACCGAGTTTCTACGTAAAATCATCATTGTTATTACCATATTTCAATAAGAAACCTGGTTTCTGATTATTGACATAATAACCCCTCACACCTTACACGGGTATCACACCTACGGGGTAAAACACAGCATTTGATTTTAGAATTACAGGCTACAATGAAAGCGCCAGCGAATACGGTGCTTTCATCTGGCGCCAAGTGTTATCACGTATAAGCAAGTAGTTATGTAAGGGGTTTACCCCTTGTCAGATATTTCATGCCCAGGTAGAAGCATCTCAAGCAGAATTATTTATTAAAAGCAACCTTATTTAAAGCAACATCAGCAGCTTTAAAAGCAAGCGTTCTAATATTAGCACTTTGACTATTAAATAGTACTACTACGGTAGTATTACGGCTAGGAGAGTAAGCCATTAGAGTGACAAAACCATAAGCGCTACCTGTGTGTCCAATAAATAAACCTTGAGATGTATTAAACTTCTCTACCCCTAAACCATATCCATTACCAATTTCATTCTCCGGATTTATCACCAGCATTTCTTTAAGCATTTTTGGAGAAAGCAAGGTTTTTTTGGCAAATAGTGCTTGGGTAAATTTAGCCATATCTTCTGCACTTGATATTAAACTACCATCACCCAAACCGTTACCGTCATTGACTAAAGCGAAACTTGAGAGTTTCCCATCTTTATTTCGGTTTCCATAACCTGTTGCTAAGTTGCCTACTACAGGTTCTCGTAACTCTGTGAAAGTATTCTTCAGTCCTAGAGGTTGTAATATTGAAGTACGTATAGCATGAGCAAGAGTATTTTTAGTAACATTCTCGACTATCAACTCTAAAAGAATATAATTACTATCTGTATAAATAAATTTATTTCCAGGCGCCGCTTGTGCATCAGCGTTATATATATACTTTATCGCCTCACGTGCAGTCCAAGGTTGAGAACGAGAACGCTTTTTAGTTGCATTTTTAAATCCATCAGTACTTAAGTACTCTGCAACTCCACTCGTATTATTAAGCAGTTGGCGAACCGTAATTAAATCACTATTAGTAATATTGGGACTGATATCGGCAGGGAGATACTCAGCAATAGCACCATCTAAATCAATTTTTTTGGCTTCGACTAATTTTAATACAGCTACTGATACAAATGTCTTACTTGTACTAGCAATTGAAAACCCGTCGTTAGTTTTCATTGCGGTTTTGGTTTCGAGGTTGCTAACTCCAGAGGCGCCTACCCATTTTCCGTTTGGTGTAGATACATACATCACGGCGCCAGGTACCTTCTGGTTTTTAACTGCGGCACTTAATATATTTTGGAGTTGGGCACCGTTAATTTTTGGGGCATTTAGCTGTGCAGCCAACGATGGACTAATAACTTGGTCATTTTCAGTAATAAATGTGTACCCAAAATAACTAGTAATAAGCGATAGGCTAGTGGCAAGTAAGAGTTTTATGTTCATTAATGTGAGAACTCAGGAATTATGATTTTGCTATAGTTTATCCTTAGCTTCAAATCAATGCCACTATAAAATTGTCATTTATGGCACTTTGAGGTTCCTTAGTGCAATAATCCTATTTTTGTTCTAGTTATTGAATCATCAACCGAATAAAGCGATTGTACAGGTACTAATAAATGCTCTTGATTACGAACAAGCCTATTTACATATTGTTCACGTACAAACGAGGAGATGTCTTCTATATGTGAAATAAAATCTTTTGCATAAAGAGCTAGTATTTTACCACGTAATCCTAACTGTATAGCTCGCCTTTCTACAGGCTTTTGACATGGGTCATAATCTGGGTCCCATTGTAGCCTTACGCAAGAATGTTTAACAGCTTGTTGCCATTCTTCTTTATTACTATAAAGTTCAGGTACATAGCCAGAACTCACTGTTTTTGCTAAAATCTCATCAAAAGCAGAACGCTTAATCCAGATAGCGAGAATAACCTCTTGATTTGCTTTAGTTCCCCATCCCGACCTATACATTATCCATAAAAAACTTGTTTTAATCCAACTCATCCTGTCAAAAAGAAATTCTCCGCCAAAGTAGCCATTATTTGCAGCAAAGTTTCCAATATTTGAATTATAAGCTTGATAAACTACAATCGAGTCTTGGTCGAACTGAGCTAAAATATGGCGCCCAGACAAAGGCAAACGCTTTACTTGCTCTAAATACGGTTCGGTTAATAATTTCATTTATAAACAAATCCAAAATTCTTATTTATTTTAGATTACAATCTAATTATTAAATTTAACATATAGTATTCTATTCGCAATGCTTTTACAGCTAAAAAATTCACTTATAACTATCGCATCGACTAACTTTGAGACTTTGGTTACATTCTATACAAAATTACTGGGCGAATCTAAAAGTCATATTCCCAATGTTTACGCTGAGTTTCATTTACCTGGTATTATATTGGGAATTTTCAAGCCGAAAACTACAAGTGAGGATGAATTCAAAAACGCGACTCAAAGTAAGATGAGTTTGTGTTTGGAAGTAAATAATTTAGAAGATGCGATTACACACTTTACAAGTTTGGGTTATCCACCGACAGGCGCCATAGTTACTGCATCTCACGGTAGAGAGATATACGCTTATGACCCTGATGGTAATCGAATTATATTACATCAAGCTATAGTTGTTGCATAACCCGATATCCATAACCCCTTATGACTACTGCTGTAAATGTGTCTGCCAACAAAAAAGCTTGGGCAAGTGTCATATCAGAACCTGCCAAAGAATTTCCTCATACTCCTCTGCCTACTATCTCTGGAAAAATCCCTCAAGGATTGCGTGGTACGCTTTATCGTAATGGTCCAGGTAGATTAGAACGTGGTGGTGTTCGTATGGGACACTGGTTTGATGGAGATGGCGCCATTTTAGCTGTTGACTTTAATAACTCTGGTGCTAATGCAGTTTATCGCTACGTTCAAACTGCTGGTTATCAAGAAGAATCTGCTGCCGATAAATTAATATACGGTAACTATGGAATGGTGGCGCCTGGTTCTCTTTGGGATAAACTTTTTAAAGGTGTGAAAAATGCCGCAAATACTTCTGTTCTAGCGTTGCCTGATAAACTATTGGCTTTGTGGGAAGGTGGTAGACCTCACGCTTTAAATTTAAAGACGTTGGATACATATGGAGAAGATGACTTAGGCGCCTTAAATAATATATTACCTTACTCTGCTCACTACAAACGCGCGGCAGACACAGGTGAAATTTATAATTTTGGTATGACTCCTGGGTTAAATTCGACGCTACATATTTATAAAAGTACTGCTAGCGGTCGAATAGTGCAAAAAGCCGCACATAATATTGATGGTGTACCGATAGTGCATGATTTTGTTTTAGCGGGACAATATTTAATCTTTTTTATATCTCCTGTACGGTTAAATCTTTTGGCTGCCATTACTGGGTCAAAATGTTTTAGTGATGCTTTAGAATGGCTACCCAGTAAAGGTACTCAAATTATAGTTATTGACCGTCAAACGCTGAAAATAGTAAGTCGTGGTGAAGCAGAACCTTGGTATCAATGGCACTTTTCTAATGGTTTTGTTGATGCGGAAGGCGCCGTAATTGTAGATATTGCCCGCTATGATGATTTTCAAACGAATCAATATTTAAAAGAAGTCGCAACGGGTGAAACACACACACCAGCAAAAAGTCACTTATCGCGCGTTTCTCTTAACCCCCAAACAGGCAAAGTTAATAAAATCGAGAAAATATTAGATTGTCAATGTGAATTTCCAAACGTTCCACCTGAATATGTTGGTCAAGATTCACGTTATACATATTTATCAACATTTCAATCCGAGACTGATATTGGTACAGAAATATTAAACGCAATTGCACGTTATGACCATCATACAGGCGCCCTTCTAATTGCTGATGTTGGCGAAAATCGTTACCCATCCGAACCAATTTATGTCAAAGACCTAGAAAATACATCACAAGCATGGGTAATTACCGTTGTGTACGATGGTAAAAATAATGCTAGCGAAGTTTGGATTTATGATGCTTCGAGGTTGAACTCTGAACCTGTTTGTAAACTCGAATTACCTGGCGCCATACCCCACAGTTTCCACGGTACCTGGAAATCGTAAAAATTGTAGGTTGGGTGGAGGAGGATTTAACGGGAGATGGAATAACAAATGATTTACTAGAAGCTGGCATTCCAAAGCATGATATTGTCTTAGGTTTTCAGCATCCTAGAGAGCGAGCTTTGACCGAATTTGCGGTTGCATAGGACGATTTTACAAGCGCATTGTATGAATACTCGTGGCTCGCAAAAAAGGCGGAAGCAAGAGAATTTTTGGCTCCCCTTACAAGTTCTTGTGTATATAGTAAGCATCGCAAGCTTTATTAGGGGGATAAAAATTGTACAAATTAATCTACATTAATCATATGGAAGGGTAATAATAGCTACTGGACATTCAGCTTTAGTCAAAATTGCATTTGAGCGATGACCAAAGAAAACTCGACCGGATACAGTACTGACAACGCTGCCTAAAACAATCAAATTCACCTGATTATTGCGCGCGTACTGAAGAATTTCTAACTCGACGATTCCTGTTAAAATGACAGTTTCGACAACTGCCCCAAACGAACGTCCAAATTCTGCTTGGTTACTGAGAATTTGTTTGGCAATTTCAACTGCTGAGTGGGTAGTTTGCTCCTCGAACAAAGAATATTCTTGCTGGGTTCGATTTATAACATTTACTAATGTAACAATAGCTCCAGTTTCTGCGGCAATTGTACTAGCAACTTCTACTGCATGTCTACTGTAATTGGTACCCGTTGTAGGCACTAAGATATGACTAATTTTATAGAAGTTGCTATGTGGTATTGGTGTATCTAAAGATAAATTTGATTTTACTACCATTGTTGGACAGTGAGCTTCTCGAACTACGCGGTCAAGCTGTAAATTTAATCTGACACGATTATTTGCTGCTTGACGTTCGATAGCGCCTATTACAATTAAATCATATCCTTTGTCCGCTTCTTTGAGAATAACATCAGCTTTGTTATGTCCTGACTCAATTTTGCTTTCCCATGATGATTGAGATGACAAATTTATTTCTGAGGTAATATCAGCAATAATATTATGAGCCACAGATTTTGGCAATTGTACTTTAGATTTTTTATTACCTTCAGCATACAATACTGTTAATTCTATCGGAATTTGATGTGCTATGTAACTAACTAATTGAGCAGCTAACTTGATATTTTCGCCTCCTTGTGTAGGTAAAAGAATTCGTTGGACACGTTTAATAAAACTTTGACTTGCTTGTTCTTCTTTCTTTAATCGTTGCGCCTCTGCTTCGCTTATTGAGACATGAGATAACGACCAACGTAATAACGGCGGCGCCATTAGGGATGTCACAATTGCTACCATCACAATAATTGAGTACATTGGTGGATTTAACACACCTAAAGAAACACCAATAGTAGCAACAATGATTTCCATTGCTCCACGAGCGTTCATCCCCGAACCCATCGCGATACCTTCCCAATGACTCAATCCCCCGATACGAGAACCAATATAGGCGCCTGTAAATTTACCAAAACAGGCAATAGCCAGGACTATTAAACCAATAAAAAAGGTTTCGGGTTTAAATATATCGAGTAAATTTACTCTTAATCCTGCTGTGGCAAAGAAAATAGGCGCCAAAAACCCACTTGTAATTAACTCTAGGGTTATTCCAGCTTCCCGACTAAAACGCGGAGATTGTCCTGCTAAAATTCCTACCACAAATGCTCCGAGTGCTGCTTCAATTCCTAAGCTGTGTGTCAAAGCTGCGGCGCCGAATGCTAGCACTAACAAAGCTGATAAATTTGCAGTTACCCCAGTAATATAGTCATCTACCCAACGAAATACTAAAGCCATTAGCGAACGACCTATTGTGAAAGCAAATCCTAAAAATAGGATGGCGCCTCCAATTGACCGTAATACTGTTTGGATATCAAATTTGCCACTGCTTGCCAACCCTGATACTACCGAAAGGAGAATCCAACCAATAGTGTCATCAGTCATACCAGCAGCAAGGGTGATTTGACCGATATCCCGTCGAATCAAATTTAAATCCATCAGTACTTTGGCAATTACTGGCACTGCCGAAATACTCATCGCGGTCGCTATAAACATACTAAAGATTAAACGTTCATTAGGGTTTGCCAAAAAATTATCTGGCAAAAACCAGCCTAACCCTAGTCCAGTCGCAAAAGGAAAGATAATTCCTCCCAATGAAATCAACAACGCTGTTTTACCCTTACTGACAATTAAATTTAAGTCAGTCTCTAACCCCGTGACAATCAATAAAAACAGCACTCCTAACCATGACACCACGGCAAGCAAGTCAGACTGTGCTTGGTTGTGGGGAAAAATATGCTCTTGTAAATTAGGTAATAACCAGCCAAACACCGAGGGGCCAAGTAAAACACCTGCAAGTAGTTCACCTACCACAGGTGGTAGCTTGATACGACGCATAAACTCGCCCAAACCTCTAGCAATTAAAAGTAGTAAAGCTAACTCCAGCAATACCAAAAGCAATTGGTGATGACCAAGTGGTTTAATTAAACCTCCTTGATTCGCGGAAGTAACCGCAATTAGTAAATTTCGCGGTATAATCATTCGTTTGGCATCATTTTTAATCGTTTATATAAGGGAATCATCATCTGAACCCAGCCAAACTATCATCTACCTCAAAGGTGTAAAATCGTAGCTTTTAGTATGGTATTTTTGAACCAAGTCCACAAACCCGGCTTCTGTTACAATTATGGCTTTCGCCGAGTTTCCAACACCTCATTTTCAAGTTCTTTTTGAAACTGCCCCTAGTTTATGTCTTGTGTTGGCACTAGATTTGAGAATTGTGGCGGTGAGTGATGCTTATCTACAAGCTATGATGACTAAACGTCAGAAATTTTGAGACGTAACGTGTTTTATGTTTTCCCAGATAACCGCTTCTAAAAACCGTCGAACCAGAAAAGTTAATTGAGACAGTTATTAACTTGTTGAATTAAGTGAATCATAATATTCCTCAACTAGCTTGAGTCCTGCTTCTTCTAACTTATTCATTATTAATTGCTGATTTTCAATAGAAAAATTATTAAAATTTTTTTCAGATTCCGTCTCATTAAAACTATCTAAAACATCCCATATTAATAACTCCACTAGTAATTTTACTTGCCGCTCTCTTCGATTTTCATTTCCAAAAATCCTTCCGACTTTTGAAATAACATTTTTCAATCTATTTAATGTTACAAATCCTAATACTTGCTGACTAATTAATAATTCTACATTGAATTGCTGTTGATAATCCCATTTCTGCGCTTCATGAAAACAATTATCTTCAGCAAACTCAGGTATTTTATTTTTAATAATCGGTCTAACTCTACCCTTCTTCGTCTCTATATAAATAGACTTAACAGGTTTAATAACAACTCCCTCAGCTTTATTCGCTTCATGTAATGCAGGCAACTTTAAAATTTGTGGAATCGTTGATTCAAATTCTATTTTATAATTAAAAGCCTGTTCAAATTTACCTATAAATAAAGGTTCTGCACGCATCATCCCAACATCACGCAACACTTGAAGCGTTATATCATAATCTAAATATTGACTACCAAAATTACCACTTACCGCAATATCAAAAGCACAATACTCAATATTTGGCGAATAATAAACACCAGTTTGCACTGCTTGCAGACCCTCCACTACTGCAACATCTGGATGTGGATACTCACCACCAAATATTTCCCCATAAATAGTCACGCGCTGCAAATTCGCTATTTTTGCCTGTAATAAAGTAAAAATTTCTTTAGCTTGTGCTTCTAATTGTGCTTTTTTATGTAAATAGCCAAAAAAATCTTCACCCAGTTGTAATAATTCCTTTCTCTTCGCAAAGTCAACTCTTACACCATCTGTAGTTATACCAAAATTGGCGCCGTGAATTTTCTCTGTTACAACCCAGTCAACCTTCTTCAGCAACCGATAGTCCGACTCACTCAACTGCAATTGATTCAGACCCTCTGGTATTTTCTCATAACTATTATATTTCCAACCTACATCATTCATAAACAAAATTGAAATTATATATTACATTGTAACATATAACATCCGTTACATCCGTTTAATCCGTTGCCAGAATTCTTCATCAACATGAATTTTATTTAAAGAAATAAAAAAGTATATTTGTACGATATAGATGCACCATCACTCAAGGCGTTTCTACATTAAATGTGTAAGCATTCTTTATAATTTATAAGGGATATATTAACGTATTCATTTTATAGCTGAGTTTATTATGACCACTTCTAACCGCCGCTACCATATTACTACCTTCGGTTGCCAGATGAATAAAGCTGACTCGGAGCGCATGGCTGGTATTCTAGAAGACATGGGCTTTGAGTGGTCAGAAGACCCAAACCAAGCGAATGTAATACTTTACAATACTTGCACTATTCGTGATAACGCTGAACAAAAAGTATATTCTTATTTAGGTAGGCAAGCGAAGCGTAAGCACTCAGAACCTGATTTAACTTTGGTTGTTGCTGGTTGTGTCGCGCAGCAAGAAGGAGAATCTTTATTGCGACGTGTTCCCGAATTAGATTTGGTGATGGGACCACAGCACGCTAACCGTCTTAAAGATTTGTTACAGCAAGTTTTTGATGGCAACCAAGTTGTTGCTACAGAAGCTGTACATATTATGGAGGATATTACTAAGCCACGTCGCGATAGTAATGTGACGGCATGGGTTAATGTTATTTATGGATGTAACGAGCGTTGTACTTATTGTGTTGTTCCAGGTGTGCGAGGTGTTGAACAGTCCCGTACTCCCGAAGCTATTCGTGCCGAAATTGAACAATTAGGGCGCCAGGGTTATAAAGAGATTACGTTATTGGGTCAAAATATAGATGCATATGGACGTGATTTACCTGGTAGCACACCCGAAGGGCGCCATCTCCACACGCTGACTGATTTACTATATTATGTACACGATGTACCAGGTATCGAACGAATTCGATTTGCAACTTCTCACCCCCGCTATTTTACAGAGCGGTTGATTAAAGCTTGTGCAGAATTACCCAAGGTGTGCGAACACTTTCATATCCCCTTTCAGTCGGGTGATAACGAAGTGTTAAAAAGAATGTCACGCGGCTATACTCAAGAAAAATATCGCCGTATCATCGATAAAGTTCGCGAATACATGCCCGATGCATCAATTAGCGCTGATGCAATTGTTGGTTTTCCTGGGGAAACAGAAGAACAGTTTCAAAATACCCTCAAACTAACAGAAGATATTGGCTTTGATATGTTGAATACTGCTGCATACTCACCTCGACCTGGTACACCTGCGGCAGTATGGGATAATCAATTGAGCGAAGAAGTTAAAAGTGACAGATTACAACGTCTCAATCATCTCGTTAATATCAAAGCAGCAGAACGTTCGCAAAGATATATGGGACGTATCGAAGAAGTCCTTGTAGAAGACCAAAACCCTAAAGATGTCACCCAAGTTATGGGTAGAACCGGTGGAAACCGTTTGACTTTCTTTACTGGAGATATTAACCAACTCAAGGGTCAGTTAGTCAAAGTTCAAATTACCGAAGTTCGTGCTTTTAGTTTGACGGGTATTCCTGTAAAGGTTGAAGAACCTGTACTTGTATAGTTACATAAACCAAAGAAACCTGGTTTCTGTAGAAACCAGGTTTCTAAGATTTTCATCGTAAAGATTCATAAATCATTGTCACCGCTATCAAGCACAATAATATTACTCCCAGGCGCCAGAACCAACCAAAGGCGACCCCAACTATAGCCATACCAAAATGCGATGCTCCTAAAATAGTCGATAGTGTATAAGCTATCGCAATTCCCAAACTCATTAGCAAGAAGTATTTGATGAATCTTGCAACCAAACGAAATAGTGGGCTGTAATTATTAGTAGTCATGGTAATATGCTCGCTTTGTGACTCAAGAAGACTAGGTAAGTATATTCTTACTAGTAAACCATTTCCATCTGAATTATCACCTTCTCCTCACCGTGCATTCTAAACTAATGCTGCAAAGCTATTTTATTCACACCCTCTGACCGCAGCTTCGTGACAATTACTTACGTAATTTGTGACACTTAAAATCTAGCACTACTTTTCTATACCTGTCAATATTGCTGAGAGAATGTTATGAAAGTTCACATTCAGGTGTAGAGACGCGACATGATGCGTCTGTGACAATAGGATAAGATGATATCCGTGACATGTGTCACACAAATTCGTTTATACAAGAATATTGTCATAAAAGTCTGGAGCTAATAATGGACGAAAATATTAAGCAAATTTTCGACAAGCTGACACCTCGACGTAAAGAGGTGTTGCAAATGGTGTTGGTAGGTGAATCGGATGATGCTATTGCTAGTGTACTCAGCATCAAACGAGCTACGGTCAGAAAATACTTAGAAAGATTGTATCAAGCTTTTGGAGTTAGCAAGCGCGTTGAGTTGCTCACACTATTTAGCAATTACGAAAAGAAATTTCCTGTTTATGATGTTTCGGAATTGTTGCCAGTTGTCAGTAAAACGCGACTCGATTTAGGAGAAGCACCCAGTACACAAAATTTTTATGGGCGCCAAAACGAACTAGAAACGTTAAAATACTGGATAATTGAAACCCATTGTCGTGTTGTGACTCTTTTGGGTATGGGTGGGTTAGGTAAAACTACTCTATCTGTTAAGTTGATTGAATTGTTGAATGATTTTGAGTCTCCCCAATTTGATTTTATTATTTGGCGCAGTTTAAGAGAGGCGCCAAAGTTAGAGAAAATATTAGTAGACTGCATCAAATTTTTCTCTGACCAAAAAGAAATCAAAATTCAGGGTAATGTTAGCGATATATCGATATTAATCGAGTATATGCGTAAATCACGCTGTTTGATAGTTCTCGATAATTTTGAATCGATTCTGGATACAGAGCAAAATGTCGGATTATATCGAAAAGAGTATCAAGACTATAATGTATTAATTAAGCGGATATCTGAATCGTCTCATCAAAGTTGTTTAGTTATAACTAGTCGTATTAAACCTGAATATATTGCAGTTCAAGAAGGAGAACATTCACCGATTCATTCACTGGTTTTACCAGGGTTAATAGAAGATGAAGGGTTAAATATTTTAGAAGATAAGGGATTAATCGGGTCTAAAAAAGCAATGCTCGACTTAGTACAGCTATATAGTGGTAATCCCTTAGCATTAAAAATTGTCTCGACTTTTATTAAAGATTTATTCAGTGGAGATATCGATGAGTTTATTGAACAAGGTTTAACAGCTTTTGTAGGAATTGAAAGTTTATTAGATAGTCAGTTTAATAATTTGTCTAATATAGAAAAAAAGGTTTTATACTGGTTAGCTATTAATCGTGAACCAGTTAAAATCAAAGATTTATTCGATGAAATAGTTGATAAACCAGTATTTTTCGACTTGATTGATAGTTTAGAAAAACTCAAGACACGCTCTTTAATTGAAACAATTGACGGCAAGTTTACACTCCAAAACGTTGTGATGGAGTATATGATTGCTTTATTCATTCGACAAGTGAGCGAAGAAATTAAGACTGAAGAATACAATTTATTAAATCAATATGCTTTGATTGAAGCTACAGCTAAAGATTATATTAGAAATCGGCAAACCGAAGTTATATTAGAACCTATTTGTCAAAGTCTACCAGCATCAGAAATTAATTTAAAGCTTGTTAAACCACTTGAAAAAGCAAAAGATAAGTTAACTAATTATGCTGTAGGTAATATTCTCAACTTATTGCTTTATAAAGATTATGACTTATCTGGTTTAGATTTATCGAATTTAACGATTTGGCAAGCTTATCTGCGTGGTGCAAAGTTATGCAAAGTTAACTTTACTAATTCCGACTTAGCAAAATCTCGTTTTACCGAATCATTTGGTACAGTTTTATCATTAGCTTCTAGTCCTGTTGATTCAATTTGGGCAATGGGTGATACAAAAAGTATAATTCGTGTGAGATATAGTGAAGGTCAGCAATGGATGACGATGGAAGGACACACTAATTGGGTGCGTTCGATTGCTTTTAGCAGTAACGGTAAAATGCTTGCTAGCGCTAGCGATGATAAAACTGTTATGCTTTGGGATACATCTACTGGGCAATGTTTAAAAACTTTAAAAGGTCATCAACAACGGGTTTGGTCTGTGGCAATTAGTCCCAATTGTAATATTATCGCAAGTGGAAGTGAAGATAAAACTATTCGACTTTGGCGCCTAGATACAGGTGAATATAAAGTATTAGAAAAACATATTAACTGGGTGCGTTGTGTCGCATTTAGTCCCGATGGCAATATATTAGCTAGCGGTAGCAGTGATAAGAGTGTGATTTTATGGGATGCAACAAACGGAGAATATTTAAAGACTCTACAAGCACATACCGCACGTGTTCGGTCTATCGCGTTTAGTCAAGATGGTAAAATTTTAGCAAGTAGCAGCGACGATTCCAAAATTATTCTTTGGGATATTGAAAGCGCTAAAGAGTTAAAAACTCTGATAGGACATAAAAGTTGGGTACGGTCGGTAGCTTTTCATCCAAAGCGTAATTTATTAGCTAGTGCTGGTGAAGATTGCGATGTTGTAATTTGGAACGTTAGTACAGGTAAACGTAAAAATATTTTACGTGGACATACTGCAAGGGTTTGGTGCGTAACTTTCTGCGGTGAAGATTGTGAAACCTTGATTAGCAGTAGTGATGACAAAACTGTAAAAATTTGGGATGTTGATACAGGTGAATGTTTAAAAACTTTTCAAGGTCACACAAATTGGTCCTGGTCGGTTGGTTTTAGTTCAGATGGTATTTTAGTAAGTGGTGATGAAGAGCAAACTATCAAAATTTGGGATACTAATACAGGTCAACTAACCAAAACGCTTGAAGCGCATCAGAACAGAATACGTGCGATAGCAGTTAGTCCTAGTAGTAGTAATAACACTATTATTGCCAGTGGTAGCGACGATAAAACAATAAAGCTTTGGGATATTAAAAGCGGTAATCTAATTAATACTTTTTCCGACCACCCCGACCGAGTTCTCTCCATTGCTTTTAGTCCAGATGGTAAAAACCTGGTGAGTGCAGGAGATGATAAATTGGTGCGAATTTGGGATGTTGAAAATGGAAAGCTTCGCAAAACTACCGAACGTCACAATAGTTGGATTTGGTCTGTAACATTTAGTCCAGATGGGTTTAGGGTAGCTAGTGGTAGCGAAGATAAAACGATTAAGCTTTGGAATGCGAACACCCTTGAGTGTATACAAACTCTCAAAGGTCATAATGATTGGGTTCGGTCTGTAAAATTTCATCCCAACGGCAAAATACTAGCGAGTGGTAGCGAAGATAAAACTGTCAAGTTATGGGATGTAACGACAGGTAATGAAATGCGGACATTGAAAGTTTCCATTGGTTGGGTGCGTTCAATTGCTTTTAGTCCCGATGGTCGCTTTTTAGCTGTAAGTGGTGGTAGTGCGAATTTAGAAATTTGGGATATAACTACAAATGAAATATGCAAAACTTTGGCAGGACATCGAGAAAGACTATGGTCAGTAGCTTTTAGTCCTGATGGTCAAACTTTGGCTAGTAGCAGTGAAGACGGTAATATCGCACTTTGGGATGTTACCACAGGTCAACGGTTATATTCACTCCGGGCGCCAAGACTTTACGAAGGTTTGAATATTACTGGTGTTGTTAATCTTACACAAGCTCAAATTAACACTTTAAAAACTTTAGGAGCTATTAAAGAAGATGAGTAAGACTTATTCTAATTATCAGAATACATTAATTGGTATTACAACATATGGGCGCCACGACCCAATTCCTTTTTCTCTACCCAGTACTTATTTAGACTCAGTACGTAAAGCAGGTGGTACTCCAGTATTGTTGCCACCAGGAGAAAGTAATGCAGCAACACTGTTAAAATCACTTCATGGTTTGATAATTACAGGTGGAGGAGATATTAATCCAGCTTTATATAACGGCGCCGCTCACCCAATGGTATATTCAGTAGATAACGAGCGCGATGCATTTGAAATCAACTTAGCAAAGTTCGCATTAGAAAACCACATACCCGTATTAGGCATTTGTCGTGGGTTACAAATACTCATCGTTGCCTCTGGTGGTACCTTAATACGACATATCCCAGATGATTATGGCACATCAGTTGCACATCGTTTAGAACCAGAACCAGGTATTCGTAAACATACAGAACACGATGTAATAATTACACCCAACAGTCGTTTAGGAAAATTAATCCAGAAAACTCATATATCAGTAGTTTCATGGCATCATCAAGCAGTAGGTATACTACCATCTAACTGGCGCCCGGTAGCTCACTCTGTCGAAGATAAAGTAATTGAAGCAGCAGAACACATACACCATCCTTGGGCAGTAGGAGTACAATGGCATCCCGAAATGTCGCAAAATGACCCCAACCACGAACGTATATTTCAAGGGTTTATAGAATCTACTTATAGTAAAGACAATTTATTATCAGCTTGATCCTCCCCAACCCCCCTTAATAAAGGGGGTAGTAGGGGGATCAAAATCCAAGAATTTTTTATGTTGTAGCACAGGCGAGGACGCCTGTGCAGTGGCGCCTATAATTATTTTTTACCACAGAGTTGTTCTTTCTGGTATAACAGCACTAATATGCTTTTGGGTATTGGTCTCAAACCCTCCGTTAGCTGTTAATATTCTTGGCTTTATAGAAATTATACTTCTATTTATCTTGGGTGTGGAGATAGCCATTTACGCTGACTTAGCCAAAGGTCGATAGTTTTTGGATTATGCGGATGGGTAGGAATGTTTAGTGCAAAATATCAATAATCCTGTAACAAATCATTTAACCCAGACCATAGCATATCCAACCCATTCGCCATAATTCGGGCGCCTTCAATAGTAGCATTTAGCAATTCAGGGTTATCTCTAATAACTAAACTAGTTAAATCTAATGCTTCGTGTGCGTGTCTTGTTTCTATTCCTTCGTTAAAACAATCAGCAAAATAAGCTTCTTCCTTAATAAAAGGGAAACATTTAGTTAAACTATTCATAATCGCACGCATCCAATCATCGGCAAACATTTCTATTACGCACCAGGGACCTAATGATTTTGGATACAAATTTTGTACTAATAATATAAATTTTGCTGTCATTGGGTCAAGAATGTTTTGTAGTGTATTTAAACTACCAAACTCTTCGTCATCAATTAAAATTTTGGCGCCCATTCGTACAAATGCACGAGTTAATTGATAATGATGGGTATCACCATTAATCAAGCCATCATCATCGTTAATAACTCGCAGCTTACGTACTCGCATCTTTGGACTATCAAGGTGTGGTATGTGATATACCATAACGCGCGTGGCATGACATGCTGCTTGATATCGTAGGTGTAAATGTCCTAGTAAATTTTGATTATTCAGCTTTTCGCTGCTTAACGAACGTAAATTGGCAAAGAAGGTATGTTGCGATGGTAAATGTTCTTGATAAAGCTTTGTTATGTATTCTTGAAATATTTGCTCGGCATTTTGAGTTGCCATATATTTAAAACTAAATAGTAGGCTTTTATTTTAATTTATTATTTATCAAAGTAAAATAAACAGGCAAGAATGCCTGTTCCACAAGAGTAATAATTTATTTTCTTAGGGAATGTGAGAAATGTTGCTACCATCAATTTCTGGTATTGCGAATGCATCTAATGACCCTAAAGGAGGTCTTTTTGGCGCCATTACACCACTCTCTGATGGATAGTCTGGGTCAATTTTTCTCACAACTGGGAGTTGGAGCGCTTGCCATAGCTCGTAAAGTGCGCAAAATAAGCTGGTTGCAGAAGCTGCGATTAGTAAGTATGCATGTATCATATAATCAACTATATCTAAAATAGATATATTATATTATGATATATCTAGATTCGATATAAAGTGATTCAATATGAAACCTATTGATTTTTTACCGCTAAAACCCGCAGTGTTTCATATACTGCTCTCGCTTGCTGATGCTGACCGTCACGGTTATGGAATTATGCAGGAGGTGCAAGTTCGGACGGGTGGTTTGGTTAAGCTTGGCCCTGGAACGCTTTATACAGCTATTAAGCGTTTGGTTATGGATAAGTTAATTGTGGAATGCGAGGGTACAGGCGCCTGTGATGATGAAAGAAGACGGTATTACAGTATTACTGAGTTGGGAAGAGAGGTTATTAGGTTGGAAGCTCAACGTTTAGAGGAATTGGTGGATATGGCAAGAACCAAAAATCTGCTTTCATCAATTTAATGCGCTAATCATAGGGAGGAAATTTATGTCAGTTTCACGATTAGCGTTAAAGTTATCGGTTGGGATTTATAGTTGTTTGTTAGTTATTTATCCTGTTGGGTTTCGACGTGAGTTTGGTGAGCAGATGGTTTTAGTGTTTGAGGATATGGCGAAGGATAGTATGCGTATTGGGGGAGTTTGGGGTTTGGTGGGGGTTTGGTATTTGGTTTTGTCTGAGTTGTGGAGTACTGCGCGGGAGCAGCATTTACTTGCGGGGAGTTATTTTCGTTTTTTGAGGGTTAGGAATTGTGTTTTGCAGGCTGTTTTTAGTTTGATGGGGTTGGTTGGGGGACTTTGGTGGGTGATGAGAGGGAAGCATTAATATTTTGAAGTTTGATCTTTGATCCCCCCAACCCCCCTTGGTAAGGGGGGCTTTAAGTACTCTTGTTCCCCCCTTATTAAGGGGGGCTAGGGGGGATTTTACAAATAAAATAAATGTTGTATTTTGCTTTTGTAGTAAAAGTGCCATGTTGTGGTAATCTATTCAGGATTTGATGCAGAAGTGGAGGATGTCATGGCGAAACTGCGAGTCGGACTTTTGTTTGGTGGTCGTTCGGGCGAGCATGAGGTTTCGATAAAATCTGCACGCGCGATACAAGGCGCCTTAAGTGCCGATGAAAATGTTAGTAAATATGATGTGCTGCCTTTTTATATTCAAAAAGATGGTTTGTGGCAAGCTCCTGCAACTGCACAACAAGTTTTAGATAGTGGTGAAGCTTTACAAAATCTTGTCCCTTCTCCAAATTTATGGCAATTCCCTGCTGAAGCCAATCAAGTTGATGTTTGGTTCCCCATCCTTCACGGGCCTAATGGTGAAGATGGCACTATTCAAGGATTACTGACGCTGATGCAAGTGCCTTATGTTGGTTCTGGTGTACTGGGGTCAGCAGCAGGTATGGACAAAATTGCCATGAAGGATGTTTTTGCACAAGCTGGTTTGGCTCAAGTTAAGTATGTTGTGGTGACACGCGCACAAGTTTATTCTAATCCTTGTGTTTTTCCGAAGCTTTGTGATGATATTGAAGCTAATTTGGGATATCCTTGCTTCGTTAAACCTGCTAATTTGGGGTCTTCTGTTGGTATTGCCAAAGTTCGTAACCGTACTGAGCTAGAAGCTGCTCTTGATAATGCTGCTAGTTATGACCGTCGAATTATTGTTGAACAAGGTGTAATTGCTAGAGAAGTTGAATGCGCTGTTTTAGGGAATGATAATCCTAAAGCTTCTGTTCTCGGTGAAATTACTTACAGTAGCGAATTTTATGATTACGAAACTAAATATACTGAGGGAATGGCAGAATTACTGATTCCGGCGCCGTTACCTTCTTCTGTTGTCTCGCAAATACAAGAGATGGCAATACAAGCATTTGTCGCAGTGGATGCAGCAGGGTTGTCACGCGTAGATTTCTTTTATGTTGAATCAACAGGAGAAATACTGATTAATGAAATCAATACACTACCTGGGTTTACAGCAACAAGTATGTATCCTCAAATGTGGGCACACACTGGTGTACCTTTTACTAACCTCGTTGACCAATTAATACAGTTCGCACTCGAACGACATTCTTCAGCAAAGTCCTGATTATCGTTTTCTTTCAGCAGTCTATCTAGGTGCGTAAAGTCTAAATAAATACCCAAATTGAGCCAAAATGGCGGTTTTTTGTAGCCTATGATTAGAAAAATGCTACAAAGAGCCACATTTTGCTACGGATACTCAAGGTGTATTCCAGATGTACAATTAGCCGGATAGAGGGGTATAAATCCGCAAAAATCATGGAAAACAGTCAGAGAGTACAGCAGGAGACAAGTGACGCTGGCACTCCAGCACCTGAACATAAACCTGAAAAAACGGTTGTATCAAAGCACAAATCAGCGTTAGGGTTTTTTATACGCTTGATTGCTTATCATCCTTGGCTTTTGGTGGTAGCTTTACTTGGTCTATTTGCTGGTGGTGCCGTGCTATCAGTTTATAGTCTGGGATATGCAGGACGTATAGAAGAGTCGCAGACGAATGATATGGCCGAGCAAGCTCAAGTAGAAATAGTTGAGTCTAGTCCTAGTCCAACTGCCGAAAAAAGCAGTCAGTTTCCAATATGGGTGGTTATGGCGATTGCTTTGAGCTGTGGAGGTGGGTGTTTGGTTATTTTCCGCTGGCTTAACAGTTCTAAACTTTCTCCAAAAAACCAAAAGCGTGTTAACCGCTACGAAGAACGTATCGCTCAACGTCGTTATTATCAAACAGAACTACAGGCGCCTAAAAAGCCCCCAGTTTTTGTACCACCAAAAACAAGTACACATGGTCCTCCGACAACACGCAAGGTAAATACGACAGTTACTATCTTGCCACCTCATAACAATTCTTTAGGCATCCAGCAGGAACCTCTAGCTCAACCCGTCGAAGCCCGCAAACCAAACCCCATTTCTTTTGTTGTGCGTAAGTAGCAGTCCAAGTAAACAAACCAATATTTGCCAAAAAAACCGGGCTTTTGAGTAAACCCGGTTTTTGAATGTCTGAAGGGAAATATACAATTTTATATTTATTTTATAAGAAAAATACCCAACAATAAATTATCAAGAAACTTGCCAGATTGGCAACTCACCCCTGAATTAGTCGGTTATCTTGAACAAAGATAAACGACTTCAAGGGTGTTGTTATCAGGGTGTACTCAACTACCAAACACCATTGCCAGAGCTAATCTGGCAACTATTTAATCCGATTATATTGATGATATAAAAAGCATCTACTACCTGATAACAAGTACCTTTACTTAAGTAATATTATCTAATATCAAAATATCTACTTATCCAAATATTTAAGTTTGGTATTCATCGCATCAGAAATAAACGTAAAAACGTTGTTGTCCACACATTAGCCCCCTAAGAGACAACGTTTTACTAAATTTCTGTTCGCTTCAGCGGTGAATGCTGGAGCGGGAGTGAAAAGCGCTTGATATGCTTCCTCCCGCTCCTCTTTTTTTATAACGTAGGTTGGGTAGAGGAACCCAACCAAGAAACCGGGTTTCTGTTGATATCCTGTAATAAAAATGACAACTTTTGGTAGAAACCCGGTTTCTAAACTTTGTATCAAAGTAATAAAAAGCTAATCAATTTTTTTATCAGCCACACAAAAGAATATAAATTAATTTAGAATAGTTATTAAAGAGAAGGAGTTATATATGTCAACGGAAAAAAAATATAAAGAATTTGACGAAATTGTTGACCGTGTTCTTTCAATCATAGAAAGTAAAAATGAGAGCGAGCAAACCGTACAAAATTTGACTCGTTTAGAACAAGCTCATTTTGCTACATCACAGCTTATCACTAGCTTACAGGCAGAACACCTAGCGGCATCTAACCGGATGACTCGCATTGAAGAAGTACATATAGCTGCATCACAGAGAATGGACAAGATAGAAT
The DNA here is from genome assembly GCF_001904745.1 of Calothrix sp. HK-06. Lineage (GTDB taxonomy): Bacteria > Cyanobacteriota > Cyanobacteriia > Cyanobacteriales > Nostocaceae > Dulcicalothrix. Next base: position 37,331 of record NZ_MRCD01000027.1, read on the forward strand.
CCGCAATCGAATCAAATGCTGCTTCCATCAAAGAACTGAACACAGCAGTTGCTAATATATTTAACATCGTCAGTATCAGTCAGCAGAATTTTGAAGTAATTCAGAAAAATTTTGAAGTAGTTGTTTCCCAAATTAAAGGACTTCAGTCAGAAAGTCGTAATATTCTTGACCATTTGTTTGGTATACAAGAATAATTATGTTCAAGGAGGCAATTAAACTTCTATGTCTTTAAATATATAAAAAAGGCATAATTTTTATTTTCTGTTTTATTTTAAAGCATTAAATTCCCGACTTCTCAAAGAAGTTGGGAATTTCAGTCTTTATTAGAAACCGGGTTTTTCGCTGACATCTTATAATACAAAACAAGGATTTTAGGTAAAACCCGGTTTCTTTATTACATCAATTAATTGCAAAATAAAATTAAGTTATTATAAAAATAGTAGTCTTTACATACAAATCACCCAACTTAAACTAAGTAGAATAAACTAATATAAGATTATGATTAATACAAAGATATTTATGTTTAATAGAAGACAAAAAGAATTGGATGAAGTATTTGAACGTGTTCTTGCATTCATGGAAGATGCTTGTGACCAATCATCGAAGCGTATGGAAAAGTTAGAACATTTAAATATTGCAGCGTCGGAACGTATCGCTCGTTTGGAAGAAGCAAGTTTGGCATCTTCAAAAAGACTAGATAGAATTGAAACGATTTTAGAGTCGAATACAATTTCTATTAAAGAATTAAATAGTGCTGCCTCCAATATATTTACTGCTATGACTCTCAGTCAGAAAAATTTTGAGGTTATTCAGGAAAACTTTGAAATTATGGTTTCACAAGTTAAAGGAATTCAAAATGAAAATCGCCATATGCTTGAACATTTATTTGAAGCAAACGAGTAAATATTTTTAATTGAATAAAGTTATTATATTCTATGGTGTTTATTACTGTATAAAAATTCTAAACGGATGTAACAAATAAATTACTTATTACATCCGTCTATAATTTAAAATTTTAGAAACCGGGTTTATTTGTTGAATATTGTAATAACATCATGATTTTGCTTAGAAACCCGGTTTCTTCGCGCCTTAGCAGTAACCGCTTTCTTCTAAAAACCTTACTGCTGTTTTATTTATAATAGCCGAGGCGCCGAACGAAGCATCATGGCAGCAGTTAGGAATGATATTTAAATATGAATTTGGAATACATTCTTGTAACTTTTTCCCATCGCTTGCAGGAAACCACGAATCTTGCTTACCCCATAAAATTAACGTAGGACAGCTAATTTTAGAAAGATTGTTTTGAGTATTAGTTAACCAGTTTGGTTTGTTAGCTTGCGCTAGCTCAATTTCTTGCGCGGCAATTTTTAATTCTTCCGCAACCTTCGTTAAAGTTCCAGGAAACTCAATATATGGATAAGTAATCCAATATACGTCTTCTGGTGTTAGCGTAGAGGGGTCGTATAAAACACTACGCCGCTCAATTGCCATAACTTCACGAACCAAAGGAGCAAATAAATAACTTAAACGTGAAGTATCAATAGCTTGTATAACTTCTATTGGTATTTGAGAAAGTAAAGACATTCCCCAATGCGGCAAACGCTTGGCAAAAATAGGTACATTTACTACTATTAATCTTGCAATTAACTGTGGATACTTCTGCGAAGCAGCCAGAGCAACTAAGGCACCCAAAGATTCTGCGACAATAATAGCAGGTTCATTACACAACGCACGAATTACTCTAGCTAGTTCTGTAACTTGATGTCCTTGTTGCTCGCGACGCGATATAGGTTTATCAGAGAAACCATAACCTTTGGCATCAAAACAAATTACACGAAAATATTTCGATAAAGGTTTAATGCTGTTACGCCAGTTATAACTCCAACTGCCGATACCGTGTAGTAAAAATAACGGTTTGCCGCTACCAACTTCGCCATATGCAATTTTGACCGGGTATCCGTTTGCGTCGGCAATAGTTAAGCTTTGCTTACCCAAAGGAAAATTCGTCCGCCACCAATCTCTCATTTTAGATTTGTCTTCGACAGTGAATAGAGTATAGATTTTAGATTGAGTGATTTTAATCCAAAAATCTAAATTTTTGGCATCTTGGAAAAAAAAGTTTATTTTTCGGCTCAATTAAAACCTATAAGTGATTTATTTAACCACCTGTCAAAATTGTCATTATCATTCTAACTAATATAACGGGTATTGCCACAAGCACAATCGCTACAAGTAACAGTACGATTAGAATTCCTGTAATAAACCACTTATCAGCTTGTTTCTTGGCTCCTGGAAATTTTAAATATTCTTCTAATAACTTAATATTGTTGGTATTGGCTGTCCATGCAAAGTCAAAAAAGTCTCCTATCAGTGGAACCGTACCAGCAAGTCCATCGATAGCTATATTAAATACCATCCTTCCCAAAGTCGAACCCGGCACCCCTAAGCGTGCAGCTTCGAGGACAATATAACTAGACATTAGCACGCCTAAAAAGTCACCGACACCAGGTAACAGTCCAATAACTGGGTCGAGACCAATACCAACTTGTGTACCAGGTATCACAATAGCTTTATCAAGTATCCGTGCAAGTTGTCGTAGTCGCTTTAAAGTCGGCGCCTTAGCTTCAGGCTCAATAGTAGAATATCGAAAAGGCTGTTGAGACATGGTTAAATATCCTTAAAGAGGCAGTTAGTAACATACCAGCTAGTTGATTGAATATTCTACGACTATGGCACCTTTTTTTTATAACAGTTTGGTTGTTTGTATCTATCTTTACTATTTGTCTTAACAAAATGTAGTTTATTCTATTTTCAGATTAAAAATATATGTCTTCTACCCAAGTATTCGAGCAATCAATTCAAATCAACGCCTCAGCCACCACCGTTGAACGCTGTATTACTGAGTTAAATTTAATGCATCGATGGCTGAATCCACTTTTACGTTGTTACCCCGTCGGTGATTGGGATACAAATGTCGGAGGAAAGAGCAAATTTGTGATTGAAATACCATTAATCAAGCCGACGTTAAACAATACAGTTGTAGAACGACAACCAGGACTGGTAGTTTGGGGTTTTGAAGGATTTTTTAAAGGCAAAGACCGCTGGGAATGTCAACCAATGCCAAATGGTACATGTTTACTGAACAGATTTGAATTTGAAATACCCAACCCTGTAATGAGCTGGGGTTTTAAGATATTTGCTGAAAAATTTACTAAAGAGGATATGCAAGCGCAATTAAGGCGCCTTAAACAAGTTGCAGAAAACATCAAATAATCTTGTTCTTGTACAGTTTACTGATTCTTTGACCGTTGCTGTTGTTGCCAGTAAGAATGAGGTCGAGCTTACCATTGCCACTGTAGTCTCCCCACGCTACCGAACTCTCATATACACCAGTTAGAGATATAGAGTCGTCAGGTATGAGGGATTCACTAGTAAGGATGCCAGCATATTTACTTTGGCAGTCTGGAGTAATAGGCCTTAACAAGTAGCAAACAATATAAACAGAAAAATCTTGGACATGACAGTGCCATACCCAAGATTTAGATTAATAATTAGTTCCTACTGATTAAGCAATTATTTGCACTTGCTTGATTGAAAGAATCATATCGTTATAATCGCGGTCGCCGCCACCAATTATGTCCTCGAAACCAAATTTGTTATTACCTAAACTACGAACGTGGTCTACACCACTGCTGTTTATGCCTAAATATGGTGTGAGAATACGATTGAAATCTTTGTTAATGCTTGAAAGCGTGCCGTTAGAAACCAAGAATGGTACGTAGTATTCACCACCTGTGAGATTAACAGAAATTTCTGTTGTCTGTTGGTTAGGTGTTTGAAGCTCTGTTCCTTGAATTAAACGGTCTGTTGTTGCCAGTTCTAAATAACGCTGTTTTTGTTCCGCACTTAAACCAGAAGTTGGGTCAAGTAACATACCAGTTAGTGGGTCTCGAATTGCTCCAGATGCATCATCAACTCGGAATAAGTAAGCAGTATTATTATGTACGGCTTCTCGTTGAAGTGATAAGCTTAGTTTGACTTGCTTGCCATCAAAAGCGCCAGAGGATTTGAGGTCGATTAACTCATCGGTGGTATTTAATTGTGGTTGAGTTTGACTGATTGCAAATAATCCTAATTGGGGACGAGCTTCTTCGGCAGTCAAAACTTTGGCACTGACATCGAACAACCCAGCTAGGGATAATTTGGCTTTTTGTCCGCGTTCGTCATTGCTGGCAGTCATCATTGCCGCACCATTATTGAGGGTGGAAAGCGAAAACTGCACAGAATTGGAATTTAGTCCATTAAACAGTAATTCATCTTTTGTCCCCTGAATTACGAAAAAGACTGCTTGTTCCCCTTCTTCAAAAGCAACCGTGCGAGTAGTAGTACCAATATCTGGGTTAGGATTTTTCTTGGTCAAGCTGCTAAAAAGTGTTTCGCCGCGTTCAATAATACTTTGTTTGGCTTCTTCAAGTGATTTAACAGCTTTGCCCTTAACTTCAATGATTTGCCCATCTGAACCGAAGCGAACGCGCGCCATCCCAACTTCTGAAGCTTCAGTTCCAGAGAAACTGTCGAGAGTAAATTGAACATAACTACGGTTGCCATAGAAGTTTAATCCATCCTGACTCGAACGAACCTCCATGCGACTGGTTCCGAAATCCCAGTTGGCTGCCACTAAAGATGTTTCAATCTCACCATTGCTTAAACCATCTTCATCGCCCCATTGACCATCTTGCAAATAAACTACCGCCCAGTCTGCCTTGCCATCGAGATTTCGATCTTGCAAGACTGCTCCTGTGAGAATATCATAATCCAACTGCCCTCGCCCAGGATTAGACTGCCGACGAAAGTCGTAGAGAGAACCATCTGCTTTGAGCTTGAGAAGTGTATTTACAGTTATATCTTCAGAACCATCAGGTAGCTTAATTTCTACCTTGACTGGGTTTTGCTTAATGCCCTCTTTAACTTTTTGTTGTAAACTCTCATCTATTTGTGCTGGATTGGGCATCACCTTAAAGTTAGCGATGTCTAATACAGAAGTCAGCTTTTTCAGAGAAGACTTTTTCAAATCTTTTGTATCAAAGACAGCCACAGGGTCAGGAACTACATCCTCAAAGTATTGAGTTTTGCCATCAACGATTACTAACGCGGGTGTCTGAGGATTACCACCTAGTCGCTGCTGGTCTTTTTCGTCAACCGTTATTTCTGTATCAATAGATGCATAGATAATTGCGATTATATCTTCTGCGATACTAACGAAGGTGTTTTTGGCATTTTTACCCGTACCTTTAGTGAAGGTCAATTTATCTTGCAAGTCTTCAGATACCTGAATTTTATCCAGCCCGTCTTTAAATCTATAAATCTCGGTTATGCCTTTTCCAACTTCCAAAACTATGGTGTCTGCTCCCAAGCCCGTGTAAACTCGGTTATTACCTGCACCGGGATTAATTGTGTCGTCACCATCTCCAGCATAAATTAGGTCATCGCCATCACCCCCATCAATGCTGTCATCTCCCGCACCTGCCCAAATCAAATCATTGCCGACGCCAGAATTAATAATATCGCTGCCGCTTTCTGTATAAATGTTATCTGCACCTGTACCTGTGGCAATAATATTAATACCATTTCCTGCTCGAATCGTATTATTGCCATCACCAGCACCAATCCAGTCATCACCACTACCGGTAGTAATTTGGTCGTTTCCACCATAGGTAGTAATTAAATTATTACCATTGCCTGCATTGATGGTGTTTTGACCTTCCCCAGCATTAATTACGTCATTACCATTGCCAGTGTTTATTTTATCATCACCAGCACCTGTAGTAATGTTGTTTAAGCCATCACCAGCAAAGATAACAGTATTTCCTCCAGCGACTTGGATAAAATCGTTACCGTTGCCTGCATAGATTTCGCTGTTGCCTGCACCGCTATAAATTACATTATTACCATTACCAGCATTAATGTAGTTGTTACCACCAGCATCTTTAATGACATTATCTTCATCGCCGACAGTGATGTTGTCTATATCGGGACCAGTATAAATACTGCTATTGCCCGCTTGTTCCAAGGAGGTGCTGTAGACAGTGATGGTTACACTACCATTAACTCGCTTATTTCCGTCGGTAGCAACGTAGAAGAAGGTATCTTCCCCTACAAAACCGGAATTGGGAGTGTAAGTAATTGTTTTGTCTTGGTTAATTCTGACCGTCCCGCTTTTGGAAGTGAAGACTTCCGTAACGTTAAATGCAGCATCTTTTTGATTTTTGAGAACATCTAGCGTTAACTGAGTCTCTTTACTAGTTATACCAGTTAGAGTGTTTTCATCTGTCTTGAATGCAGGATTGCTAACTACTGCGGCTTGAATTTGTTCGATTAAAGCATTTCCCGTATTTTCGGTAAGTACTTCACTAATAGTTTTTGCACTGGTTCCAACTGCCTTTAAGTCAGGAGCGATTTCTCCTTGGGCGACTTTTTGTACTTGGGTGATTCTAGTTGTTTTCTCTATCAGAGACAAGCTGGAATTATTGAAAATCGTATTGAGTTGTTGATTTGCCTCAGCAATGATTTGGGCGGCGCCGTTAACAACGTCAGATGGAATGTCGGGAGCAACTTGCTTAATAATAGATTCTAGAAAGGTTGCATTGCTGAAGTTGACAAGTCTATTATTTGTAATAGGGTCGATTAAGGCATCAATAACTTGATAAGAAACCTCGCTAACGTCTAACTTTAAATATCCACTGAGTAATTGCGTTAGGGCAACAATACTATTTTGTATTTCTGCCTGTTTCACAAAAATGATTAAGCCATTGTCTGAAGGATCGCCATTGGCAATTTCTGTGAAAGGATTGAAGTTGAATACATCAATTGATGGCAGCCCTAAAGCAGTTTTGATTTGAGATTGGGCGCCTGTTATGTCTAGCGTATTAGCGACCAGCGCAGCTAGTGCTGACAGAGGTTTAAGGGCGAGGTTTTGAAATCCGCCTGCTAATTCGGCTGGTACAATTGCAGCAATGATTTGTTGACGTTTATCTTCAACAGTTAGCTGACTATTATCACGAATTGCCGCTATCTCTTGGTTTTTCTTGGCAATATTAGATGCGATCTCTTCAACTTTAGTTGTTTCTAAACTTATGTTGCGATTAGAAAGTGACTCTTGAATGAGTGTTTTTACTGTTATTTGGTCGCTGAAATTGGGATTGTTACTTCTTCCAATACGAATTGCAATCGCTTCTAAAATTTCATTGGCGATGGCAGCCTTAACCCCAGGTTTGTCAGTTGGTATGGCTGTTGCAATCTCTGAAGTTCCTAAAATTACCAGGTTTTGCAGTTGACCCAAGCTCGATAATGTAGGTAATTCGAGGGCTTGAAAGTCATAATCGAACAGATTGAGAAGCGCTGGTAATCCCAACACCTGCTTAACTTTCGCTTCTGCCGACTTCAATCCCAACTCAGCAATCTTAGTAGCAAGGGTTGTTAGTGGACTAGCGACGGTTGCTTCAGGTGTGGTAATCAGAGGTGTAGTTTGAGTGATTTCTGTTGAGGTATCAATCCCATCAACAACAATGATATTTCCTTCGATGGCATCAATCTTTCCATTACCGTTGGTGTCAAATTGAGCTAAAGGAGTTTCTAAATTGTAAGTACCATCAGCATTACTAATTGTGTAAGGTTCAATAGGGTCAAGAACACCATTCAAGTTAGCATCAAAGAATACATAAGCAGCGGCTATATCTCCATCAAAAGCAGTTCCCGCGCTATTCCCCTTCGGTCCAACACTAAATTTTGCGAGGTTGAAGGTGGCTAACCTTTTCTCCCACACCTTTGCACCAAAGGATTTGACTTCTGCTGCTACATAAACGTTAAGCGCACCAGAAAGCTGGAAGAGTTCCCAAGGCGAGAGCAGGCGTGGAGTAATCTCAGAGGGGCGAATCCGTCCGTCACTTGTGTTACTTAATTCCCCACCATCTATCAAGTCAATACCTAGTAGGCCTTCAAGACCACCCTTGACGTAACCAGAGATAGCAACAAAATTTAAACCCGCTCCAGCTTCAATATAAGCTCTGGCTGTTACTTCATTAACATCATCCCCAGTCCCATCAGCATTCGCACGATCACTCACATAAAAGCCATCAAAGACTCGCCAAGCCTCTGTTGGTTTAAACTTCTGAGAAGACCACCTCCGCAAACCATAGGTATCATAACCAAAGGCTAAGTCAGCTGCAACGCTAAATCCTCCTCCTAATAGACCAGAGACAGGCCAAAAGACAGGAAAATCTCTGCTAACACTAAAGTCAAAAACAAGTGGAGGCAAATCGTAAGTAAACAGCGGAATATCTTTACCGGTTAGTAAATCGACAATTGTAGCAGGATTACTCAACAGGGGAATACTAAAATCAGGATTTCCAGTAAATCCTTTAGTAACTTTTACTGCCCCAGAGTTTGATTTAGTCTTAAGCTGCTCGTCAGTGCTGGCTGGCTTTTTCGTAACTTGAGCTTTTTTCTCTTTATTCAGATCATCCGGATTAGTAACATCAACGTCATCTAATAATTTATAAGAACCTAGCTCTATAAGAATAGGCATTCCTGCAGCTTGATTAGAAATCTCTTCAATTGATTTAACTAGATTGTCAATACGTACTATCGAGTCAAAAAACTTAGTGCCGATGCCAGAAGATTTACCAAAGCTTTCTACTCTTTTCAAAAATTCAGCAACTTCTAAAACAGATACCTTGCTATCGTTATTCCTATCAAATACAGAACCTAACCCCAAAGTGGAGAAGATTTTAGTATCAGCTTGTAGTAAATCAATGACTGGTCTAATAGGTTTGATTAATTCATTAATCTTTGTGACAACAGGTCTGGCAAAATCGCTGGCAAAACTTCCTAAATCGAGCTTAATATTATCAAAGGAAATTTCTGGCCCTTTCTTTCGATTAGATACACCATTCTGATAGCCGAATACTGGTAATTCTCCTGCCAAATCAAATTGAATTGAAGGTAAAGCAGCTTTTCCTAGAATGCTAGTTTTTGCTTCCAGTCCTAGGTTGACATCGGCATTTACCGAAGTATTAAGCAAATCGCTGATTTTTCCTTTCTTTAGTGCTAGTCCAATCTCATCAAAAGTAAGACGAGAACCATCAGAGTCATAGGTAATGGTGTTAGTTGCGCTAGGTAATATGCCAGGAATATTGGCATATTCGTTCTTTTGATAGGAGTAAGGCTCGTAAAAACTTAGATTTGTATCTCTTTCTCCATTTTTATTGATATCAATAAAACGGACTTCGCCTTTCGTAACTACAAAAAATTCGTCTTGGTTAAATCTGTTGTTTTGGTTGAGATCAATGAATTGTACAGTGCCATATTCAGGAACAGTATCCCACTTAAGATTGCTTTCTTGAATAGCAAAATTTTCGCCGACAAAATCCGGTGAATAGGGTTCACCTAAATCATACTTACTATCCTTGTCTAAATCGATGTAGCGTCCCTTCTGAGGATTATCAATAGGTACTGTCTTAATTAAACTTTCAAACCCTAATCCTCGAACAACAAATTTTGGATCGAACGATGTAGAGGTTACATACGGTTCACTTAAATCAAATTTTTGATTCCCATTTAAATCAGCAAATTTAACACCAATACCTTGATAAATCGCATTTTTGTCATCAGAAGTAAGAGATGGATAATTTCCATCCTTATCGATACCGACAAAAGGTTCTATACTGCTGAATTTTCCATCCTTATCGATATCAATAAATTTAATATTATTTCGGTTGTCTACATCTTTTAAGCCTAAATTAAATTCAATTTTCGCCTGAGTTTTATTTAGCGGATCATTGTTCAAATCCAGACGTAGAAATCCTAAATTACCCTGTGCTTTAAAGTCTGGACTCAGACCTAAATTCAGGTTGCCCTTAATTCCTGTATTCTCAGTATCAATGAAGTAACCAAGCTTTTTATTCCAGCCCAAACCTACATCTAATCGCCAAGTTAAGGCTGATTGGAATCGACCATCAACATTTATGCCTAAAGCTGGGAAACCTAGGTCAGCCTTAATTGGTGTATCTAGAAGATTGTATGTATCCGTTAGGGTAAAGCCAAAATTAACCTCTTCAACTTCGCTCTTGATATTGACATTCTTAACTTCAAATTTTTTAGAACCTAATTCTCTGTTTAGGATATTTTTGAGTTTTTCGGGAGTCAGTTGGGAGGTTCCCTTGATGGTATTGACTAAACTATCTTTGAAAGTTCCAATGAAGTTATTTTGTAAATTCCCGACCGAACCAAAAATTGGTAAGCTAATATCCAACAATCTACTGCTAAAAGCATCTTGCAAAAAACTGAGGCTTTCGTCAAAAGTTTTTGCAACTTCCTCTTCATCAAGGATAGGATCGGAAATTTTGACAGGGACAACACCAATCGCTTGACCGCCAATTTGAGTTTCCGTATTGTAGTTTGGATCAGCACTGCTGACGGAATGCTGAATAATAGCTTTATTTTCAGCCTGAGTTTCTAGCTTACCGTCATCAATCGCAGTGACGGTAACAGTTTGAGGCTTCTTCCAGTTTTCGCGCGTGAAGATAATTGGGTCAATTTGGGCAAGTTGACCATTTCCAGATGTGAGGAAACTAACCTTAACATCAGCAGTTGGCTGGCTGAGGAGGTAAATTTGATAGGTATCAGTTAGACCCCCTTCAAAAACCTCAGTAGTTGTACCAGATTGAATAATTCTCAACCCTGGAACATCCTCATCAGTTATTTGGGTGGTTGCAGTGTTCATCTGTCCTGCTACATATCCATCTCCAGCAGCTATCGAGATAGTGACATCTTCAGCAGGTAATTCTGACTCGCTATCAAAGATAGGTGTGATGTTAAGACTTGCCCCTGTAGCGCCTGGATTAACCTGAATCGAACCAGACAGAGGTAAAAAGTCTACCCCTGGAGTTGCGGCTTGAGGATTATTTGGATGGGCGCCTGTGATCGTGTAATTAATTGTAAACCCTTGGCTGGGCGCAGGCTTATCAAGAATAAAGTCAATAATTCCTGGAATACCGCTCTCTTCGCTGGCATTACCAATAGCTTTGACGTTAACGGTGATTTTTTCGTTATCTTCAATCTCGACATTAACGTTGCCAACAGGTAGTTGTTGGTATCCGGAATCACTGCTACGGACAGTATGGCTGATAACGCTGCGATGGGTAAATTCTAAATCATTGTCATCGTTTGCCTTTACACTTACAGTTTGAGGAGTATTAAAGTTATCAGGAGTAAAGGTTAAAAGAATTGGAACACCTGCCCCAGACCCTAAATCAAGCTGAGTTTCTGGGCTAACGGTAATTTCAACAATTTCGGTAGGTTTTTGAGTCAGAACAAGGGTATAGCTATCCGTGGCGCCGCCTTCGCTAACCTTAGTACCACCGGACTGACGAATTAAGATATTTGGTTGATCGTCATCAAAGTTGATGAGGGTGATATCGTCCGGATTAATTGCATTATATTTCGGATCTTGAGTGCTAATACTGGTCAGAATTGTGTAGGTCTGATTGCCATCTTGAACAGCGTCATTAGCGCCTTGAATCGTAACAGTCTGGAGTTTGTTCCAGTTACTTATATCAAAAGTTATAGAATTAACGGTAGTATTACCTTCACCCGCGTTATAAGTGGAGAAATTGATGGTAACAGGAGAGATGGGCTGGCTTGCGAGACGAACAGTAAATGTAGCTTGGTCGCCTTTCTCGCTGGTATTGCCACTAACTGGAGAAATAACAATTCCTGCGGTGTCATTATCTTCAACTGTTAGGGTGGCACTAGAATCATTAGCTTTCAGCTTGTAGTATGGGCGAGAAGAGATTGCCTGTTTTAAATTCAAATTGATTGATTCGGTATCTTCATCAATGAAATCATTTTCGGGGGTAATGCTGAGAGTTTTTTGTAATAGAGGTTTATAGTCACCTAGATTTTTATCATCATTACGAATCCGGTATTCAAGATTAACTAAGGGGTAGTCTTCACCTCTCACAGCAGAGCCATTTAAGTCATACTCAATGGCAATATCCTTACTAAGGTTGCCATTCTTATCAATGTATAACTCAGGAATCCTCAAATCGTTATTATCTACAAGATTTCCATTTTTGTCTAAAAATTCAACTGCAAACCCAAATGTCCCGTGATTGGAATTATTTTCTGAAGCTTGGTTGCCTGACTTAACCGAAATGGTTGGTTCAATTTCGTTGTCTACAAGGTTTATAGTTGCTTTATTTGTATTGATGTCAACACCGTAATCTAGATTTTCGCCGTTCTGCGGATTATTAACAACTTCAAAAATGATGCTTTCGGTCGGCTCTAAGATGCGATCGTTTGTAGGGACGACTTTGATATTATAAGTTGTATTACCCGCAGGAATATTAATCAAACCTGTAGCGTTAACTAGTTCAACCTCTCTACCAGGAGTCAGTGAATCTGCAACAATTAGCTTGTAGTCTTCTTTGAATACTGCTGAACCATCGGCAATTCTGTATCGAACATTTAACCCGCCAGTAGGAGCCGCTCTATCTAATGTGATGGTAAATTTACCCTCACTACCCCCCTCTGCGGTTTCTAGACCTGTAACACTAAGTATCTTGGGTTCATTATCTACTATCGTCTGCGTTGCTATACTTTGTGATGGGTTTATGTTGTAAACAGTCCCCCCAGTCAGGGTAACAGTTATAGTTTCATTAGGATCATAAAATTTATCTTCAAGAATTGGAATTGTAATAGTAGTGCTAGTAGTGTTAGCAGGAATAACAATACTTCCTGATGGCGCCGTATAGTCTTTACCAGGTGTTGCGCTACCACTTAAGGTGTAGTTGATTGTAAAATCAACCGGGAGAGTTTTATCGAGACTAACCGTAAATTGGGCAGCAACTGTCCCTTGCTCTCTTGCAATAGTAGCAACGGGAGTAATGCTAATCGTAGGGCGAGGAAGTGATGTTTGTGAACCGTAAATATCATTACCATTGAGGGATACGTTCAGTGTTTGAAGCACCGCTCCATCGCGAACAAAAACTGCACTGCCTAAACCCTGACTATTATTTGCTCCAGTGCCTCCTCTAGCTGTATTGTTGTTAAAACTTGTACCAATCAGCGTTAAGTTAGAGCCGCTATTGACAAAGATAGCACCACCAAGACCAGCGCCACCGCCACCTCGACCGCCAGAATAGCTAGTGCTTGGCGTATTTTCTCTGGGAGTTTGCCCCGATTCACCACTACCAGCAAAACTGCCGCCGCTACCTCCTGCACCACCGCTACCATGTTCATCAGTGCTAGCGCTATCGTAGTCATTGCCGCCGCCACCGCCGCCGCCACCACCACCACCAAAACCACCAGCACCACCGCTACCGCCGCCGCCACCATTATCATTGCCGTTACCGCCGCCACCGCCACCGCCACCACCACCACCAGTACCAAAACTACCGGGACTGCCAGTGCCACCACCCCCCTGTTGACCGCCACCAGAACCACCAGAACCGCCGCTACTTACACCAAAATTGCTATTGATATTGAAGCCTCCACCAGCACCACCGCTTTGACCGCTTTGCTCATCAGCACCCCCGGCGCCAGCAGTACCTGAAGAATTTCCACCAACAGCGCTGTTATTGGTAAAGGTGACGTTGTTCACTCCAACAGAGGAGCCGATATTTATAAATAAAGCTCCACCAGCTCCTAAGCCACCACCGCCACCATTAATGCCTGCACCCCCTTTTGCAAGACCATCCTTCAGCGTTAAGTTAGAAACTGTAAAAGGTACTCCAAGAACTGTCAAGATTTGGTGTTGAGAGTTGCCACTGATAGTGATTTTATTGGCGCCATCAATCTTTAAGTCTCCAGTAATTGAAGGTAAAGAACTCGATAGACTAATAGTGCCTGCGGTATTGAAAATAATCTCATCCTGACCAGAATTTTCGTTAGCATCAATAATCGCTTCGCGCAAGCTACCAGAGCCACTATCATTTGTATTCGTAACAAATATTTGCCCCAGTACTCCCGTATATGCTTTTAACACCTCCATCTGAAAAGCTAGAGGTACTTCAATTAAACCTGTGGTATACTCTAGATTCCAATCTCCGTTTAACTCAAAATTCCCTGTTAAGTCGTCTGATGCAGCAACATCTGCACTTGTAAGTTGGCTAAGTTGTTCAGCAAAATTTTTGCCTTGGTCTCCTGCTGCAACATCACAACCCAAAAGTAAAATGTCTCCATTTTGAGTTAATGCTTTGCCCCAAGATTCTAATTGTTGAGAATATTCATTGAGATTGGCACTACTTAACTTAGTATTACCCAGTTGTAAACTTCCTCCACTGCCGTGGGAGAAAATTTGAATACTTTCTACTTCCGAGTATTGCGTTAAGGCTTCAGTAATTTGGGCAATGCCATTTACATTTGAATCAAGGGTAATAACTTTTGTATTGCTTTGGGCTGTTTGTTTTAACGAATCAATAAATGATTCTCCGAGAGTACTATCAACAAATACAATTGCTTGATATTGCATATTTTTATATTCAAGTATAAAAAATCACGAAAACTTCCGCCGTCATGCTGAACGAAACGCGGCACCGTCAAGAATGTCGTAAAATACCTTGTTTCGCTAGCCTTCGCAAAGCAGTTGGAGCATTGTGGATGAAAACAACACAATAGGCTGTTTTTATATCTATAGATAGATTGACATATATGATTATACAGTGTAAATAGGGATAATACTTAAATAGCGATCAGAAAAAGATTCCTTTTTTAGCGGTAAATAATTAATTGAATCAGGGTTGCCAACAGCAAGTGCCACAGTTCTCTAAGGCAAACGCACTTAAATGGCTCTGAGTAATGCCTATAAAATCCTATCGCACGTTCTTCAAGCTCTCTAGATTGGAGCTAAACATATCCGCAAATATACTCATAACACTTCTATCACGAATCTTGATAGTGGTGGAGAAAGAGAGGATAAGGTATTAAGTCAGCATTAGCTTGTGGAAGCAAGTGAATGGCAAGTTGATAATGGTCGGGTTAAGCTTATTGCAGCATATACCCCCCAACCCCCTCTTGAAAATAATGTAGAGACGTTACATGTAACGTCTCTACTACCGAACATGATATAGAAACAGTGACGAAAATTACACATTCCGGATGCGAGCTTGGATCACTATGTCATTGTAGTCTCTGTCACCACCTCCGAGTAGGTCTTCAAAGCCCCAGGTGTTATCGCCTAAAAGCTTTATGTGGTCTACTTTATCGGAGTTTGCTCCTAGGTAGGCGAAGTATACAGGTTGGTTGTTGTTAGGGTTACCGTCTAGTATTTCACCGACTGTACCGTTGGCAATTAAGAACGGTGCGAACAAGAAACCTCCTTCTATAACTTTGGAGACATTATTACCACGCTGACCACTAATGCCGTATTGTTGACTGTTGCGAACTGCTGCTTCGCTATAACCTATATCTCCTAAGTTTAATAATTTCCCTGTGAGCGGGTCTAATACTGCTCCTTGTTCGTTTTCTATACGGTAGAAACCGACGGTGTTATTGTATAGAGCTTCGCTGGCAATTGTTGGTAATTCTAATTTGAATTGTTGTGTATAGTTACGTAAATCGATTAACTCGCGTTCACGCTGTCCTTGTAAAGTAGTTCCAATGATTTCAATTGGGTCATAGGTGGCAGTAATTTCTACTGTTAAGTCTGGGTTGCTATCGCCTAATCTATCCTCAAATAGCATTTGTAAGCTATTTTGGTTCAAAGTATTCAGCTTCAAGTTGGTATTTGAGCCAGTTGTATTTGAGTTAGTTGGTGCCCCTAAAATTACTTTGTCAAAATTTGAGTTGGCTAACACTTCGTCGGTAGTACCATTTTGGATTAGATAGAAACCTAAATGGCGACTGTTGATGTTTTGTAGTATTCTTTGAGGGTTAGGAGCGAAGCTATCGGAAAGTACTGAGAACCACGCTTTGGCTCGGTTTAAAGCTGCTTGTATGTATCCTGCACTGCCTGGTAACAAACCATTGATGCTACCTTGAGCGTCATCTACGGCAAACATACCGACTTCGTGAATATCTGATGATTTTACATCTTTTCCAGTTAAGTTTAGTTTGAGTCTAACGTTGGATAAGTCTCCATCAATTCGCAGATGTTGTCCTACAGGTACTAATGATAACGGTGATAACGGCGCCTCTACAGTTGGTTCAATATATACAGGGGCGCCTGTTGCTTTAATAACACCGTTGGCAACTCCGTCTAAGTCCCCTGCCCCCCCATCTTGTAGATGCAAGCGAATATCAAGAGTTCCATCATTGTTCAGGTCTATAATTTCGGCGCCTGTTCCCAAATTCAAATTATAGTCAAACAACTGCCACTGATTAGCTAGTAACTGCATATAGCGGTTAATTTTGCTACCAACAGGTGAGATTATTTCTAAAGTGGCTATGTTACCCAGTCCGATATCGGTGATATCAAAGTTAAATCCACCAAGAGCAAAAATTGCATTCGTTTGCTGTGTTGCAGCTTCATTTATTAGTTTCGAGTCGCGACGAATAACGGATAATTTGCCGCGCGAGTTATTGGCTAAATATGCTCCATTTTGTAATTGCAGGGTTTTTGAATCTTTGAATGGAGTTTGTAATATTTCTTTGTTCTGTTGGCGCCAGTTGAGAATATTTTGACCCAATTCATCAGAAGTTACATTGGCGTAGATTTGTGCAACATTTAAACTACCACCTAAACCACCTGTTAACAATATATCAAGGTCGCCATCGTTATTGTAGTCGCCGAAGGTCGCTTGTCCCTTTTCGACACCAATGAAAGCTTCGCCGCTCAATATAAATCTTTCTTGACCGTCATTACGGATAAGACGAGTTAAATATTTACCTTTTTCTGTTTTACCTGTTGCTAGTAAGTCAATATCGCCATCAAAGTCATAGTCTCCCCACTCTAGAGAACCATTATCTACACCCTGTATATCTTGTGTATTTAATGATTCATTTTGAGTAAACTTACCTGCACCATCATTGCGGTAAATACGTAATATCCTCTCTCCGTCCGTCCAGTTTTCTAGTTCTGTACGACCGCTAATTGCAAGGTCAGCATCGCCATCGTTATCATAATCGCCCCAAGCTATCGCACTGTCGTAAACTGCGGGTATGTCGATTGCAACTTCGATAAATGCATCATTTCCATCGTTCCTATATAAAGCTGTTTTACGTGGGTAATTAGGGAAACTATCAGTAGCGCCTGTAATGAAAACATCTAAATCTCCATCTTTATCGTAGTCTACCCAGCTTGATTGACCAAGAGCAACACCAGCAAAGTTAGTGAGTTCTACTTGTGTAAGTTCGCCAGCGTTGTTGCGGTAGATACGGGTAGTATGGAAATGCTCACTCAGTTCCCCTGTAAATAATAAATCCAAATCGCCATCTTTATCGTAGTCCTCCCAGTCGAGCGAGCTAAATGCTACTCCTGGTAAATTTGTATTGAGACGTGTTAGTGTACCTTTGTCGTTACGATAAAGTTGGGTAATGCGGTTATTACTTGTATCGAGTCCTGTTAATAATAAATCTTTATCCCCATCCGAGTCGTAATCTTCCCAAGAAAAATCACCTGATCTAACTCCTGGTAGTGAAAAAGGCGCCTCTACAAAAGTATTATCGCCGTCGTTACGGTACAAACGAGTGATGCGTTCGCCATTACTCAAACGACCGTTTAACATTAAGTCTAAATCTTTGTCATTATCGTAATCTACCCAAGCTGCGGCACTTCCTTCGACCCCAGGTAATTCTAACGATAGTAGTTGATAACGTTTTTGTTCTGTTGGTGTTAATGTTGCATCTTGGTATAAAGTCGAGCGGAATATTGCCCCGTGGCTAGGCATGTAAATATCGATGTCACCGTCTTTATCGTAGTCAGCCACAGAAGCGCTACTGTACAGTATGCCGCTACTAACATTAATCGTAGCAGGAAGTAAAATTTCGCTATCGACGAAAGTATCTTTACCTTCATTTTGATAAATCTTACTATAAGTTTTACCTGCTACAAGTAAATCAAGGCGCTTATCACCATTAAAATCAGCCCAGCGTAACGCACCATTGCGCGCAGAAACTAAGTTTGTTGCAACAGGTGTAAACACAGCATTACCGTCATTGCGATAAATATGAGTTATACCTGCTGCATCAGAACCATCGCCCAAGTCTTCAGAGTCATCACCTAAATATGTGAGAATGCCAGCTTCTAAACCACCGGAGATTGCTAAATCTAAATCGCCATCGCCGTCATAATCTGCCCAATCAGCAGTGCCATCTAGCACATCAGGTAAAAGTGTACTGACCCGCTCAAAACTGCCTTTGCCATCGTTACGATATAAACGTGTTAAAGGTATGGGGTTTCCAGGCTCGCCATACTCCTGAATTGGTAAACCGCCCGAACCCATGTTGCCTGTAAGAAAAATGTCTAAGTAGCCATCGTTGTCATAATCTACCCAAGTCGCGTTGCCTTTCGAGATGCCAGTCAAATCTAAATTCAATTTGTTAAAGGCGCCGTTGTCGTTGCGGAAAACTTGAGTAACTTTTTGCTCAAAAGGTAAATCATAAAGCGTGCTTCCCGTGCGACCTATGAGCAATAAATCTAAGTCTCCGTCTTTATCGTAGTCACCCCAGTCGAGAGAACCATATTCAACAGGAGTTAATTCAGCGTTAATGTTAACGAATTGGTCATTACCATCATTACGATAAATCTGAGTAGTAAATAAACTTACTTCTGGAGGCAAACCTTCTTGAGTACGCCCTGCGACAACAATATCTAAATCACCATCTTTATCGTAGTCACCCCACGCTACAGCACCATGTTTCAAGCTGGGTAAATTAGAAGTGATAGTCGTGAATTTATTATTGCCGTCGTTGCGGTGAATTTCTGAGGTTAGGTAATTATTACCCCTTTCCGGTGGAACGTGACCGTTAACTGCGATTAAATCAAAGTCGCCATCGTTATCATAATCACCCCAATCGCTCTGACCGCGATAAAGTGAGAGTGACATTGGCTGTCGTTCAAATTGTAACCCTGCTGGTTTACGTTCGGGTGCGATAAATCGAGAAGTGACAGTTGTAGTATTTAATAAAGTGCGTACACCTTCGTACCATAAGTCAGCATTTACTGGACGTCCTCCTTCTCCAAAACGAACTTCTAAACGGTCGCGGTTTTGGTCGTAGTCAACCCAAACATTCCATTCACCATCAAAGGGTTTCGCTAAGGCTCTATATAATCCTTCAATTGCTTTGGTTTGCCCTTTCACGTTAAGTGCGATGCTCTTCTGATTAATTTCGATTCCTAAACTGTTTTGGATTATATTTTGATTTCCATTAGCATCACTTGCATCAGGAGATAAAACAAAAACAAAACCTTTAGATAGTCGATTTAATTGGAAGCTGAAGGATGACTGGAATGATTGTGTCAAAGTAAGCGACTGCTTAGTTGCTGCACTACTATTCGCACTTAATTTTAGTAGTGGTTCCTCATTTTTAATTAATCGTATATCTAATGGTATTTGTGGTTGTACAGTTAACTGAACTTTTGCGGGTGTTGCAGCATACTGTACATCATCGGCGCCTACCCAAGTAAAGCTAGTATCGCCACTAAATCCAGTTTCAGGAGTGTAAATCAGCGGATTATCACCAGTTAATTTATTTACTTCGATAACTCCGTTGATACCTACAGGCGCCTGATTAAAGCTGAGGCTACCGTATTCAGGTATGGATACAATCTTGATTTTGTCAAGAGGTTTACCTTCAGGGTCAGCAAAGTAACTGATAAAGTCATCGCTAGTCAAAGCGATACTGGTATTGAAATTAATGTTCTTCTGTAAAGTTCCAGTTACTGTGGGAGGATTATTCGCTTTTACTACATTTAAATTAAGCGAGACAGAAGTTGTAGCTTCAGTGCGATAATTATTTGTGTAGGGAACAAACAGTCCTTCGTTTAAGAAGGCGCTTTCTGGTAATTCTATCCCGTTGTTTTCAGCATACTCGGATAGTGGAATATCTCGTCTACCAGAGTTAAGAATTGTAATATCAAACTGAACTGAGGTGGAAGCCATAGAGCGAGGTATACCTGTAAGGATACCAGTCACAGGATTTAATTGTAATCCTTCGGGTAAACCAGAAACATTCTTGATACGCAGTTCGGGAGCGTTTTCAAAGATGAAGTATTCGCGTAGATCTAAGTTAAAAGGCTGATTTTGCGTAAGCTCAAATTTCGGTAACGGTTTGCGTTCGATGATGCACGGTTGAGCAGAAAAGTCAGCTAAGTAATCTGGTGTAACCCCTTGAGCTTCTACTTTTGGTTCCGCAACACGCTCTAATAGCTCTGCAACTGTACCTTTGTTGGACTGATCAAATATATATTCGATTTTTTCTTGGGTATCGCTAAGTTCGCGCGTAGCTTGTTTGACCGCGACCGCTAAAACTTCATCTACACTCAACCCATTGACAGTTTCAATACCGTAAGTTTTGAGTTTTTTCCCTAACTCCTCAAAGATTGTTTTTGCAAGTCTATCTCGGTCAGTAAAATCTATTGCTTTATTGTTTTGTACAATACCAGTTACTAAAGTATCAAGTACTGATTTCCAAATCGTAGGATTAATATCGCTATCCTGTAAAACTCCCTTCGCAAAGGCAAGCACCTGGGTCATTAAACCTTGCACTTGTACATGCTTTTTATAGATATTTTCCCCAACTTGTCGCTTGTCACCCGTCATCATTCGCAACGGATCGAAGGTATCTAAATCGATGTTGGTATCAATTCCCAAACCTGCTTTAACTTTGGCTTCAGCAGTTTCATCGGTTTCACCTTGACGAACAAGCGATTCTTTGAGCGTTGTTAAAGGTGAAATAATATTTGAGCCAGGAACCGCGTACATTGGTGTAGTGATAGGCAAACCGCTAGTGCTATCAGTACCACCAAATGCCACTAAACGACCTTCTGAAGAATCTAACTTGCCGTTACGATTGAGGTCAAAGATATCGTAGGGTATTTGCAGGTCAAAGCTGCCATCGAGGTTAGTGGTAGTAAAAGGTTCGTTAGTATCAAGGATGTCGTTAAAGTTGGCATCAAAGAAGACTACACCATTGATAATATAGCTTTGAGTGAAGAAACCTGCATCGCTCTTTCTACCTCCACCAACACCAAACTTAAGTAAAGTCAAGGGAGGGGTGGTGGCAGTAAAGATATCGCCGAAGAATGCACTGAGGGCAACTTTGGCGTAAACTCCTATTTCGCCGGTAATTCGGAACAGACTTGATAGAGCATCGCCAAAACCATTATCGCGGAAACGATTAACTACTTCTGTCAAACGCAACTTACCGTCGCTAGTACCATCTAACTCGCCATCGTCCACCAAGTCCAAGCCAACGTTTCCTATCAAACCACCTTCAAGTGACAAATCTAATAAACCGAGTGCGTTTAAACTTCCTACTAAAGCTGCTTGGAGGTTAAGAGTTACTTCATCAACGTCTTTACCGTCAACAGTATCTCGAACATACAAACCATCGCTGAATATTCGCGCGACATCCCAGCCATCACCGATACCATTTTTATTAGCTTGCAAAATTCCATAAGAGTCAAACCCAACAGCTAATTCTGTTTTTATGGATGCATCCCCTCTAAAACCTATTGAGGCGCCTACTTTTTTACCAAAAATTGATGTGCTGAAACCCCAAATAGGGACTTCAAAGCCAAGACCAAGGTTTAAATCGGGAAACTCTATACTGACTAAATCAACTGCTTGACCAGTCAGAAACCCAATTGCAGAAAGTGGGTTACTGATAATGGGAAACTCAAATCCTTTATCCAAGACATTATTGATGAAACTATTGGTGGTCGGTTTACCAGCAGTAGTTTGTGTTGTCTGGATATTATTTGTAGTAGAACTATTAGTATTCGAGGGTGTACCAGAATTAAGCGCGACATTTGCAGCATTATCCTGTGGGTCTTTGCTGCCAAATTTGCCACTGAGGTCAAAACTGCCCATTTCAACAATAATCGGGTCTTTGGGGTCGAGTTTGGCAATTTTTTCAATAGTGTTTGTAAAATCAACTACCCAACGTACAAATTTGATAGCTTGTGGCAGCGCTTCTTTAAATTTCTGCCATGTTGTTTTCTCTGTTGAATTTGAAGTTGTATTGTTATTACTTGCTGAATCAAACTTGGCAATAAGGTCAGCAATAAATTCGAGCAGTTCTAAAGCTGTAGTACCTGGTAAACCATCTCGCTCGAATAAACCTTCAACACCCAAACTTGTGGGTAGTTCGATATCAGACCGCAGAAAGTCAATAATTGGTTTAATAGGCTTTAAGACATTTTCATCAACCCAAACAAATATATCTCTGACTCCTCCTGATAACCACGGCCCTAGGTCAAGACGTACATTGTTGAGTTGAAGAGTAGTAGCGCTTGTTGCCGTATCTTCTTTACTACCATAGTTGAGTACGGGAGGCTTTAGCAGTAAATCAGCACTAACACCTGGCAACGCGGTATTAGCTAATGAAGCTTTTATTTGCAGCCCAAGTTGAGCGCTACCTGAGAATGACCAGGTGCCTAAGTCTGTAAACTTTTCTTTCGTGGTTTTTGTTTTGTCGCGGAAGTGCGCTACTATCTCCCCTAAAGTTAAACGTTCCCCGTCATCAAAATACTGTGTAGATGCGTTGTAGGAAACCTGTTGTCGCTCTGCATCGGTAAGTAGACGGTCTAGTCCTTCTTCGTAGTAACCAGATTGGTTTAAGTCTAGGTACCACATTAAAGTACCTGTGTTTGCTGTTGTCCCGCCATTTGTGCCGGTTGTCAACTCGCCTCGTTTTACCAATTTGGGAATTAATGACTTTTTAAAGTCAGGCGCCGGACGTGCGTAAGGTTCAAGCTTGAGGTCAAATTCTGAGAATGAGAACCGCCCGTCGGAATTAGCATCAAATTCGGGAGCATTATCGAGTTGTCCGTTACCGTTCAAGTCAACAAAGCGGAAACCATCGCGTAATATTATACGCGGTTCAATAATCGGAATATTTTTAGTTTTACTAGTTCTAAAGCTGCTCGTTGTGACACCAAAAATGTCTAGTGCTTTGTCTCCATCTATATCTAAGAAGCTAAGTTCGTTTTCATAACCAGCTTCTGATAGATTTAGCGCTTCTGCCCAAGTTACATTACTGCCTGGAGTTATGACAACATCAAGAGGTTGGTCTACTAATGAACCGATATTAAGTGCATTAACTTTTCCATCGCGGTTGCGGTCTAAAAAGCGTTTGTTGTTGGCATCTTTAATAATGCGATAAGTAACAATTGCTTCATCTGGTATTTGTAGCGGTTCTTTTTGGTCTTTTGAGAAAGGTTCGCCAGGGTCTTGTTCGCCGTTTGCTCGTAAATCAAGGAAGCGACCCCCCCAAGCTGTAGTGAGAACTTTTGCTTCTGGTTTTTCTGGGCTTCGAGAGGTTGAAAACAACTGTGCAGTTGAAAGATTAATTACTCCCTCGGCGCCGGGGCGAGTAAATTGGTTGTCGTTGTTTAAGTCTAAGAAGCCAACTTGGTCTAGAATGATTGACTCGTCATCATCTTGTTTACCATTGTTATTTTTATCTTGGAAGCGATAAAGGATTGGTTCATCTTCGCCAGAGTTAATAACTTGGGTAAATTGAGTTGTACTTTCTTGTTGGAACGTCAAATCGAGCGATTTGTCAAGTCCAAACCGTACTTGGTTTACAGATGCTGTGTAATAAGTTTGATTATTGAACTTGCTTTGCCTTATAGAAGCATTGTTAACTACTTGGCTGGTATTCCAAGTATCCTTGGTAAAAGTAATTGTAGTTGTTCCGCTTTGAAGTGCAACCTCTATTTGAACGTCATTATCAGGTTTTTCTGACAAACGTAAGGATAAAGTACCTGTGTTTGTAGTTGAATTGACGTTGGTAAGCGTTGCTTGTAGCTTTGGCAATGCTCGATATTTACCAACTTGCAAGTCGCTGTTAGAAAACTGTCCGTTTGTTTCTAAGTCTAGGTAAGAGATAATTTTAGCTGTTTGTTCGCCATTGTCAAACTTATTGTTGCTGTTTTTGTCGATGTAGTACTGTCCTGTACCATCTAACGCACGCACAGGTAATTCTTCAAAAAACTGATACTTTTCATCATTGTTGTAATCAATGTACTGAAAGCTCAATAAACCATCTTCAAAAACATTATAAGTTTCGCGAATATTTCCTTCTTGGAAGTAAATAAGCGGTTCTACATCTTTATCAAAAATTTCATCGTTGTCGAGGTCTAGAATATAGCCAGAAGAAGTATTAATTACTTTGAACTCACGGGTAATACTATTATCACCTGATTCATCAAGGAAAGTTACATTATTAATGGATTTGATTTGATTTACATCAGTAATAATTAACCTGTCACCTCGGTCAATCTTTTCATTGTTATTAATATCGCGGAACAAGCGATTATTTTGAGCAAGAAGTTGTTCGTTATCATCCTGAATTTTGTTAGTGTTCAAATCGAGGAATGCTACAAGCTTATCATCATCATTTTTCTTGATAATTTGCTCAGGTTTTACAACCTCAATTTCAAAGTCACTACCATCAATCTTGTTATTGCGATTTATATCTATATAGGACTTCTCATTGTTTTTAAGTACATTTTCTTCATATGTGAAAACGCCATCTTCATTTTCATCTAAGTACAAGAAAGTCTTACCATTAGAAGCATCTTGTGACTTAATGAGAGCAGTGGTTTCGCGGTCATTGCCATCGCGTTTACCATTGCGATTATAGTCGAGCAGTTTATTTTGTTTACCATCTCCATTCACATCCAAAAAGCTTAAATAAGGCTTATTAGGATTAATAATTGGTTCGAGTAATTTATCGCGCGTGTTGTTGTCGTTAATATCAAGAATATTCTCGTAATACTTAAATTCATCTACCGTATTACGCTTACCATCTCCATCAAGGTCTAAAAACTCGAATCCTGCCTCTTTGTCTTTTACTACCTTGGGTTCTACTAGAAAATCTGCGTTGTTCGTATATTCACCATCACGGTCTACATCGAGGAATAAAAAGTTGTCTGCGGGGTTGGCAGGATTTTTGTAGTAGCGACGTATCGGTAAATCTCCAAGTTGACCAAATTGGGCAGATGTTTGTAAACCATCACTATTAAAATCGAGGAAGTAACTTAAACGCTTTTCTTCTACTTGTAGTGGGTCGAAGTCAGCATATGCGTAAGGTTCTGTGTCAATATCTAGAGCTTCGTTATCGTTAAAGTCAATATACCCAACACTGGCGCCTTGAACAAATTTACCTTCACCAACAAACTGCTCATCAGCGTCGAGAACATTATTGTTGTTCTTATCTAATTTCTTAAACCCGCTTAATGCCGTATCAGTAAGGCTTGTATACCTTGTTTCCCCCGAATCTGGCTTCTTGTTGCCATTCATATCCAGAAAGACAGGATAATTTTTGAGGGTCTTGTCTTCAATTAAGGTAAAGGGTATTACAGCTTTGTCTGAGGCAAATAAATAGTCTTTCTCATTTTCGTCAAGCTTGCCGTTGCGATTACTGTCAAAGTAGGTAACAGTTGTAGTTGTTCCACCTTCATTGAGTAGAGTCTGGCGATAAATTCCTTCGTTACGCTTATATTTTGCTCCTTCTAGGGAATTATTTGCGTTCCAATCCAAATTCTTAACGTTGGGATTGGTCAAATCAGGGAAATTTTTACGCGGTTTGCCGTCTTTGTCGAGTTCGACGAAAGGTTCTTGAACTGTAGTTAGTTTGTAGTTATATTTGTCATTGCCCTGACTATCTTTCTCAACCTTGCCTTGGCTGTCTTTTTTTACATCTGGCTGGTTGTTCTTGGGGTTTTCATCGACATAAACAGGATACTGAAATGCTTTACCGTCGAGTAGCCTATCTCCATCGATATCAAAAAAGCGAACTGTTCCCCCTTCCCTTAAACCACCACCGTTATCTACATCTTTAAGACCTGCTGTAAATTTTAACTTGACTTCGGTGCGATTTTTGGGGTCGTTACTAATTTGTGCAAACGAGAGTAAATTAGCTTTAAAATCTTCTGTGAGTCCTGCGGTGACGCTAGCTGAAATTCCAGTACGTTTGGTGTCGATGTAGACTCCATAATCTTTATGTGAACCAATTGAAATTCCTAGTACAGCATCGAAGTCAACGAACAATCCACCTTGAGCGTCAAGAGCCTTGAAACTGCCAATATTTAAACCTCCCCAAGACTGAGGAACACGCAAATTTCCGCGCCAAGACAGATACCCTTCGAGATCAATGCGGGTTTCGTCTTGAGTCATGACAATGTTGATATCAAAACCAAGAGGACCCAGACGGTCACGTAACGATGCAACTATTTCCTCAGATGTAGATTCCTTGGCTTCATTTAGTGCTTCAATTACTTCTTTAAGAACACCATCCAATCCTTGCGGTGTTTCTTCCTGTGTTGTTAATGAAGCCATTAATGATTTGGCGCCTTTGGAACCAAAGGATAAATTCATTGTGCGTAAATCTAACCCAACATCTTTGAGGCTACCAATAACGGGAAGTTCGGTTGCGTCAAAAATTCCTAAAACAGTGTCTTTTGCTTCAGTAAATCCTTCTTTAAGAGCTTCTTTATCCAGCGGACGGTCTACTACGTCAATAACCTGGTTAGGAATTGCCAACGGTGCATAGCTGGGGTCACCCGTAGTGACGGAATACCTAATAATGCTGTTGTGAATTGCGTCTTCGATTATCCCTTCATCAACACCTTGAATTACAATTGGCTGTAATGTAAACCAGTTTGATGCATCAAATCTTAGCTGATGGAAGCTTTCACCTTGTATTGCAGGTACATGTTTAAATTCTTGTTCCGTAATTTGCTCGAAGTATAAAGTCAAATTTTGGTTAACGGCGCCTGTGTCATTCAAAGTACTAACGCTTGTAGTCAGGCGCCCATCACTCGCTTTGGCGATTGTGACATTTTTGACCGATTGAATTTGATTCCAGTTATCGGGAGTGAAAGTAAGGAAAACTGGTTCTGTGCTACCAAAAGGAGTAACTTGCACAGCCACAGTAGCAGTTGGTTGACGGAACAGACGTAAATCTAGGGTAGCTGTTTTTTGATCGCCACTGAGGCTATTAATATCTGCATCGAGAAGTTGCGAACTGAGGTTGAGAATTTTTATTTGGTCGTCGTTAAATAAATTTAATATGACTGGACTTACTGGTTCGCTCAGTAAGGAAATTGCATACTCGGTAGTATCACCTTCCTTGACTGAGGCACGGTTGCCGACAGTAGAGATACGGAAACCGCTCATGTCATTATCGACAATTTCTAACGTTGCGCGGCTATTCTTGGGATTAATTTTGTATCCGTCACCCGGTAGTATCTCTACTGTAATGTTCTCTGCATCGAGCGAGGCAATTTGCCCTGGTATAACAGATACTCCACCCAACAATGTTACGGGTACACCAATACCAGCAAGTGTTACATCCGTATCTTGACTAATTGTAGCTTTTATTCCTCCATCTAAATTGAGGACGCTACCTGCGGCAAGGGTAAATTTATCAGCAATTTGTATGTTAACTTTTGCAAGGTTATTGCCCGAAACTGCGGTAAAGCTTGCTGCTTTCATCGGTCCAGCTTTGACTCCTGTGGTGGCGCCTTCGGGAATAGTACTACCACTAACCAGCTCTACAGGTATAGATGTAGCATTACTACGTATTTCTACGTAGGCTAATCCCTTGGCATCTGTTTTCACACCTGGTTGTCCTGCCAGTTTGACGCGCGCGACAGTTCCTTGGTTTACATCTTCTCTGCCAAACGTTAAAACTGTACCGTCATAAATACGAATAGTATCAGCAAGCTTTAATCCTAATGTATTGTTGTTGCTGTTGTAGTTAGTAACGGTAAACTCTGTACTTTCAGAAACAAAGTCATCAATTGGGAAAACTAAGAGATTATTTTGAATCTCTCCTGGTGCAATGCGGATAAAACCTTCGGTGGGAATTGTTTGGAAATCACGCCCGTTTTTTGCGGAACTGCCAATGATGCGATAATTAACCTTGAGTCCAGTGCTACCCTTGAGACTTTCGGCGACGTTATCTAGCTGGACAGTAAAATAACTCGGATTACTAACTTCAAGTGAAGAACCACCTGTTTTGAGCGAAACGGTTGGTAAGTCGTTGTCGAGGATTTCTACCTCTATAGGCGCCTCGGTAATGGGTTTTATTTGTTTACTGTTGGCAAACTCAACTTGAGATTGAGAAATATCGGCGCCAGCTATATTCCATGTCAGTAAATTTTGCTGTGTACTTTGCCCTAACTTGTTAGTGTATAGTTGAGCATTTCCATTTCCCGTCAGGAATAAATCTAAACCACCATCTAAGTCGTAATCAATCCAATTTGCAACCCCGTTAGCGAATCCTGCTAAAGATTCACTGCTGTCATTAAAGTTACCGTTCCCTTGATTTAAATAAACTTTGGCAATTGCATTAGTACCAGTCGAACCTGTTAATGCTAAATCTAAGTTGCCATCGCGGTTATAGTCTCCCCATGCAAAGGCACCGTTATCTACTCCTGGTAAGTTAACTGTAGTATTTTGCGTAAATACATCGTTACCATCGTTACGATAAAGACGAGCTATTCTATTTCTATTTGTATCGTTACCGCTAATTGCTAAATCTAAATCGCCGTCTTTGTCATAATCTGCCCATGCAATTGCACTATCAAATAATCCAGGTAGATTTGTTGTTACTTCCGTAAAACCACCATTACCTGTGTTTTTGTAAAGTTTTGTAATGCGTGGAGAATTGGAGGAAGTAGAACTTGCGCCAGTTACCAAAACATCAAGATTGCCATCGTTGTTGTAGTCTACCCAACCAGCAGCACCGAATGCAACTCCTGCAAGTCCTGTATTATTAACGTTAGTGAAATTACCGTTGTCGTTACGGTAGATGCGACTGATATGCTCGGCGCCTGTGCTTCCGGTTAAAAGTAAATCTAAATCACCATCTTTATCAAAGTCACCCCAGTCTGCACTACTGTGACTAACACCAGGTAGTGTTGCATTCAAATTAACAAACGAACCATTGTTATTGCGATATATATTACTGATACGGGTGCCAGTAGTCGGGTTAGTGAAACCACTCAACAGTAAATCTAAATCACCATCTTTATCGAAGTCGCCCCATACAGAAAACCCAGACTCAACACCTGGTAAATTGGTATTAATCTCGCTTAACTTGCCATCGTTATCTTTACGATACAAACGAGTTATACGATTACCGTTACTGTTCCCCGTCAATATTAAATCTAAATCACCATCCGCATCCACATCACCCCAAGCAGATGAACTTTCATTCACACTTGGTAGATTCAATGATATTGGGCGTAAACCGGTACTAGCGTTGGTGCCAGTAAAACCTAAATATGCAGCTTCGCTACCAATAACCGCGCGGACACCACGATAAGTCAAGTCAGCTTGTTCGGGTCGTGATAAAGTATCGCTGAGGCGTACCTCTAACTGATCAGAGCTACCGTTATAATCTACCCAGACACTCCAGACTTTACCGTTATTTAAGCGTTTATCTTGAGATTTGCCGTAAGCGTCAGTAATTTCTGAAGGCAATAGTTTAAGAGTTTGTGCGACCGGGTTGCCATTAAGATGTAATGCAATATGCTGACTCGAAGCATCCTTACCTCCATTACCAGCAGGGTCAAATTCAATGGCTAAACTTCTTGCTAAACCTTCATATCCTAACCCAGTATCACCCTTACCCAAACCAGGAGTTGCTGCAATGATAAATGCTAACCCTTGTGCCATTGCATTTGGGTCATCCATCTGGAAGCGGAAAAAGGTACTAAAATCATCTTGAGTTCTTAACGAAACTGCCGCATCTTTATAAAACACTCCACCGACATCACCAAATTTATTGGTCAACTGTAGCGCTGTCGCGTTTAATAAATTTCCTGTTTGAGTCGTTCCTAGCAGGTTAAGGTCTTGTAAATTATTAAACTCGTCAAAATTAATTTCTCGCTCAACCGATAGTTGAATGTTTGTATACTGAATACCTTCAACGACATTATCATCTACAGCGTTGACTCGAACTGTTTGAGCAGCGTCCCAGTTACGACTGTCAAAGTCCAGTACAAGTTCTTCACCTGCACGTAACCCATTAAGTTGTAATTGTGAGTTGGGTGCGTTCATTTTTACCCGCACTGTTTTGACGCTTTGTGCAGGTTGATGTTTGAGACGTACCGTGTAGGCGTCGGTGACACCTTCGATTAAATTTGCGCGTTCTCCAACTTGTCCATTGATAATAATTGCGTTTTGGTCATTGTCGATGCTTTTCAGGTTCAGGTCTAAAAGGTCAAACTTATCGTAAGTTGGGTCTGTACTTAATACCTTAGTAATAACCTTAAAGCTGACATCTCCATCATCGATAACGTCATTCACTGAAACTACAGCAAAAGATTGTGGTTTATCCCAGTTAGTGCTATTGAAGCGTAGCACAATACCTTTATTAGGAGTTTCCCCTGGTTTTTCCGTACTCAGGAGTCCTTCGTTTTCGTTGCTGCTGGTTAAATATATTTCAACTGCACCAGTTGGTTGACTAGTTAAAGCGACGCTATAGATTTGTCTACCGTTTGCTTCTGGTAAATTTGGTAGAACAGTTGTAGATGTAATTGCGCTACTAGTAGCATTCCGAATTACTATACCTGCTTTATCATCATCACTGATTGTTAACTTACCAGTAATTGCAGGTTTGCTTGAGTCTGTAGCATCTGGGTTGCCACGATAGTAAAGTTCGCTGCTTGCTATATTTAATTCTACAGTCCGGGAAGAGTCAGCAATTTTGTTATCGATAGGTTTAATATCAACAACTGCACGAGTTTGACCTGGTTTGATTTCTACCGGGGTGTAGGAGTTGGGTAAAAATCTAACAGTACCTCCCAAGTTGCCGATAAATAAATCAGGTTTACTATCACCGTTAAAGTCACCAAAACTAGGGGTAATATCTGGACGGGTTAATTCCCGGAATGGATTTTGATTGGGAGCGACTTCTTCTAATGCGGGGGAACCGGAACCACCCAAATTACGAAAATAACGAATTTCGGAACTATTAGCACTTTTTACGACTAAATCTAAATCACCATCTTGTTCCAAATCAACAAACGTAGGTATTGCTTGATTTAATCCTCCGATACGTGCGAAGGGATTAGTCACTGCATTGCCAGGTAATAAAGTAAATTGCAGCGCTGCTGGATTAAAACTTCCATTTACTAATCGGGTCGAGCGATTTTCAAAGTAGTATAAGCTGTTACCTGCTCCTACAACTAAATCAGAATCGCCATCTCGGTCTAAATCAACGAATGTGGGATTAACTGCGGGACGTTGAGAGAATGAAAGATTATCTAACCCTAATTGTGATACTAAGTTGTTGAAGGGATTGTTAGTAACTTCAGTAAACTTTGGTTGGGTAGCGGTACCTGTATTTTGGTAGAAATTGAGACGAGTACCATTGAAACCAACAAATGCATCTAAATCACCATCGTTATCAATATCAATCAGTGCAGGAGCGCTCATAAACAGTGGTTGACTGCTATTTCTGCTTTGTTTTTCTATTGCTTCGTTGATACTGGCAAAGGGGTTTTGTTGGGGGTCAAGTTGCAAACGAGTTTGGAAAACAGGATTTGTAGAACTGCCTGTATTCTCAATAAAGTCAATGATACCGTTTGGATTACCCGCAAAAACATCTAAATCACCATCATTATTAATATCGGGGATAGTGTGACGATAATATCCTAAATTACCGTTGCCAAGAAGATTTTCGGCAGTAAATAAATTATCAATGCCTACGTAATCTTTTCCAGCAATGGCACCTCCCTGTGTTGTTAAATTGACTCGAACAACTGGCTGTGCAGTGCCTATAGTGTTGGCAGCAACGTTAGTTCCTCTGAGATTAACTTTGACAACTGACCCTTGTGCAGAATTTGTCAGTACAGCAGGTTCTAGAACTTCAGCGGTGACGTTATTACCTAGTTGGAGAATACTGCCTCGTAGTAAAGGTAACGTATCAGGTTTATCTTGAAGCGGTTTGTCTAATTTAAGAGTTAGAGTACCGTAATTTATTGTTGGAGCGAAAATTTGAATATCACCAATTTGTAGTTCATTGGCGCCGTTGTTTGCAGAAACATCTAAGCGATAGTAACGGTATGGGGTAGTATTACTAATATTGAAGGTACGAAGTTGTTGACGCTGCGAAAATACTTCATTATTACGTTGGTCAAGTACAACAAAGTTTACACCATCATTCGATGCCAAAAGGCGCCAGTCTTTTGGGTCACGTCTAGACTCATCGTTGGCAGAGGTAATTGTGTAACTATTGACAGCAAAAGCACCGTTAGACTGGTATTGAATCCAACCTTGCTTTTGGAAAACCAACCATTTGGTATTAGATTTATCATCAAAAGCTTTGTCCCTTTCCTCACCAGTAGGTGAATTAATGCTAGAAGCAGTTATTATTCCTCCTGAAAAATTAGTTACATCCTGAAGCGGATTACCAGGTAAATTTCCTGCTTGGAACCCTTGTAATACAGTAATTGGCAGTTGTAGAGAGCGGTTGAGAGTAACTTCAACTTGTCCAGTGGTGCCAACTTCTGTAGGTTGGCTTAAAACTTGCAGTTTAATTTGAGGAAGGTTACTATCACCTGCTTTAATAGATGTATTATCTTGAGATTTTTCGTTATCAAAGTTGGTGACAGGTAAGAAAGTTGGATTGAGTTTTGTATAAACAGGGTCACTACCTTCAGCTACAATCTGTACTGTAAAGCTAGTCTTACCATCGAATTTAACGTCATCAACTCCAGTAGCTGTCACAAGCTGATGTTGGTTCCAGTTTTCAGGAGTAAATATCAAACTAGTTTTGTCAAATTTGACTTCACTGTCTTGAAGTTTTTGAAAACTTAGCGTTACTGAGTTACTTGGTTGACTAGTAAGACGAACTCCAAAAGTAACTTTTTCACCGTTTTCACTGACAATAACTCGCTCGAATGTCGGTGAGAACGCCGCAGTTAATTGCGTAGTGTTTTCGTAATAAAGTATACTTCCATTCGGCTGCTGAACAATTGCATCAATTTCAAAGTCTTGGTTGAAATCAACAAAGTTTAAGGTACTGCCAGCAGTAACCTGAATTTTATTTAAAAGATTATTGGCTTCGTCTGACTCTAAGATATATTCAGTGCCGTTATTAGTAGTATTATTGCGATAGTATCCAACTTTGTCATCAGCTTTAATGCTGTAAGCATCTAAATCACCATCTTTGTCAATGTCGGCAAACGCAAGATTACTATTCGGCGCCAGTTGGATGTTTTGTAGGATGTGGGTATCACGTAACTGGTAATTAGGCAGACTGTTTGTTAGCCCAAGAGTAATATTTTCGTAGTAGTTAATTTTACCATCTGCTTGCACCGCAAATAAATCTAGGTCGTTGTCAAAGTCAAAATCGATGAAAGTTGGTTTGACGTTTACACCAAGATTAATCGCTTGGAATGGGTTACTATTAGGTCTCTCAGTAAAAACAGGTTGGTTTTTGAGGAGACTATCATCGGTATTTTCATAAAACAGCGCTTGTCCGTCGGGTCGAATGATAATAGCATCTAAATCACCTGAAACAACAACATTTTTATTTGTTTCGGGGACGGTAATTAAACCTTTGGCATCGCGGTCTAAATCTACAAGGATTAATTGGCTATTAGCAGGTATAAGTATTGTTTTGAAAGGATTTTTACTATCATTACGTTGGAAAACTTTATTTACATTCTCGTAAAAACTAACCGTTCCTGCGGTATCAACAATCAATAAATCTAAATCTTTGTCAGCATCTAAATCGGCTAAGATAGATTGTCCAGTGGGTAATGATGCAAACGGGTTAGTTGCTGCTTGCTGTAAACCTCCTGGAGTCTTATCATAGCTAACTTCCGACAACTCAATTCCGGCGCCTTCATTATCGATAATATTTAAAGTTGCACTAATTTGGTTTGGCTGGAGTTGATAGCGTTTTTCTACTAATGTATCAGGTGAAAGAGTAATTTGAAGCGTTTCCAAACCTTCAGCAACTGAATCATCAATCGAAGTTAAACTAATTGTGGCTATGCGCGCTCCTGCGGGAATCGTAATCGTGTAGCTATTATTACCAGTTGTTTGGATTTTAACTCCTTGCGTATCACTAACTTGTACCTGGTAATCTTTACCGAGTTGAGCAGTTCCACCAGTAACTTGAAAAGGTATAGTTATTCCACCGATAGGCGCCGGGTCGCTGAGACGGATAATAAATGTACCAGGTAGTAACCCGTTTTCAAGGATATTGTCACCTTTGACGATGCCAACTTCTGGAATAACAGGTTTTTGTTTACTTGCTTCTTCGCTTTCAGCTAACTCTAATAAATCTTCGCGCGGTAAACCAATGGGAACGTTAATTATTCTGCCGTTGAACGCGCTATATTTCGGGTCAGTGGTGGTAAAGTTCAAAGCAAAACTCAAGGCGCCTGTATTAGTATTGTCAAGCTTGAGATTTGTTAAGTTGATTGTTTTTGGGGTTTCCCAGTTAGTCGTTTTAGAAGATTCAAAGTAAAGTAAAGTACCTTGGGAATTACCAACTAAAGCATCTGGTAAAGCATCGCCGTTTAAGTCAGCAAATTCGGGGGTAGTATAGCTGGGGAACGAGAACGGATTGAGGGGATTGAGGTTATATAGCTGTTCAACAAATAAAGGTCTATTCGCATTACCAGTGTTCAAATAGTAGCGGACATTAGTAGCGCGCGAACCAGTAATAACATCTAAATCGCCATCTTTATCAAAATCAACAAAAGCAGGAGCAGCTTCATTGACAAGACTAATTTGTTCTAAAGGGTTTTGTTGACCTGTACGTTGCTCAAATCTATTATTAATATTTTCATAATAATTGACTTTACCATCGCCTGTACCAACAAAGAGGTCTAAATCGTTATCTTTATCGATATCAACTAAAGTTGGTTCGCTGTAAGAACCACTAGAAATACTGTTAAAAGGATTATTTACACCTGTTTGCTCACTAAAAGAAGGATTAGTTTTTGAGCCATTATTTCTATAATAGGAAATTTTACCGTCAGGTCTGCCAATAATTGTATCTAAATCACCATCTTTATCTATATCACCAAATGCTGGGGCACTATCACCTTGACCAACAAAAACTCTATTTAAAGGATTTTGAGCGGAATTTTCCTCAAAAATTGGGTTAGTTGTAGTACCGTTATTTTTCCAGTAACGAATTTTACCATCAAAGTCACCAACAAATAAATCTAAGTCACCGTCTGCATCAATATCCGCGAACGTAGGACTACTGTATTTACCAACGTCAATTTGGCTGAAACTAGAAGCTTGGGTTTTCTCGACAAGCCCAAAATCACCCCATTTGAGTTCGTTTTCTTGCGCTTGACCTTGACTGAGGTTGTTTAATTTTAGCGTTAATAATGGGTCACTTGATTCACTTGTTAAGCGAATTTGTAATTTGGCAGTACCATCAGCACCAATAGCTAATTTATTTTTATCGGTAATTGGGCGCCCGTTTTTATCAAGCAGCAAGATACCAGCTTGGAAAGCTTTATTATCAGCGATTGTAATTGTCTGTGTTAGTTTATCAACTAAAGCGCCACTAGCATTTCTCAAACCATACTTGGACTTTTTCGGGTCTTTAGTAGCAGTGCTATCTGAGTTATTAACAGAATCATTATCGACGTTATAAGGAATTATTTCGATTCTGATATCTTCGTTGCCTTCGTCCAAAGCATCGCTAATTGCCCCAAAATAAATTCTTGCAGTCGATTCATTTTTAGGAATTACAACACCATTGTAGCGAGTTGCATCGCGAACAGTGGAAATTTGAAATTGAGAGTTGTAGTAATCAACGCCTTGAGTTGCCGAACCACTGATGTTGTAGCGCACCCATAAACCTTGCGCCAATTGTACAGGTAAGGGTTTGCCTTGAGCATCGGTTGATTGTAGTTCGATGTAACCAATTTGCGGTGCCGGATTTTCGATATATGTAGAGTTATTAGTACTAGATTGAAGATGATTCTGATTTGTTGTAGTGTCTTGAGTATTACCTTCAAACTGCCAATAGCCAACTAATCCAGTTTCATCGCCTTTGAGAGTTTCAATTAAACTTCGCTGAATTTCCTCTTGAGTACGAGCAACATTCCATAAACGCACCTCATCAACTAGCGCTTTAAATGTTGTAGTCCCATTACTCCCAACTTCTAACCTTCCGTTGGGGTTAAATAAAATGGCAGCGTTATCTAACTTTCGAGAAATAGCTTCTTGTCCGTTTATTAATAGCTTGAATCTTTCACCATCAAAAGTAGTTGCAATATGACTCCAAGTTTCAAGTTTAATCGCTTGCGTACTTTTCAATTCAAATTTAGTATTACCTTGACCAAAAGAAGCGCTAACAGTGCCATCAGCGTTTACAAGAATACTTGGTCCACCATCAGTAAACCCAAACAAGCGATAAGATTGATTACCAAAACTACCAACAGAAACCCAAACCTCTTGGGTAAAACTATTCGATTTGCTTATATTTAGGCTAGAGTTATTTGGAACTATGAAGTAGCCGTTCAGGGGGGCGCCTGTAATTTCTAAAGATTTACCTAGACCAAAAAGAGTACTACCATAGCCAAACCCTTCAGTAGGGTTAACAACCCTGCGGATAGAAATAATTGGATCATCATCAGTAATTTGAACTGTCGCTTGTGTTTCTCCGCTTCTTAGTTCATATTTATCATTGACACCATTGTCTCTGAGCCTAACAGTAACAGTTTCGGTATTCTCGGCAATATCATTATTGATAACTTCAACACCAATAATGATTGTTTTATCACCCTGCCCAGTACCAGCAACAACAGGTATTTCATTAACATCATTACCATTGTTAACTAAATAATTCTTGTCGCTGGAATTTTTATACCGCCAATACAACTTGTAATCAGAATCAGGATGGGGGTCTGCAAATGTGCCGCGAATTGCAGTTCCGTCACTAACATTAACTGTATTTCCGCGTTTAAAAGCTTGGGGAATATCTAAATAAAGTGTAAAGTTTTCAACAGCAGAACGGTCAAAGGCTAATTCATATTCTCCATTCTTGAAACCTTCAACGCCATTATCGAGTACTTTAATACCAACACGAGTTTCATCATCTTTAATAGTAACCGTAGCGCTGTTAGAACTAGCATCTCGCCGATAGTCAACCCCTTGTAATAGTTGAACAGTAAACCTCTCATCACCAGCTTCATACAAATCATCATTAATGATAGGAAGCTCAAAAGTTTGTCCATTCCTAGTTAAGCGAACTTTGTTTGTACCACTTGAGAAATCAACATTCTCAGTCGCGCCTTCTGTTCTGCTAACATAGTAAAAAACATCAATACCATTATTTGGAATAGAGCCATTAATAACTTCTAATTTAAATACAGCTTTGCCGTCTTTTTCTAAAGTGCTAGTTTCTCCACTAATTTTAATAGTCGGTAAGCTGTTAATACCAGCTTGTGGGTTACTGCGATCAGCGCCACGGAAAGCTGCATTAATCAAACTACCGTTATTAATAAAAGCGCTATTGTTGTTATTATACTGACCTCCAATAGCCGCCCCATTTGCTTGACCGTTGTTAAAACCTGTACCACCTCTAACGCTGTTACTAGAGAAATTACTGTTAAAAATAGTAAAGTTAGCTTCTTGACGAACGAAAATTGCACCACCTAAACCGGCACCTCCACCACCACGTCCACCAGAACTACCATCTTTGTTCGCGGGATTACTAGAAGGATTTTTGCCTTGTTCAGCATTGCCACCAAAGGCGCCACTACTACCGCCACTACCACCACTACCATCTTCATCAGCACCATCAAAAAAAGTAGGCTCGTAGTCATTGCCACCGCCGCCACCGCCGCCACCGCCAGCACCAAAACCGCCAGCGCCACCTACACCGCCGTGCCCGTAATCATCTCCACCAGCACCGCCACCGCCGGCACCACCGCCTGCACCGAAAGTACCTTGTTGTCCTGCACCACCTTTACCAGCTTCTGATTTACCACCATCACCAGGAGCAGCACCATTGAAAGAGAAAGCAGCGTTATCGTTAAATCTACCTCCAAAACCACCTTTACCACCATCTTGCTCATCGGCGCCACCAGCACCAGCAGTTCCAGAAGAACTTCCACCTACAGCACTGTTATTTGTAAAGTTGGCATTAGTAATAGCGACATTACCTGTATTAATAAAAATCGCACCGCCAGCACCTAAACCACCACCGCCACCGCCGCTAGTGTCTCCTCCTTTTGCATAACCACCAGTAAAATTAACACCTTCAAAACCAACGGTTGCATTATTTATAGAAATAATCTGCCACTGACCTGCACCATTAATCGATATATTACCATTGCCAACAAAAAACAATTCATTGCCTTCAGCTATGGTAGGTAAAGATGAACCTAGATTAATAGTTCCAGAGATATCCCGTAAATCAATAACATTAAAACCTCTAGTGGAGATTGCTTCTTCAATCGCTTGTTGTAACGAACCGACACCAGTACTATTTGTATTTGTTACCTTAAAAGTTTTGAATACGCCATTATAATTCTGGATTTTCTCTGCAAGTAGAACTGATTCAGCTTCAATGGCGCCTGTTTTAGCTTCTAATTCCCAGTCTCCTCCTAGCGCTGAATTTCCCGTCACATCTGATGATGCTGCTACATCTGCTCCTGTAATTTCAGATATATTCTGGATAAATGCAGCGCCCTCGTCTGCTGCGACATTACAACCGTAAAGTAAAATATCTCCGTTTGCTGCTAATGCATTGCCCCACTGTTGTAATTGAGTACGATACATCTCCAGATTATTCTGGGTCAGCACCATGTTACCCAACTGAAGTAGTCCTTCTTCTCCATGAGAGACAATTTGAATACTTTCGATATCTTGGTAGTTTTGCAATATCCAAGTGATTTGCTCTACCCCATCATGATTGGAGTTGATAAGGACAACTTTAGTCCCAGGTTTTGCAGCTTGGAGAAGACTAGCGTAGTTTGCAACAGAAGAATCAATAAATAATATATTCATAATTTTAGATTTATAATTTTTCTTTTGGTCTGCTTTGTTAGTTCAACATAAAACCCTTGTAGAAACCGTAAATTTACAGTCTCTACATTATGCTATGTATAAGAGGATGTTTGAAAATTAGTATTACACAATCCAAAGTTTAACCCCCCTCCGGAGCAAGGAGTAGGGGCGATTTTTTAGGCAATCATAGGCTGGGCACTGCCCATCTTGCTAAGAAAAGTTTTTAAACACTCATTGCAAATAAATTATGAACCTGGGTATCCTCTGCTATCAATTCTTCAGATGACAGAAATTTAGTATCAATTAATTCAAAATAGCGATTCAAGTTAGTTTGACTATTCGCAACAATTTGTCCTAAATGTGCA
This sequence comes from Calothrix sp. HK-06, assembly GCF_001904745.1. Taxonomy (GTDB): domain Bacteria; phylum Cyanobacteriota; class Cyanobacteriia; order Cyanobacteriales; family Nostocaceae; genus Dulcicalothrix. The sequence continues at coordinate 76,875 of NZ_MRCD01000027.1, forward strand.
ATTATCTCTTGATTATTCTCTCCTTTTAACTGATAATTGTATCTACCAGTAAACATCACAATAGGTGTAACAATCTCATTCTCATCGCCCTGTAATGTAGCTTCAGTAATATTCAATCCCAATAGGTTTTCTTCATATTCATAAGCCAAATTGAGCGAAGCACGCATATTTTCTGTTTGCCAAGAAGCGTTGGATAGCAATTTTCCTGAAACATATTCTCGTGCTGATGATGAATCTTCAAAGGCAAGATAACCTCTGATATTTATATCAACTACTTCAAATTTCATATTTGGTAAAGATTCAGCATATTTCTGAGCAATATTAGGAGTCAGAATCGATGCAAATGATTTATTTATAATCGGTTCAGCAAAAATGATGCGATTGCCTTCCGTTAAAATATTGACACCATTTGTAAATACTATTTGCGATGCTCGATTTGTATAAATAGGAGCGCGTGCTAATTCCCAATCGATTGGAAGAACTCCACCATATCTAAGAAAATCCACATTTAACATTGTTGGATTTAAGTCTCTAGCGCTTATTGCAATTACAAAATCCTGGGTCGTAAACTTATTACTCATTCGCTTTGATTACAAAAAATGGAACAAATATAAAGCAAATATTAAGTAAGTATATGGATGTCTACTTAGCTTAGAATTAAAAATTTGCTATTACTACTTTTTTTATAGTCTTAAATCATTACAAAAACCTTCAGTAAATCTACTGAAATTCAGAGAATATACTTGCTTCTAAAAATTATAATTATTATCATTTTTGTAATATCTTGGATGTTTTAAAGACCAAGGTAATTTTTGCTGAACTAATCATAAAAATATACTTAGGCATTATAATTTATATAAATTCTACCGCACGTTCTTCAAGCTCTCTATATTCGAGCTAAACATATCTGCAAAAATACTCATTACAGTTCTATCTCTTATCTTGATATTCGTACTTACTCCCATCCCGGACTGTAAAGCAATATTGCGTTCGTTTACCTTTAAATGTTGAGTTTGGAGTTCTACTTTTGCAGGGAATCTGTAGAAGGGATAAATTTGGTCTGGTGGTAGTGCATCCGAACCTATCGACACAAGTTTACCTTTAATGTCACCGAATTCGCTAAATGGAAATGAGTCTATCCTCACATCAACGGTCATTCCCTCTTTGACAAAACCAATATCTTTATTGGTAATATAAACTTTAGCGATAAGTTTATCTGTGGGTACTACTTTTAAAATTGGTTCGCTGCCAGTAACTACAAATCCGGAAGATTTTGCTTTTAGTTCAAATACTGTACCGTTAACAGGCGCCGTTATTACCTGGTACTTAAGGTTCATTTTAGCTTGGCTGATTTGTGAGTCTATTTCCGCTATACGTTTACTATTTTCGACTATTGATTTATTCATTTGACTGTCAATTTCAGCAATACGTTTGGCATTTTCAGCAAGTTTGTCGAGCCAATCTTTACGAGAAATAGCTTGTGTATTTAGTAACTTTGCTTTCCCCTCGGCAATTTCTGCCTGTAGTTTAAATTTTTCTTTGATCAATTGGTCGAGTTGAGATTGAGCGTTTCGCACTTCTTCTTGCTGTTTGAGGAGTTGCAGCTGCGATATGGCGCCTTGTTTTGCTAGTCCTGAAATATTATTTAATATTCCCTGATTCATTTTCAGCGTGTCTTGTGTAGAAGCGATACGGATATCAGCTTGTTCTAGCTGGCGCCGAAGTTGATCAATTTGTAAAGAAGCTGCTGCAACTCGTGCATTTAATTCGATTTGGTTAGATGAAATGCGTTCACGTTGTTCAACAGATAGTCTACCTGCAGCAACACCATCAAGTTGGCTACGATAAACTTGATTTTCCGCAACCAATGCAGCGCGACTTTTTGTTAAATCAAGAATTGAGGCAGGAACTAGGAGAAACGATGAGTTAACTGCTTGTCCACGTAACTGTGCAGTATAGAACTGGTTTTCTTGAGCAAGAGAGGTACGGATTTTTTGTAATGATTCTAATTGTGCTTTGGCGGTTGTGTTGTCAAGTACAATCAGTTTATCTCCCGCTTTGACTTGCTCGCCATCCTCGACAAATATATCTTTGACAACTCCACCTACTGGCGCCTGCACATCTTTTGTGGCGCCTGACGGTTCAAGTTTTCCGCTAGCAGAAACAGCTTCTTCAATTTTGGCGATATTTGCCCATATTACTGTACCAGTTGTTGTGAGCATTAATCCCCATAATATCGCACGCGACCATTTGCGGGGTTGCTTTAATATGACAGGTTGCTCAAATATTTGTACGTGTCTGGTGGCAGAACTTAATGGTTTTTGCTGAATTTCTTCTGTGCTTTGGGGTAATCTTGCATTTAATTCCTGTGTTGATATTACGCTTGTAGAGGGATTCGCTTTACCGTTATTGCTTGCGTGATTACCGTTGGCGCCGTTACCGTTATTAGAGTTCATAAGTTGTTAATGTAGTTAATTTATGGAAGTTGATCCCCCCAACCCCCCTTCTTATTCCCGCAGTTATTAAGGGGGATTAAAGAGGGTACTAAACAGTAATTTTGCCTTCCGCAGCTTCTTGCTGCTGAGACAAGCAGTAATAAAGTCCTTTCATTTGTGTTAATTCACTGTGGGTACCCTGTTCCGCAATTTTTCCAGCATTCATCATCAAGATGATGTCGGCATTTTGAATTGTCGCGAGACGGTGCGTAATAAATAACACCGTGCGTCCTTTGAATGCGATTTGTAGGTTTAAGCACACCTGTCTTTCTGTTGCGTAGTCGAGCGCGCTCGTTGCTTCGTCAAGAATCAAAAGTGGTGGATTTTGCAGTACAGTACGCGCAATTGCAATTCTTTGTCTTTGTCCACCCGATAAAGCTGCTCCTCTTTCACCAACGCGCGTGTTATAACCATTGGGCAAGCTCATAATGAAGTCATGCGCGCAGGCTATTTTTGCAGCTTCTACAATTTCTTCGGGAGTGGCATCAGGCATAGTTAGGGCAATATTTTGCTGTACTGTGGTATCAAATAGAAGAGTATCTTGCAGTACCATCCCGATTTGTTGACGAAGCGAATACAGTTCAACTTTACTAATGTCATATCCGTCAATCAGAATTCTGCCAGCATCAAGTTCGTAGAGTCGAGGGATAAGTTTGGTTAAGGTACTTTTACCGGCGCCACTTTGTCCGACTACTCCAATAAATGAACCTGCAGGAATTTCAACTGAGACGTTGTTAAGTTGGGGATTTGGTGATTTGGCAAAGCTGAAGGTAACGTTTTCGTACCGAACTTGCCCTTTAATAACTGGCATGGGTATATTGCTTTGACCAGCAAGTTCTGACTCTTGGGGAGTATCGAGAATGTCTGCTAATCGTTCCAACGATAGTGCTGTTTCTTGGAAGTTTTGCCAAAGTTGAATTAACCGTAGTAATGGACTTGTAACATATCCAGCAATAATTCTAAAGGCTATAAGTTCTCCAAGGGTAATTTCCCCTTTGAGTACGAGATAGGCGCCTACCCACAGCAATAATAAGTTTGATAATTTATTAAGAAAGTTACTCAGAGAACTAGCAGTATTACTTGTTAGTACATTATCGAAACTGGCGCTAATATATCTACCGTAACGTTGTTGCCACTGCCATCTGGAATTCAGTTCGATATTTTGTGCTTTGACAGTTTGAATACCCGATATAACTTCAACTAAATATGATTGAGTCTCAGCATTCTTTTCTGCTTTAGTGCGAGTTTGGCTACGAACAATAGGAGCAAATATAAATGTTAATATAGCAAATAGTGGTACGGTTGCTAATGCCACAAGAGTTAGCAACCAACTATAAAATATCATCACTGCGATATAGATTACTGAGAAGACGGCATCGAGTACAACGGTAAGGGCAGTACCTGTTAGAAATGACCGAATGTTTTCTAATTCGTGTATTCTGGAAGATATTTCCCCTACTGGACGTTTTTCAAAATACCGTAACGGTAATCTTAATAAATGGTCGATAACCTCTGAACCTAAAGATAAATCAATACGGTTAGTTGTATCAGCGAATAAGTTTGTACGTAACCAGGTAATTATTCCCTCAATTACTGCCATCGCAATCAAAACAAAACCCAATACATTCAGGGTATTGGCGCCATTTTGAATGATTACCTTATCGATAATTACTTGGGTGACTAATGGATTGCCCAGCCCAAGTAGCTGTACAAATAATGAAGCGATAAATACTTCAGTTAATACAACTTTATGTTTTTTAATCGCTGGTAAAAACCAACTTAATCCAAATCGCTTTTTCGGAGTCTCTGGTGTAGATTGCAGCAATAAAACCTGCCCTTCTTCTCCCCAAGTCTCTACAAAATCTTTAGTTTTTTTGCGGACGATACCTTGTTCGGGGATACCAAGGGTCAATTCTTTTTCAGATGAACTGTAGAGAATTGCGTAAGTATCTAGATATGGAAGCAGTACTGGTGTAGGAAGTTGAGATATTGCAACCGCTGGTGCTTGTACGAGTTGCGCTTTTATTCCTATCAACTCTGCCAGTCCACCGCACAATTCTATAGAGACCTTACCTGTTCGCTTATAATTATTCGACAGCGCGCGGTGTAAAACATCTCTTCTCCACGGCATTCCCCAATATTGTGAAAGCATGTGGAAACAGGCAAGTGTAGCATCAACTGGTCCGCGACCGCGAACGAAGGGGTATTTGATGTGCTGCTTACTGGTTTTACTTGCTGCTTCAGGTTTTTCAGGGGCAAAAGGGACATCTTCCCAAGGATTTACCTCAACCGAAATATCTTCCGTAACACTTTCAGCTTGTTTATCAGCTTGTTCAAATGATAAAGTTGGGTCAGTAAACCCAATGAGGCGAATTCCCTTACCTGTAGATTGGATATATTCTTGATTTCTATCTTGATTTTTATCTTGAGTATTAGCAGAATTTATGGACTCCCCAACCTGATAGTTAGAACCACTGCTGCTGACTAACCATAACAGGTTAGGGTCTAACTGCGAAAATGGTATCTTTCCAGATGGAAGGTTGAGAATAGTTGAATGATTTGCCGCGATTGTAGCAAGTTCTTTTAAATTATCTACTACTTTACCCCGACGTTGTAGTTCCTTAGCTAACAAGTCATATATTTCGATTAGATTGTATTTGCTACGAAAATATTCGGCAACTTCGGGTTGGTTAGATAATAGTTCTTCAAAATCTGGTGCATTCAGTGTGAGACAAACTGACTCTACAGAGGAAATAACTGTTTCACACGCTACACCTCGAATTATTCCCACGGCGCCGCACAATGCACCAGGTTTAAGGTTTTCTAATGTTTCGGGAGCTGCAACCGAGTCATAATATGCCAACAAACGCGCTTGCCCTGTGTAAAGAATCGCAATTTTTGCAGGCAAATTGTCCTTGACAACTATGGCTTGCCCCATCCGGTAGCGCAACGGCGAAAGCTTTGATGCAAGTTTTTCGATATCAGCTATATCCATCCTGTCAAAAGGTGGTGTAGTAGCCAGAAAGTCAATAATAGTGCTGGGACTCGATATCATTGTGCTTTTAAAATTTATTTTGTGTGTGTAGAGACGCAATATGTCGCGTCTCTACATTGTCTTTAATTGAAATTGGGTTTTTTTGGAGTTGCTCTTCCAGCCATTTTTCAAATAAATGGTTGAGTAACACGGTGCCTGTTGTCTCGTCTAACTGTGCTGGGATTAATTTCTCTAGCCGTAGAATTACGTACCAATTTTCCAACTTCATTGGTGTCCACAACTGCCCTTCAGAGGAAATGGAAAGTTTTTGAGCAATTACTGGATGCGGTTGTGATAAGGGTACTGGTCCTATTAATCCTCCAGTAGTCGCTTCTTGCCCCTGCGAAAATTCCCGCGCGCAATCGGCAAAGCTTTGTTCTTCTGCTTTGATACGGAAGTATAATTCTTGCGCTACCTCCATATCTTGAGTACGCAGCAGCGAATATATAACTTTATCTAATTGGGGTTTGTATTGTAGAAAGTTTTGTTTAAGCGTTTCTCCCCAGGTTGCTTGTTTAAATTTTTCCACCCGCAGTTGTTTTGTGGCTAATGCTTCTAACTGCTCTACTGTCATACAATACCGTTTAAGTACAGCATCAAGGGCACCAGGAGTAGTTATTTGATTGTTTTGATAAAATGTAGAAATAGTATTATTTTTCTCTTCAGGCGTTAATTTTATATTGGTAATGAATTTATCGATTAATAGTTCGCGTTGTAACTGTGGAAGTAGTTGGTAGCCAGCCAACAGTAGAATAGCTTCTGTGGCTGTAATAATTTCGTTGCCAAGTTGAATGTTAGCCATAGCGGGTATGTGGCAGGAAAAAGAGGGCAGTTTGTATGATTTCCCTTACATATGCTGTCTAATTTCCTATACGTGTGTCATCAGTAACCATACGTACATCCACTTATGGTAATTATGCTGTTTTGCGTACAAATACTGTTGTGATAATGAAAATTATCCTTTTAACTTCAAAAGTAGGCGCCGAATTACCGAAGCATCGCGTGCGTCGGGTGTACGGTACAAATAAGTTTCTAAATCTTGTGTTGCTTGTGTGAAGCGTCCTAGTTGGTAAGATAGTAAACCACGGTCGCGAATATCGATGATGGAATCTGGCGCCACTAGTAAAATTCGCTCGACTGCTGCTAAAGCAAGTTCTAATTCCTGCTTGTTCAAATAAATATGTTTTAGATTCGATAGCAACCGTATCAAAAACTGAGCTTTTGTCACCCTTGGTAAATGTTCGGGTTGTAACTGTACGGGTTGCTGATAAATTTGGCTCAACCGCAACTCACAATCTTGCGGGAACAATATTTCGCCATCGTGGAAAGTATCTATATATATATCCATATCGGGAATATCTGGACGTATCAAAAAATGTCCCGGCATTCCCACTCCCACCATTGGAAAATCTACACGACGCGCGACTTCTAAATATACTAGCGCTAGTGTAATCGGAATTCCCAGGCGCCGCTCGATTACGTCATTTAAAAAGCTGTTGCGCGGGTCATAATAGTTTTCGGTGTTACCTGCAAATCCTAAATCTCCGTACAAGTATTCGTTAATACTTTTAACTACTCGCATTGGATACCGCGTGTCGGGTAAACGTTCCTGTAGCTCAAATGCCATTGTATCCAATGCGTTGAGATACTCGTCACAGTCCAAGTCGGGGTACTCTTCAGTCGCTATATATAAAGCTGCTTTGGCTAAGTCTATATTTTCATCAACTTGCTGAATTTCTTGATAAAAATATTGCCGTGCCGATACGTAGTTCATAAGCTGATGCTAAAACAATAAGCCGGATAAAATAATTCTTATTTCTATACTAAATCTAGAGCAGGCGGCGCCGAAAATACTACAAATATTATTTTACCGTAAAAATAAACGTCTCCCTATTTCTTTCACGTCCGAAAAGGCAGTAATTGCGCCTGTAGTCAAATTCAAGTGAAATGGCATGGCAGTACTCTCGCACTCAATTGGGTGTGAGAGTATTTTTTTTGCTTATGCTGTGCATTGTGATTGAATAATGGTTTGGGATGAAGAATGCGGTAGCAAAAATGACAAACAGCCTGAGTAGTCGATGTTATCGAGGCACACGACCGCGACAGTTTTCTGTTCCTACAGACTTTTTGAGGTTTTATCATAAGGTGCTTGGTTTACGGTTTTATTTAATAATGAATTTATCTCAATGCATTAATGCCGTTCAATGCTACTCTAAAAGATGGATATCGCTTGAACTCAAGCCTATTGACACTATCTGAAATATAGCTTCATAAGCAACAACCCAGCATGGTCACAACTGCAGAAAAAACTAACATTGGTTACATTACCCAAGTCATTGGTCCTGTTGTAGACGTAAAGTTCCCCAGCGGCAAAATGCCCCCCATCTACAACGCTTTGACAATTACCGGCAGGAACGAAGCAGGACAAGATGTTTCCGTAACTTGCGAAGTGCAGCAGTTGCTAGGCGACCAACAAGTACGTGCCGTCTCCATGAGTACGACTGATGGCCTAGTACGTGGAATGGAAGCTGTTGACCAAGGGGCGCCTATTAGCGTACCTGTTGGTAAAGCAACCCTAGGACGGATTTTCAACGTTTTGGGCGAACCTGTAGACAACAGAGGTCCGGTCAATAATACAGAAACTCTTCCTATCCACCGTCCAGCACCCAAACTCACCGACCTGGAAACCAAACCTTCGGTGTTTGAAACTGGGATTAAAGTGGTTGACCTTTTAACTCCCTACCGTCGTGGTGGTAAAATTGGTCTGTTCGGCGGTGCAGGTGTAGGCAAAACCGTAATCATGATGGAGTTGATTAATAATATTGCAACTCAACATGGTGGTGTGTCTGTATTTGCTGGTGTGGGCGAACGTACCCGCGAAGGCAATGACCTCTACAATGAAATGATTGAATCTGGTGTAATCAATAAAGACAACCTCAACGAGTCTAAAATTGCACTAGTGTACGGTCAAATGAATGAGCCACCCGGCGCCCGGATGCGCGTTGGTTTGTCTGGTTTGACAATGGCTGAGTACTTCCGCGACGTTAACAAGCAAGACGTATTGTTATTCGTCGATAACATTTTCCGGTTCGTACAAGCTGGTTCTGAAGTATCCGCGCTTCTAGGTCGTATGCCTTCAGCGGTAGGATATCAGCCCACTTTAGGTACCGACGTTGGCGCCCTCCAAGAACGGATTACTTCTACTACCGAAGGTTCTATTACTTCTATTCAAGCTGTATACGTTCCTGCGGATGATTTAACTGACCCGGCGCCTGCAACCACCTTTGCTCACTTAGATGGAACAACAGTATTGTCCCGTGGTTTAGCATCTAAAGGTATCTACCCAGCAGTAGACCCATTAGGCTCCACCTCAACAATGTTGCAACCAGATATCGTTGGTAACGACCACTACGATACAGCGCGTGCAGTACAAGCTACGTTACAACGGTATAAAGAGTTACAAGATATCATCGCGATTCTTGGCTTGGACGAATTGTCTGAAGATGACCGTTTAATAGTAGCGCGCGCTCGTAAAGTAGAACGTTTCTTGTCGCAACCTTTCTTCGTTGCAGAAGTATTTACAGGTTCTCCTGGAAAATATGTGAAGCTTGAAGATACCATTAAAGGATTTAAGCAGATTCTTGCTGGTGAGTTAGATGATTTACCAGAGCAAGCGTTCTACTTAGTTGGTGATATCAACGAAGCCAAAGCAAAAGCTGAGAAAATGAAGGGCTAATCGTAAGGGCTAATCTAGTAAGGGCGGGTTAACCAAATATTTAGTACTCTTTTTAAGATATTTGTAAACCCGCCCATATATTACCGCCCATACAGTAATGTAAAATTGACGAAAATCTATGACTTTAACCGTTCGTGTACTTTCTCCAGATAAAACAGTCTGGGATGCTTCTGCTGAAGAAGTAATTTTGCCTAGTACAACTGGACAACTAGGTATTCTTAGTGGACACGCGCCACTTTTATCTGCGTTAGATACAGGTGTAATGCGTGTGCGTCCTAGCAAAAATCAACCTTGGGTAGCTATTGCTTTACAAGGTGGTTTTGTGGAAGTTGAAGAAAATGAAGTTACAATTCTCGTTAATGGTGGCGAACGTGGCGATAAGATTAACTTGGAAGAAGCACGTTCTGCATTTAACGAAGCTCAAACTCGTCTAAACTCTGTTTCTCCTGACGATAGACAGGCAACAATTCAAGCTACTCAAGCTTTTAAACGTGCGCGCGCTCGTTTTCAAGCTGCTGGTGGTATGGTATAACTTTATTAATTGTCATGCTGAACGGAGTGAAGCATCTATTAAAGTATCTAAACTTTTAAGATTTTTCGCTTCGCTCAGAATGACACATAAAGTTATTATTTTTGTTTTAATATAACTAATGTTACATCGTCTAAAAGCTGTTTGGCGCCAATAAATTTCCACAAGTCCTGAATAATAGCTTGTTTTATTTCTTCTGCACGTAGTTGCCAATTTTCTTTAATGACTTGTATTAATCGCTTCAACCCGTATAAGGCGCCGTTCATATCTTCAGCTTCTGTAATACCATCGGTATAAAGAACTACAACATCATTTGGATATAGTTGAATATCTGCATGACCAATAAAATCAGAAATTTCTTCCTCTAAACCAATTGGAAAACCTAAATCAACTGTATCGACTCTTTGTATTAAACCACCACGTCGAACAACGAGCATTTCTTCATGTTGTCCTGATAATCGAACTTTACCATTTTCGTAGTCGAGTAAGCACAGCGTCATATTTTTATCTGAGTTCATTCGCTGTACGTTTTGGTAAATAGTGCGGTTGAGAGTGTCGAGGAATTTTTTGGGGTCGGTTTCGTTATGTTCTAATAAGGTACGTACCGCAGTTTGAACCATTATCATTAACACACCGCTTTCTAGTCCATGTCCGGTAACGTCACCAATTCCAATTTTTACTTTGCCGTCGTGGTAAATTACATCATAGTAGTCACCACCTACTTCGGTAGCAGAAAGCATGAACCCAGCTATTTCTAAATCTGGTATCTGTTCGAGTTCATGTTTTTGTGGTAAAATCATTTTTTGAAGTTTACTAGTTACCTCTAATTCGGCGCCCATACGAATATTTTCATCGGTTAGGCATTGGTTCAAAAGATTGACTTCTTTGTTGGCTTTAACTAAAGCAAGTGCAATATCGTTAAATGATTTGACGACTTCCGCTAATTCATCGCGGTTTTCTAAAGTAATGCTTTCGGTGACAGTTCCATCAATCATTTGTTTTGATGCTGCACTCAAGCTAGATACTGTTTGTCTTACACCTAAATAAAACGCAATATATAAATACAATACTACTATTAAAATGGTTGAGACAAAAATGCACAGTAATACTTGTCTCTGCACAAAGCCATTGATACGGTTTTGCAAAAGCACATCAAGTTCGACAATTGCTTTATCCCAAAGAATATAGCTTAGTTTTAAATTCTCTGCTGCCGCTGTGTAAAATACTTGGCTGCTTAAAGTATCACTATTTTCAGTTAAAGGTATTGCTGTATCAACGAGGAAATCAATTTTATTAGTATAGTCATTTAACAAATTTTCAAGCTTTGGACGTGTATTTCCAGCAGGATTAAAATTAAAGGCATCCTGCATGTTTTTCTTTAACTCGCTATTATATTCTTCGAGTTTTGCTAAATATTTGATTAATTTAATACGTGATTCAACGGTATCTTGTTTAGTTTGGATACTTTTTTGAGTTATAAGCTGAATGTCTGCTAAAGTATACTGCATTTCTGGCAGCTTCAACAAAGTTGCATCCATTAAATAGTAACTATCTATGTCTGGGTCAAGGATTAAGTTGGATTGGTCTCCAACTTTATTCCTCAACTCATCGATGTCTTGTCGTAGCGTATTGTATGCTTGACTTTTTTCTTCTGTATTATTTTGATTTTCAATTTGGCGCCATTTCTCTTTTATCGAATTAAATTTATTGGTCGTTAGTAAGATATTGCCATATTTTTTATCAACATCTTCTAATGACTGCATCTGATTATTAATTCTTGCCTTGAGTTCTTTTAACTCATTTTGTTTTGTTTGGTCGTTGTTAGTTATTTGTGCAAGTGAAACATCTGACCATAGCTGACGCAAAGGACGTAGGTAAATGTTACCAATTTTTTCCTTTTCTGCAAAATCATTTCGTGATTGAATTTCGGAAATCAGTAAATACATTACCAAACTTAACGGCAACACAAAAATACTACTGATTAAAGTAAATTTTTGTGGATATTTAAGGCGATTCATTAAAATAATCGCTGGACTAAATATTTTTTTTACTTGTTTCATAGATTGAAAATATAATTGATAATCTAATAGTAAATGTGGCATTAATATTTTGAAGTTTTTTAATTTTTTTAGTTGCAAAGGTATGTCATCTGATGCTTGAACCATTACTTGCAATTTCGATTTATCTCTTATATCTATAATACAATACGGTTCAGTTAAGGCTCGAATAGCTGTAAAATAGGTATTGGTGGAAGTTCTCGACCAGCTTTACCTGAAAGGGTTCATAGAAACAACCCAAGGGTTGTGAAAAAGCCTGTATCAAAATTTCACTCGAAAAAAGTTAAACACAGAGGCACTGGAACAACAACCAATCCTCCTATGTTTGTTGTTTCAAGCACTGCATAGCCTTAACTGAACCGTATTGATCTATAATATATCTATAACAAATTTATAAAGCATAATAATTCCATAACTATTTAGAGCATACAACCTTTTCAAATTTAGATTAACTAGATTGGTTGGATTATTAGCAACGTTACTAAGTAACTGTATGATTGGAGAATACTCTGCTACTGTTCCTAACGTTAATGTTTCTTCAAAATAAACTGTTTTATTTGTTTTTTCATACCACACACGGTAGTTTTCACCCCTTCACATATTCAACATAATTATGCATCTTTACCCTGATATAAATATTAAAAAATCATTAACTAAATCATTTGTAAATTTAAATTTGGCATTAATCTTTGTAAGTTTTTGAGTAATTTACTTTGCCAAGGAATTGAATTGGCGCCAAGAATCATCATATGTACGCTTTTGTTGTTTCTCATTCCAATCACAAACTTAGATAGCATGGTAATACCAGAACTGTTCAGAAAATCAAGATGCATTAAGTTGAGCGTAATTCGTGCTGGATTACTATCAACTACATCATTTAATAATTTTAGAATGGGTGCATATTCTTCCATTCCGTTCAAACGTAAACTGCCATGAAAGTTAATAGTTGCGGAGTTAGTTTCATAGCAAACTTTATAGTTATCGCCTAAAATTTCCATTGTTTTAAATAGTGTAATATATGAATTTTAAAGTAGTAAAAATAGTAATAATATCAACCTAGATACTTACTTGTACCATTGTAGTTACAGCAAGTATTTCTGGTTTTTCCTGAACAATTTCAAATTTCCAACCTAGCATTGCTGAGTAATCATTTATCATGCTTATTAAGCCTAAACCAGAAGCTGTATTATCTGCATTTTCGGCATTTTTTTCTAGTTGATTAAAATATAATTCCTGTGGGTCGGCAACTACTAACTCTTCAATAAAGGCTTTAAATCCTTCGATAGAGTCTTTATTTATGCTGTTAGTGACAAAAAATCTAATTTGGTCAGCATCAAGTTGAAGCTGAATCGTAATCGGTAATCGCACACTATAGTCACAGTACTTCATTGAGTTTTCTAATAACTCATTTGCAATATAGCTCGCAGTACTTTTGATTTCAGCTTGCTTTCGGGCGCCAACATCGCTATCATCTTTAGGGAAAAAAGTAGTCAAATAATCCGCCATAAAATCTGCAGATAGACCATTATTTCTCCAGCGGTCTTTTATCGGAATAGAAGACGGTGAGAACTTAACCGTTAATTGGTTGTTATTGAGTGGTTTGTCAACGTAGTATCCAAATATCTCTTTCATATCAACCTTACTCAGCTTAAATAATTTTTACCTTACATAGTGAATTCAACCATTGTCGTCACAATCATGATTGCTGGTTTATCTTTGCTGCGTAATCGTTATTTCGCCAAAATTCCTGCACTGTTATTGCATCAGGCAGAAACTCTAACATTAATTTTTCCTTAGTCTGTGGTTTTTCTATGAAATCCCCGAAAATCTGCGTCATGGTAGTGCTGTATAAAAACCGCGTTTAATATACTGTCACTACACAATATGGCACTGTCTTATACTCTTATGCTTCAGTAAATGCACTTAAAGGAAAGAATAAGGAAGATTTAAGCGATTATTCACATTTTTCGGTCTGAAGTAAAAATGTTAACTTTTGTAACGAATGCAGAAACTCACCTGGGTGGATGGGAAGTAATAGGTAAGATACTTATTGCCCAGAGGGCAAAATCTATGAGAACCTTACAAAGCTTTAGTCGTAAGCGTAAGTCAAGTAAAATACTTAGTTTCGTTGCATCGGTTGCGGCTTCTTTGGCAGTTGTTAGCAGTGTTAGTATTGCTGGCGCCCAAGTTAATCAAGTTAATAAATCGGTTAATCAAGTCGAATACAATAACGTCGGTAATGTTGCTAAGTCGGTAACGACAAATGTAACGGCGCCTGCGACCAAAAATCAAGTTATATCA